>JAPDIX010000007.1 GCA_029259345.1 Archaeoglobi archaeon
ATTTTGTTGACTACATTGCCCGCATGAACAGCTTGGCGGTGGAAATGGGTTTCCTGCCACACACGAACGCAGGAATTCTGAGCAAAGGAGAAATGAGGAGATTGAAGGACTTGAACGCGAGCATGGGTCTGATGCTCGAACAGGCTGTAGAGCTTGAATGCCATGCAGAGAGTCCGGGCAAGAAACCAGAGGTCAGGATAAAAATGATAAAAGAGGCTGGAAAGCTTCAAATTCCCTTTACAACCGGAATATTGGTTGGAATTGGTGAGAAAAGAGATGACAGGCTTTACTCTTTGGAGGTTATTGCGGATATTCACGAGAACTACGGACACATTCAGGAGGTAATTATTCAGAATTTTAAACCAAAGAAAGGTACACCAATGGGTAATTCCCCTCCACCAACCGTCGAGGAGATGCTGGACGCAGTAAAGGCTGCGAGAAAAATACTGCCAAAGGATGTGGCAGTTCAGGTTCCCCCAAACCTCGTAGATGATACCTACCCCTTCCTGAAGGCTGGGGCTAACGATATCGGAGGGATTTCTCATGTCACTCACGATTACATCAACCCGGAATCACCATGGCCGGAAATCGAGAAAATTAGTGCATCGCTCAGAGGTGAATTCGTATTAAAGGAAAGATTACCCGTGCATCCAAAATTCGTAAAGCTTAAGTGGTATGGCAGCCTTCTTGAGCCGCTGATTGAAACTTACTCGGATGCTGATGGCTATGCTCGCCCTTGACGATTTGCTCAAAAACCCATTTGAAACGTTCAGGATTGCAGATGAGCTGAGAAAAGAGCTTGTCGGAGATACTGTAACCTATGTGGTGAACAGAAATATTAACTTCACTGATATCTGTATCAACGACTGCAAGTTCTGCTCCTTCAGAAACAGACGGAGGTATATTCTCACAATCGAGGAGATTAGGAGGAAGGTAGAGGAGGCGATTGAATTCGGATGTACCGAGGTGTGCATTCAGGGGGGATTGTTGCCAAACGCGGATCTTGACTTTTACGTCTCAATTCTTCAGGCTGTGAGAGACGTTGACCGGAGAATACACATTCACGCCTTCTCTCCTATGGAAGTCGTCCATGCTGCAAGAAACAGTGGCATGCATATTGAAGATGTTTTAAGAACGTTCAAGCAAGAAGGTCTTGGCTCGATGCCTGGAACTGCTGCTGAGATTCTGGATGATAGAATAAGGGATTACATCTGTCCTAAGAAGCTGAAAACGGCTGAGTGGGTAGAAGTTATCAAGCTTGCACACAAACTCAGGATTCCAACGACTGCAACAATAATGTATGGACACATGGACGGATGGGATGAGAGGATTCAGCATATAATGCTGATAAAGAGGATTCAGCAGGAAACTGGAGGGTTTACAGAGTTCATACCTCTACCATTCATGTGGCGTAACAATGAGCTTGGCAAGCGTTTTCGGGGCAGTTCGGGTTTTGATGACCTGCTTATGATTGCAGTATCGAGAATACTGCTATATCCTGAGGTCAAGAACATCCAAGCTTCGTGGGTTAAATTGGGGCTGAAGCTTACTCAGGCAGCCCTTCATGTCGGGGCAAACGATCTCGGCGGGACACTAATGGAAGAGAACATCTCGAAGTCTGCCGGGGCGACTTCTGGTGAGTGCTTAACTCCAGAAGAGCTTAGAGAGCTTATAGCAGTTGCCGGAAGGGTTCCGAGACAGAGAGATACACTTTACAACCTGATTGAATAGCGGCCTCAGACTCTCCCTTTCATCACATCTCAGGTCGCCCATCAGTCATCATCGGCACTCCTTACTCTACCTACGGATTTATTTAGGTTGCGTCAGATCAAACCGCTCTTTGATTATTTCTCTTTTAAAAAGCCTGTAGAGAGTTCCTTTAACAGATTCTTCTATCTCCACATGCATAAAAGCTGGTAAGATCTCTCCAACTGCCCCTCCACCCCAAACTCCCGTTGCAGATCCGGGATTTAGCAGCACAATCCTTCCTCTGTAGACATCCGGAGTATGGGTGTGACCAGAAACGAGAATATCAACCCCCATATCCTCTCCTATGTCCTGAAGCTGCTCCCTATCCCCCCTTGGATAAACCTGATATCCGTGAATAACTCCTATTCTTACTCTACCCACCTCTATAATCTCAGATTCTGGCAAAGGCAGCGTATCCATGTTCCCTTTTACAACGTAAACATCTCCACTTAAATTTTTAAGATACTTTAAGACACTCTCGGATGTAAGGTCTCCGGTGCAGATTACTGCATCGTAATCCAAGCTCTTAAAGAGTTTTCCAAACTCCTCTGGAATCCTTGAGGCTCTTCGGGGGATGTGCGTGTCTCCAAGAATCAGAAACTTCATAGCAACCATTCCGGTATCTTCTGCTTAACTATCAAATCTCCGTAGGACTCTTTCTCCCTGATCATATCCCATTTATCCCCGCTGACCAGCACTTCAGCACATCTTGGCCTTCCATTGTACTGACTGCTCATCACAAAACCGTAGGCTCCAGCATCAAATATGGCAATGAGGTCTCCTGGCTCAACCTTCGGAAGTTTTCTGTCCCTCGCCAGCACATCCCCACTCTCACAGATTGGCCCGACGATTGTGTAGGTCTCCTCCTCCCCCCTTCTGTCCATTTTGTTAGCAACTGCAACTCTGTGATAAGCACCATACATTGCCGGCCTTAACAGCAGGTTGAAGCCCGCATCAACAGCGACAAAATTTCTATAGCTCCTTTTTACAGCATTCACTCTGGTGAGCAGAATTGTTGTGTTCCCAACTATGCTCCTTCCCGGCTCAAGCCAAAGCTGAGGGTCTGATCTGAGCTCACTCTTTCTCCTCTCAAACTCTGGGAGAATGGTCTTTGCAAAGTCCAAAGGAGTTGGAGACCCTTTTCCCTCATAGTCTATCCCCAAACCACCACCAATATCAACGAAATCCAGCTCAACTCCTTCTTTTTCAATTCCAGCCACAATATCCATCACTTTGTCGAGGGCGTGAACAAAAGGAGAGAGATCAAGAATTTGGCTCCCGATGTGGCAGTGTATTCCCACCGGAACAACTCCATCAAGTTTCAGGGCTAACCTGTAAGCTTCCACGGCCATGTTTTGCGGTAGACCGAATTTGGACTCTTTAAGTCCGGTTGCTATCTTTGGATGAGTTTTCGGGTCAACATCCGGATTTATGCGGAAAGCTATTTCAACCTCTTTTCCGTGCTCCTTTGCAACCTCAGATATCGTTTTAAGTTCGTCAAGGCTGTCAACGCTGAATTTTACACCACTCACAATTCCTATCTCAATCTCTTCCCTGCTCTTTGAATTTCCGTTGAAAAGAATTCTATCCTTCTTGAATCCGGCGAGGAGGGAGAGATAAAGTTCACCATCACTGAAGACATCTGCACCAAAACCTTGAGAAGAAATAATCTTCATCAGAGCGAGGTTGTTGTTAGCCTTCACTGCATAAAGCAACCCAGCATCGGGAAAAGCTTCTCTGTAAGCCTTTATGTTTTCTTCAAGCTTCGCTCTGGAGGTTATGTAAACGGGAGTTCCTGTCCCCTCTACGATCTCTGTAACTGGCACATCTTCTATGGTTAAAACACCACCTTTCTGGGAGAACATATCAAAAATTTTTAAGAAGAATTAAAAAATTATCTCGAGAGTTCGATCTTGAGCCTCTCTGGATTATACTTCCAGTCTGCCGGCAGCACGCCCTTCTCTTTATAATAGTTGGAAAGCCTCCAGATTTTCGCCTCAATTAGCTGCAATCCTCTTCTGTTGTGCTTATCCTTTCTGTGTATCTCAAGGTGCTTTCTGAGCTTCAAAGCCTTCTTAATCAGTGATTTCAGATCCTCCGGGTACTTTATTTCAACCCCCTTCTCCTTCAGAATCTTTTGAATCTTATTGCCAGTTACCTGCTTAACTGATGGAATTCCATAGCGGTCTCTGAGAACCATACCAATCTGGCTCGGCTCGTATCCTTCAATGTAAAGCTCCACAACCTTTTTCTCTACTTCCTCAGGAGACATGTCCACCCACTCTGGTGGACTGCCCCTGTAAACCCTCTTTGATCCTGATTTACCTCTTCTTCTTGCGTGAATTCTTGCCATGATCGTCACCTCCTTAGCGCCCCTAACATGGTTGAATATATAACTTTGTTGTCTCTTGGTGTTAGAATTTCGCTACGTAATTTTTTAAGCGTTTTTTAGCCTTACCCCATAATTTATGTAATTTCCCCTAAAACCAGTAGCTGATAAGTGTAATCCCAATTGCGTAAATCTTTATGATCACGGCAAGAAGTATGATCTTAAGCAATCTCTGGCAGTCAACTCTTGCTTTGATTCGAAACGGACGAGTTTCAGTAGATAAAATTTTAATTTCGCGTTTGATCCTCATCTTAACCCCCAAGAATTTGTAAAAATTTTAAAAAAACCTATTGTTGAGAGAGTGCTGACCACTCGCACACCTGCATCCTATACCTTCAACGTCGCCCAACCAACCTAAATAAGCGATAATTAAATCCCCTCCAAAACAAAGAATGACACAGTGAAGATTACAACGAATACCACGAATCTTAGTGCAGCTTCTGTGCCTTTCTCCAGATTTGCAGGTATTTTGCTCGACGAAATTGCTAAAGATAGCCCAAAACTGAATACAATGGAGGCTAAAGTTCTAATTTTGTAAAATTCTCCCATCAGTATGCCTAAGACAAGGACAAGTAAAGTAGAAAGAATTATTAAAAAAATACCTGCAAAAAACAACGTTCTCAACATAGGTTGACCCTCCTGCAGACTTCTTCAGCAGCCATGTTGCAAACTTCGTAAGCTAATAGAAATTCGCAGGCGGTAAGGCAGATCCCTAAGCATGCGAGAGCACCAATCGGGTAAGGAATTCTCGTACATAAGGAAGTGCAGCCTTTCCAGCAACCCCAGAAGCTGCTCCTGAACATAAACCACCCACGAGCCATTTGCAAGCATCACACACCAAGTCAATGTCGAGGACTAGGGCACCCGATGTTCCTTCGACGTTGTACTCAGCCAAATCCCTCTCAATCCTCTTAGCCAGATCATTCAGCTCAATCCTCGCTTTATTCCAGATCCAGCTTGTGTTATCGTTCTTCCTTATCTCATTCAACACCTTGCCAAGCAGTCTGTAATGGTCGGCAAGGGTCGTCTTATTCGTGAAGAACACTATATCTGCCACGGGCTGAGCTTTATCACCTCTCGGATCGATGTTCACCATCGTTGTGAATAAGTTTGTGTCGTTTATAGGCATTATTCTCGTAACAACGCTCAGGTTGTATTGTTCTTTCTCGACCTGATAAGCCAGAACGTGGAAGCTGTAGCTGAATGAATTGTTATAGACTGTGACGTTTAACAGCTTCAAGCTCTCACCTTTCTCGCTGACGTTGTAAACCTCATTGACATCAACGCTGTAGATTGCTGGACATGCATTGTTTTCGCATGAGCAACAGCTGTTGTTTGAACAGTTAAAGTTTCCGAGATTTATGGCCTTGTTTACCCGCGTGACATTCAGCTGAAGCTTCCCTTTCTCATCCAGCGAAGCTACAACCACCCTCTTCAGCAGTATCTCATCGTTGGTCTCGGTTACTGCCATCGCAGGCATCACTGCATTCCCCAGCATAACCAACACCAGCAATCCCGCCACAACCTTTCGCAGCATTTCGTCACCTCGCGACAATTGCGGAAGCTTAGATATTTAACTTTTTATTTAATCTTAAACTAAAAATTTTAGTCGGTAACTAAGCAATTTAGATAGCAACTAAAAAGTTTAGCCCAGAACTAAAAGATTTAGTTGGTGACTAAAAAGTTTAGACTTCAACTAAACCTTTCAAATGTTCATCTCGAAATAAGAGATCAACTCCGAAGAAGTTCGCTCAGCTTAATCTTGTCAACCAGCTCAGAACTTGCCTTAACAAACTCAAACAGGTCGTTTCCCCAGCGAACAGCATCTCCTTCGCAAACGAAGTAACGCATGTAGTCAAAAACACCGTTTTTCAGATAAAAAGAAATCAGGAAGTGCGTTTCTGTAACGGCGAAAGCGAATCTGTATTTACTCCTTGAAACGTAGAGGTTGAAGTTGTCGAAACTTAAAATCCTTTCAAGCTCTTCCGGGAAATCTGAAATCATCCTTCTGAGGACGTCTTTACTGAGGACTATGCTAACATCAACACCTCGTTCAGCCTTTTCCAACAGGAAATCAAAATACTCGCTGAAGAAAACAGGTGTATAACCTTTGATAGCATCTGAATGTGATATAATGGAGAGAAAGTCCTCGTGAGGTTTTATTACATCTCCGCTATTGTGAACAGCCTTGATAGTGTCGAGTTCGTAAAGTCTTGCGATGAGCCAGTTGGGGATATCAGATAGCTCAAGCTCGTTTATATGGTCTCCACACTTCTCAAAGAACCTGTTGAATTTCGACAAAACCCCATAAATTTCGAGTGCAAGTCTCCCTTTCGGTAGAATTTCTATAACGCTGCCATTTCTCTCTACAAGTCCTAATCTCTCAAGATCTCCAAGGATTTGGGATGACCGGGATGGGGTAAGGTTCAGTTCACTCTCAATATCTCTCTTCGTTGCCTTTTGCTTCAGAATTTTCAGAACTTCTATTTTTCTTGGAGAGTTAAGTAAACTACTTAGCCTCATTCTCACAAACCGTACGCATGTACTGAAATATAAAATTTACTTAGTAGTGATTACTCTTAGCTAGGTATAGAAGCTAGAAGTCCATGGTGGAGATTGGGTTTGACTAGTGAGCTTGCTTTCATAGTCAATGAGAATGGAAGTTAGCATATTCACAAAATAAACTCGACCAAACCCTCTGGTTTAACTCAACCCATTCTCACGCGTGTATCTGAAACAGGAAAAAGGAAATAAATAGCATCGTAAACACCCCACTATGGAACCTCTTGAACTTCTGAAAAAGTATGTGAGTGATGAGAAGCTGATAAAACACTGCATAGCTACCGCTGCTGTAATGAGAGAACTTGCCAAGGAGCTTGGAGAGGATGAAGAGAGATGGTGGACTATAGGCATTCTGCATGACATAGATTACGAACAGACTCAGGGTGATATGGAGAGACATGGATTGGTAGGGGCGGAGATTTTGCTGAAAGAAGGGGTTGATGATGAAATTGCCGAAGTTGTCAGAAGGCACAACCACATGCTCTTTGGTGACTATGAGAAGCCGGTTGAGATTGCTTTGCAGGCAGCCGACAGTATCTCGGGGCTGGTTATTGCATGTGCTCTTGTAAAGAAGGGAAAGATAACCGAAGTGACCCCAAAAACGGTAAAGAAGAAGTTTAAAGAGAAGAGCTTTGCTGCTGGATGTGATAGGGACAGGATTAGAATGATTGAGAAGCTGGGTATGCCGTTGGAGAAGCTCTACGAGGTAGCTATAAGAGGTCTGGTGAATGTTAAAGACGATTTGGGACTGAACTGAAATCTTAATATTTAAAATCAAACAGAGATTACCACAACCTGAAACATCTCTTTCTTTCGTCCCATTTTTGATTTTTTATACGTTTCATTACCTTATCTGATACCACAAAAAACCTCTGTTCCCTGCAAACCTCATAGAAATCCTGCCTTCTGATGTTGAGCCATTTCCTGAAATATTCAAACTCGCTTTGCGATACTACTCTAATAACCCCATCACCAACACACACTCTCAAAGTTCTCTCGTGCAGTTCCTTCCTCAACCTCCACTTGGCTACAAGAGGGGGCTGAACAGCTCTTACCGCCCTTTCAACATCTTCTCCATCAAGCTCCACCCTGAGCAGAATTTCGGCAATATGGTTAACTCTATCTGGCACGCCCACAACATCTCCCTTCAACTCTATCCTCTTGTAGTCCACATCAAACCCCTCTTTTTCAAGTGACCTACCAATTTTTGATGTATATCCCCTTTTCTTCCCAGACTTGTCCACAATTCCACCAATTATGAAACATTCAGTATTCGCCTTCTCAAAAAGCTCTTCACCGCTTGGATCAAGCAGCACAACCCTATTAATGCCTTTTTCTTTCAAAAAATCCTCTGTTGTTGGATAATATGATCCATACCCAAAATCGTGATACGTAACAACCAGCCTCTCGTCCCACATGTATTCTCTAACCACTCCAAGGCTCTGCTTTACCTGCAGCTCAAGTTTCCACTTTTCCTTCTCCAAATGCTCATCGTAGAACCTGCAATCTACAACAACATACGGGAAGGGATATGCTGTTAATTCCTCTTTGCTGAGGATAATTTCCTGCCCACATCTCCCAACATAAGCGTGGGGTGGTAGGCTAACAAAGTGACCGTTAAGGGTGAGGGAGTGTTGCAAACCACCATCACTCCTGCAAACCTCAGCCTTACCATTTGCGACATAAAGAGCCATTCTTGCGATAGGATCGGGTGAGGAAATCACCTTTTTCAGCCTTGTCCCTACCCTCTCAACTCCCCTTTTTCTCAGCTCCGATACGAAGACATCTTTGAGACGCATTCAAAGAATTGTCGGGGTGAGACATAAAGCTGGTTTGGTCGCCCGGAGTAGCCAAGGTTATGCCCTACTGGGGAGTCAGAATCTTCGATATCAAAAATATAGAAAAAAATGGTTTAGCGCCCCTTGAACTGGGGCTTGTCCTTTCTCAGGAAAGCTGAGATTCCCTCTCTCAGATCTTCGGTTGAGAACAGCAGTCCAGCAGCGGTGCACTCCCACTCCATACCAATATCCATTGGAACCTCTCCACCCTTGTTGACCAACCTCTTTATCAGAGCCATCGAGATCGGGGCACAGCGCTCTGCGATGTTCTTGGCGTATTTCATAACTTCCTCTTCAAACTTGTCGTCATCGAAGACTTTGTTGATCAGTCCCCACTTCTCTGCCTCCTCAGCTGTAATCCTTTCACCAGTTAGAGCAAGTTGCATTGCTCTGCTTATACCTACCAACTTGACCATTCTCTGCGTCCCGCTCCATCCTGGCAGCAATCCCAAGCCAACTTCTGGCAGACCTATTACTGCAGACTTCTTGGCAAGTCTGATGTCACAGCTCATCGCAATTTCAAGTCCACCTCCGAGAGCGTATCCGTTGATAGCAGCAATTACAGGCTTTGGAATCTCGCTCAGCCTTCTGAATATCCTCTCTCCCTTTCTGTTGTGCTCAAGGAAGTCGAATGGATGGGTTATAAGGGTTGTCAGATCAGCCCCAGCGGAGAAAGCTCTGTCACCAGCACCGGTTACGACAATTACTCTTGTGTCTTTATCATCCCAAAGCATCGTTATGGCCTTATCCAGATCCTCCATGAGTTCGGGAGATATCGTGTTGAGTCTATCTGGTCTGTTCAGGATAAGCTTTGTTATTCCACCCTCAAGCTTTTCAATCTTTATCGTTTTAAACTCGTCTTCTTCTTTTTTTTCCTCGGCTTCAGCCTTACCTTTTTTTAGTAGTTCCTCCAGCTTCCCTTCCTTGAGGGTCTTTGTAGGCTCGAAAATCTTCTTTCCATACTGCTTTGCTAGCTCCTCCAGCCTTTTGGTTATCTGCTCAGCCCCAAACTGCTTTGCAAGCTCGAATGGACCGAAGGGTCTGTTAAGGCCAAGCTTTACTGCAGTATCAATGTCATCGGGACTTGCAACGCCCATTTCAACTAGCTTAACCGCTTCATTGATTTCGACAAAGGTGAAGTCCATCGGGTTTACCTTGTCAGTAGCCTTGCTTGAGTCGATTTGCGGCCTTCCAGCACTCCAGTCGTAGAATCCTTGTCCAGTTTTTCTTCCGAGCTTGTTCTCTTTTACCATCTTTTCAAGAACTTCTGGAGGCTCGTAATCCGGACTGATTGTCTGAGCGTAATACTTGAGAGCGTTATAGAGTATGTCAACTCCCGTATAATCAACGAGCTCAAATGGACCCATTGGCAGGCCAAGCCTCCTAACGGTTGCATCCACCTCTTCAGGGGTTGCCACACCCTTTTCGAGAATTGCCATTAGCAGCACGCTGGCAGGAGCCTGCACCCTATTAACGATGAACCCTGGCACATCCTTCTCCACCCTAACCGGAACCTTACCAATGCTTTTCACGAAATCTACAAGCAAATCCATTGTCTCGTCGCTGGTCTTCTCACCCCTTATAACCTCAACCAGTCTCATTAGAACTGGTGGGTTGAAGAAGTGCAGTCCGGCAAACTTCTCTGGTCTTGAGGTAAAGCTGGCAAGCATGGTAATCTTCATCGTTGACGTGTTGCTGGCGAATATGCATTCGGGTTTTGCAAGTTTATCTACCTCTTCCCAAACTTGCTTCTTTATGTCCACAACTTCTGGAACTGCTTCGATAACCAAATCGGCATCCTTCACAGCCTCTTCTAGATCAGTTGTGGGTTTGATTTTTGCTAGAACTTCATCTGCACTCTTTATTCTTCCTTTTTGTTCGAGCTTTGCAAGGCTTTCCTTGATCATGTTCATTCCTCTATCAACGAACTCCTGCTTGATGTCCCTCATTGTAACGTTATAGCCAGCCATTGCACACACTTCTGCAATTCCATGACCCATCAACCCAGCACCGAGAACTGCAACGGTTTTTATTTCAGCCATCTCCACCACCCATTTTTACTATAATGCGAATTTTTATCCCTTTAAACTTCATAAAACTCGAATCAAGAATATTTAAAATTTTCGATATTTGTCATTCTAATTGTTTTAGCGAAAATCTTATATAGAAATTCCAATCCACCAATATCTGCAATAAGGAGGTGATGTGAAATGGCTACGTTACAGGGTCAACCTGTGCTTATATTGAGAGAAGGAACACAGAGAACAGTTGGTAGAGACGCGCAGAGAATGAACATAATGGCTGCCCGCGTAATTGCTGAAGCGGTAAGAAGCACTCTTGGCCCAAAAGGAATGGACAAGATGCTTGTTGACAGCCTTGGGGATGTTGTTATAACCAATGACGGTGTTACAATTCTCAAGGAGATAGATGTCGAACATCCAGCAGCAAAGATGATAATTGAAGTTGCAAAGACGCAGGACAATGAGGTTGGAGATGGCACAACCACCGCTGTCGTTCTCGCGGGAGAATTGCTGAAGAGGGCTGAAGAACTTCTGGATCAGGATATCCACCCGGCAATAATTGCAAATGGATACAGGCTGGCTGCCGAGAAGGCAATTGAGATTCTAAACGAAATTGCGATACCGATCAGTAAGGATGATGAGGAGGTTTTGAAGAAGATTGCGTCAACTGCTATGACCGGAAAGGGTGCAGAGGTAGCTATCGACAAACTTGCAGAAATCTCTGTAAAAGCGGTGAAGATGATTGCCGAAGAGAAGGACGGAAGCATTGAAGTTAACACAGATTACATAAAGATTGAGAAAAGACAGGGTGGAAGTATTGAGGACACCGAACTCGTTGACGGAATAGTGCTCGACAAGGAAGTTGTTCATCCGGGAATGCCCAAGAAGATTGAGAATGCAAAGATTCTGTTGCTTGATTCGGCACTTGAGGTAAAGGAGACCGAAATTGATGCAAAGATCAGAATTACCGATCCAGAGAAGCTTCAGAAGTTTATCGAACAGGAAGAGGCTATGCTTAAGGAAATGGTTGACAAGATTTCAAAGGCAGGTGCAAATGTATTGTTCTGCCAGAAGGGCATTGATGACCTTGCTCAATACTACCTCGCAAAGGCAGGAATTCTCGCTGTCAGGAGGGTGAAGAAGAGCGACATGGAGAAGCTGGCGAAGGCTACGGGAGCAAAGATACTCACCGATCTGAGAGATATCAATAGCGACGATCTCGGAGAGGCGGCAGTGGTTGAAGAGAGGAAAGTTGGTGACGAAAAGATGGTGTTTGTCACTGGATGCAAGAACCCGAAGGCAGTCACGATACTGGTAAGAGGTGGAACCGAGCATGTTGTTGAGGAGGTTGCAAGGGGCATTGAGGATGCAGTGAGAGTTGTTGCCTGTGCTGTCGAGGATGGAAAGGTGGTTGTTGGAGCCGGTGCTCCAGAAATAGAAGTAAGTCTAAAGCTCAGAGAGTGGGCACCATCGCTTGGAGGAAGAGAGCAGCTTGCAGTTGAGGCATTTGCAACAGCACTTGAGATAATCCCAAGAACCTTGGCAGAGAATGCAGGAATTGACCCGATTGATGTCCTCGTAGAGCTTAAAGCAGCACATGAGAACGGACAGGTTTACGCTGGCGTTGATGTCGACACAGGGAAAGTCGTTGATATGAAAGAGAGAGGTGTTTTTGAGCCGCTCAGAGTTAAGACGCAGGCAATTGGCTCGGCAACGGAAGTTGCAGTGATGATCTTGAGAATCGATGACGTCATTGCTGCCAAAGGGCTTGAAAAAGAGAAGGGTGCAGGCGGAGAAGGCGGAATGCCCGAAATGCCTGAATTCTAGTTTTTAATATTTTTTATCTGCCACTCTTTTGAGAACTTATAGATGAATTGTGGAATTTTTTGATGTTGGATAGCTTGATAGTAAAAAATGTTATTTACCCACTCGCTTTTTCCCCTCCATGAAACTTGTAACCTGTGGCCTCCCTTACGCTAATGGCAAGGCACACATCGGACATCTCAGGACTTACGTTCCAGCTGATGTTTATGTGAGATATCTGCGAATGCTCGGAGAAGACGTAGTTTTTGTTTGCGGGAGCGATTGCCACGGTACACCAATTGTTGTAAATGCAGAGCAGCAGGGATTGACACCGAAACAGCTGGTAGACATCTACCACGAACATTTCAAGAAAATTTTCGCAGAGCTTGACATCGAGTTTGACTATTACGGTAGGACTGATGCGGAATACCATCACCATAGGACTAAAGAAATCGTAAAGAGGTTGATTGAGAAGGGCTACGTTTATCCAAAAGATATAGATCTCGCATACTGCCCGAAATGCGAAAGGTTTCTGCCTGACAGATATGTTGAGGGCATCTGCCCCTACTGTGGTGCGACTGCGAGGGGAGATGAATGTGATCAGGGTTGTGGAAGGCATTTGGAGCCGGGAGAGATAAAGGAGCCGAAATGTAAGATTTGCGGCTCAAAAGCTGAATTCAGGAGTCAGAAACACTACTTTTTCAAACTTACTGAATTCAAGGACTTTCTTGAGGATTACCTATCTAAGCTGAGAGGCACTGAGAATGCATTGAATTATGCCAAGAACTGGGTGAAAAATCTGAGAGATTGGTGCATAACCCGAAACCTCGAGTGGGGGGTAAGTTTTCCGGGAGAGGAGAACCTTGTTGTCTACGTCTGGGTTGATGCGCCGATTGGCTATATAAGCTTCACAGAAAAAGCTTGCGAGAACAAGGGTTGCGACTGGAAGGAGATATGGATTCATGGCAGTTGTGAAATCATTCACTTTATCGGACTCGACATAGTCTATCACCACTGCATCTTCTGGCCTGCGATGCTGAAGGGCGCTGACTATGCCTTACCTTCAGCCGTGGTTGCGAGCGGGATGGTGAAGGTTGAGGGTAAGACCTTCTCAAAGTCGAGGGGTTACGTTGTCTGGGTTGAGGATGATTATCTGAAAGCTGGTCTCAGCCCTGACTACCTGAGATACTACATCGTCAACTACACGAGCCATCAAAAGGATCTCAACTTTTCGTGGGAGGTTTTCAGGGATAAAGTGAACAATGAGATTATTGCAACGCTTGGAAATTTCCTTTACAGAGTCCTGCTTTTCGCTTGGAAGAACTTTGGTGAGGTAAAAATGGATGACGTTGATGGAGAAATTCTGCAGAAAATAAGTGAGGCGAAGGAAAAGATAGAGAATGCAATAGAAGAGTGGGAGTTTAAAGTTACGAGCGATGCCTTTATGGAGCTTGCAACATTTGGGAACGTTTACTTCCAGAATGCTAAGCCTTGGGAGCTGATAAAGACGGATAAAGAGGTTGCCGGAAGAGTTGTTGCATCATGCCTTCAGCTTGCGAAAGCACTGATAATCTTTGCCTACCCCGTAATGCCGAGAAGCATGGCAAAAATGGCTGAGGCAGTTGGACTGGACATCAAAGCATGCAAGCTGGAGGATGCGGTAAAGGTTGATGAAGTTGTGAGCCTGAAGAAGCCGCAGGTTCCGTTTGAGAAGATTGAAGACGAGAAACTTGATGAGCTGCAAGAGATTATGGAGAAGAGGTTTAGGGGAGAAGAGGTAGGTGAAGTGGGAGATACGAAAGAAGAGATAACCATAGAGGATTTTCAAAGGCTGGACATCCGCATCGGCAAAATTGTGAGTGCAGAAAAAGTTAAGGGAAGCAAGAAGCTGATCAAGCTTATAATTGACATCGGGGACGAACACAGGCAAATCGTTTCAGGAATAGCGGAGGACTACAAACCAGAGGAACTCGAAGGCAAGCTTGTTGTTGTGCTGGCAAACCTCAAACCGGCGAAGTTTATGGGTGTTGAAAGCAGAGGAATGATTCTCGCAGCAGAAAAAGATGGAAAGGCGATACTTCTGACCCTAGAAAAGGATGTGGAGCCGGGGACGAGAGTTTGTTAGATTTTACTTATACTCGTGAGTTCCGAGCTTAACGGGGATCCCAAAGCTCTCCTCAATTATTTTTGCCCATTCTTCTGCATTTCTGTATGGGCAGCCGGGCTGTCTGAGCATGCATGAAGACAGATATATCTCCTCTGGCCTGACCTCAGAAAGCTTCATGGCCATGCCGATATTTGGAACCAGAGTATTTCCGGGACATTCACACCTCACAAAGGACATAACTCTAACAGGTTCATCAAACTTGCCCTCCCCGAGTGCTGCGGCCTTCAGACACCGCCATTCCCCGGGACAGCCATAGGTTGTGTCCATATACCTCCCACATCCAACAATGAAAACGTCCTTCATGCTGAATTTTAAGTGCGTAAGCACAAAAATTTTTTGATTTTAGAACAGCATTGATGGTATGTGAATTACCTCAACACCATCTTTGTATACCGTGATATCTCCACCAGTTTCTGAAACGACAACTGCTATTGCTTTGGTCTCCTTCGTTATCGAGGCACATGCTATGTGCCGCCCACCCAAGCCGCGTTTAATCTTCGAAATAAGGTCTTTGGCCGAAGCTTCAATGTAACGACCGCAGGCAACTATAATACCTTTTTCATCTATGACGAAAACTCCATCAATTTGAGAGAATTCCATAACACTTTCCCAGTTTTCAGGATTTTTTATGTCTCTATCACTCTCCTTGTGCCCCTCGTAAGGATTAATAACCAGCTGGCTTGATCTGTTAAGAACTTCCTCAACGTCACCGATGACGAAAGCTGTGCCAATCTTTCTGCCCTCTCTACCCTTATGTGCGATGTTCAAAGCAACCGTCAAAACAGCTCTGAGAGCATCAGGATCAACCCTTTCTGTACACTCCTCTATTGCCTGCATGAATGAGCTTTTTTCAGGGTCAAAAACCGTTATCCCCTTCAGAATATCCGTCTCAATCACAACAACTGCTCTATCAATCTCGAACCCCTTCAGATACATATAGGTCGAAATGTACTCTTTAGTCCTGTACATCTGGGAAAATTTTTCAGCGATGATTTTCTCGGCGCTTTCTTCAAAATAGTAAATCATACTGTCGAGGAGTGTAGCGTATTTTTTGGGAACCTGAATTACTTCAGTATCTTCGATAAAATCCTCATCAAAATCTGTTTTACTAACTACTGCGATTTTTCCAACTCCGATCTCCTTCGCAACTATCAATGCACTCTTAACCAGTGTCTCAAGCATTCAGATATAGCAATGTATGAAACAATTTTAAACTTAACGCATGAAAAATTCATATGCTTGAAAAAATGCTGTTCCCGACAGACCTTTCCGAAAGCAACCTGAAAATTCTAGAACAACACATTGACGATCTGAAAAAAGCGGGTGTCGAGGAGGTTGGAATTCTCTATGTAATCAATCTGTCGAAACTTAGCGACGTGAGTGGGGGGATAAATATTGACAACTACATTGAAGAGAAGACCAAAAAAGCTGAAGAAGGTGTTGAGGAAACTGAAAGGTTCATGAAGAGCAAGGGGTTAACAGTCAACACAATAAGACCTTTCCCAGCAGGTGACCCGGTGGCTGAGATATTGAGCTACTCAAAAGACTACGATTTTATTGCAATGAATTCCCGTGGAGCAAGCACTTTCAAAAAGATTTTACTTGGAAGTGTTTCTGAAGGGGTTTTAAGAGCGTCAAAGAAGCCCGTATATGTTTTCAAGTTTGGTAGTGAAGTAGCCAATCCCACTGATAACCTCTTCGATAAAATCCTTGTTCCTTTTGATTTCTCAGAACATGCCAAGATGGCTTTAGATTACGCCGTTTACGTTGCCAAAAAGGTTGGCTCTGAGGTACATCTACTGCATGTCATCGAGCCGGAATGCGATGGAGATCTGGACAAACTTGCCGAAGACATCAGTAAGGAGGGGCTTAAGGTTTCAGCACACGTTCAGTCTGGGGTGCCACACAAGGTCATCCTGCGAAAACAGGAGGAGCTTGGAGCTACCACGATTTTTATGGGTTCAAGAGGTGTCGGCGTTGTTAGATCGCTTCTACTTGGTAGCACTTCCGACAGTGTTATAAGACGCTCTCGTGTTCCAGTATTTGTCTTCAAGTCGCCTGAAGTAGAGGGGTGATGAAGTGAGGGCAAAGGGAAAAGCTTGGAAGTTTGGAGACAACATCTCGACGGATCATATAACCCCCGGTAGATACTATCATCTGAGGAGCAATATGCCTGAACTGGCAAAACACATAATGGAGGATGCCGATCCTGAATTTTCGAAAAAGTTCAGGCTGGGGGATTTCATTGTCGCTGGAGAGAACTTCGGGATGGGGAGTAGCAGAGAGCACGCACCTCTCGCTTTGAAAATAGCGGGAGTGTCGGCTGTAATAGCCAAGTCATTTGCCAGAATCTTTTACAGGAATGCAATAAACATTGGCCTACCACTGCTGATCGCAGACACTGAGGAAATAGAGAGTGGAGACGAGCTTGAGGTTGATTTTGGTGAAGGCAGGATCGCTGACATTACGAAAGGCATTGAAATCAAAGCGAGACCACTTCCGGAGGTTATGTTGAGGATTCTTAACGAAGGTGGGCTTGTGAGTTACGTAAAAAAATATGGAGATATCAAAATCAAAATTTAATCAAACTTAGCCTCCCTTTTTTCAAGCATCGCTGTAACCCCCTCGATAAAGTCCCTAGTGAGCGTGGCCATCGTGACGAGGTTGAGTTCGTAAGCTAAGTGTTCGTCAATCTTATTTGAGTGTGTGACGTTAAGAAGCTTTTTTAGGTTTGCGATCGCAACCCTCGGTCTATTCAGGTAGATTCCAACGACCTCCTTCACCCTCTCCTCAAGCCTGTCGTCCGGCACAACTTCCGTGACGATGCCGTAATCCAGTGCCTCTTTCGCCGAGAACCTCCTGCCGGTTGACATCAGCTCAAAAGCCCTCTTCATACTGCAACCCCTCGGTACCAGAAAGGATGTGCCAGTATCAGGGCTCAACCCTATCAACACGTAGCCGCAGGAGAAAACAGCGCTCTCGGCAGCTATTGCGTAATCTGATGCGGTGACGAGTCCAACACCAGCACCGATTGAGTATCCCTTAACTTCCGCTATGATGGGTTTTGGAAGCTCCCTCATTTTCTTGACAACGTCAAAATGTAGCCTCAATCCATATTCAGCCATATTACCTTCTCCAGCTGCAAATCTCGTGAACTGTTTGAGGTCTGCCCCTGACGAGAAGCTTTTTCCCGCACCCTTCAGCACTATGACCTTGACATCATCATCTTTCCAGCAGTCATCAAGCGCGGCAGAGAGCTCTCGAACAACCCCCATGTCAATGGCGTTGTGAACTTCAGGCCTTTGTATAGTAATTTCAGCAACTTTGCCATCCTTTTCCAGATTTACGAACTCCATGATGTCAGACATGCAGCAAACTTATTTAATAATTGCTATCGTTTTATATACGTCAAGTGAACTTTACAAATTTTGAGGCAGTCAGATTATTCAACACAAAACGGAAAGAACTCAACCTCCACTCCTGCCTCCCTCAGCAACTCGAGACCTCTTTTGTCAGCGTATTCTTTGCCATAAACCACTCTTTTGATGCCAGCGTTGATTATTATTTTTGCACATGTAATGCACGGGCAGTGCGTTGAATATAGGGTTCCGCCATCCACGCTTATCCCGAACTTTGCAGCCTGAATTATTGCGTTCTGCTCCGCATGCACACCCCTGCAAAGCTCCTGCCTCTCACCGCTTGGCACCGCCATTTTGTCCCTCAAACACCCCACCTCTTCACAGTGCGGCATACCTGAGGGTGCACCGTTGTATCCAGTTGCGAGAATCCTCTTATCCTTGACTATCACCGCTCCAACGTGCTGTCTTAAACATGTGGAGCGCTTCGCCACCACGGATGCAATCTCCATGAAGTATTCGTCCAGTGTAGGCCTGCTCATGCTACAACCTCAGGAACTTTCTGGCGTTATCCCATGCAACGTTCTTCATCTCCTTTTCCCCCACAACCTCCATGACTTTCCTAGCAGCTTCAGCTACGGTAGTTATTTCCACATCCCTGTAACCAGCATCGCTGTTCAGCATGAATTTTTCAGGGCCATGTTCCGACACTATTCTGACAACATCATCTGGAGACAACTTACCGGGCTGAACAGTGAGGCCAATCCAGTAGCCGCTCTTCAGAACCATTTCAAGGGTTTCGAAATTCACGTGGTCTATCACAGCCAGCTCTACCGGAAAGTCGAGTCTTTCAAGTATTTCAAGAGTTTTTTCCGTTGCACCTTTTTTGTTTCCTCTGGGGGTGTGTATTATGCACGGGATGTCTCTTTCTTTTGCAATTTCAAGCTGTTTGGATAACACCTCTATCTCCTCTTTCATGACGTTTTCAAGGCCAATCTCACCGAATGCCAGCCATTCTCCTTCTTCGAGGTGCTTCATCACAAAACTATAGTCCGGTGGGATGCAGCGAGGATGGATACCAACTGCAGGATACATTTTCACTCCAGCAGCCTCGCATCTTAAAGTTTCAAATTCCGTTAGCTTTCTGAAAAGATCAACCATCGTTTGCGGAAATTTTGGCTTGACTGGGAAGAAGGCTAGGCTGCAAACCTCTTTTATCCCTGCTTCACTGAGTTTTTTCAGTTCTGAGAACCCCAGTCCTTCAGAATGAAGATGAGAGTCGAAGTACATGCTGGAAATTAAATCTGTGATTTTTAAAGGTTTGGTTACTCTTTCACCACTCACGAAAAGCTTTTAAAATAAAAAAATCTACAAAATTTATATGATGAGACCATTAATTACAGCAGTAATTATAATACTTTTGGTTTATCCATGCTCAGCCCTTAAGGTAGGAATTTATGATAACCCGCCACTTGTTTTTAAGGAGGATGGCATGGTAGAGGGATTTTACATTGACATTCTTGAAGCTGTTGCTGAAAAAGATGATTGGAAGTTAGAATACGTTTATGACAGCTTCCCAAATCTTCTGGACAGGCATGACAGCTTCCCAAATCTTCTGGACAGGCTGAAAGATGGTGAGATTGATCTGCTTGTGGCAGTAGCCTACACCGAAGAGAGGGCAGAAGTGCTTCTTTTCAACAATGAAACTGTTCTGACAAACTGAGGAATAGTGGTCGCAAGAGAGCACCTCGACTCTATTCTGAGCCTTGAAGGGCTGAAAATTGCAGGAGTTAAAGAGGATCTCTACTTTGAGAGCTTAAAGAAGCTTGCAAGCGACTTTAAAATTGACTGTGAATTTCTGGAGGTGATGGGAGATTACAGAGAGGTGGTTGAGCAGGTCAGATCTAGGGGCAGATGCGGGTGTGGTTTCAAGAATCTATGCATCCCTCCATGCGAAGGGATTGGAGAAAAGCAACATAATTTTCTCTCCCGTTGACCTCAGATTTGCAGGGAAGGACAAACGCATCCTGAGCGATATTGACGTAAATCTGGTTGAAATGAAGCAAAATCCCGATTCTGCTTACTACAAAGCCTTCGAAAAGTGGTTCGGTCATGAGGTTTAGTTGTCTACCCCTCTTGGCTTTTCCCCCTAATTGCGGGTCTTGCCGTAATGCTGATTTTTGCCATTTCTTTAAACACCTACTTCCAAAGGTTAGTGAGAAAAAGAACCAAGGAGCTGATTGAAAGAGAAAAGTTTCTCAGGGCTGTATTCAGCGCCATACAGGATGGAATTAGTGTGCTTGACACCGAGATGAGAATACTGATGGTCAACCCCACGATGGAGAGATGGTATGGAGAGGTTGTTGGAAGAAGGTGTTACGAGGCATATCGCGGCAGAGACAGAACTTGCGATAACTGTCCAACAGTTGAAGCAATAAAGAGTGGAGAGATGAGAAGTGCTGTGGTTCCAGGCCCGGGAAATGGTTTGGAATGGGTCGAGCTTTACTCATATCCTGTAATCGAAGATGGAGAGGTGAAGATGATAGTTGAATTCGTGAGAGATATTACACAGAGGGAGAAAATGCACGAAGAACTTGAAAAGGCTTTGCAAAGGTATGAATACCTTTGGAACAACGCCAACGACATTTTCTTCATCCACGACCTTGATGGAAAGATTCTGGATTACAACAGGAAGGCCAAGGAGCTAATGAAAGGCGTAAGAGTAACCACCATTTGGGATGTGATTTCTGAAAATTACAGGGATTTTGTTAGGGAGAAAATTGAGGAGATTAAGAGCACAAAGAATCCAACAGAACCGTTTGAAGTTCCTTTAATGATTAACGGAAATGAAATCTGGCTTGAGGTTGTTGCCCATCCAGTAATTGAGGATGGAAAGTTAGTGGCAATACACGGGATTGCAAGGGAAATTACTGAGAGAAGAATGCTGATAGAGGAGATTGGAGAAAATATAATGCTTGTTTCCTATCTTGTAGATAGAATTAGAAACCCCCTTGCAGCAGCAAGGGCATTCTGCGAGATTAAGGATGAGATGGGGGAGGAGGTTTTCGATAAAGTGATAAAAAACATTGACAAAGCTACCTCTCTAATCTCTGAGCTTGATAAAGTTTGGAACAACCTTGAGAAGCTAAGAAGAGGTCTCAAAAAGTCATGAGCTTGGATGAAAGTCTAACACCGACATTACCTTAACATAAATTAAACGGAGAAAGCCTAATCAGAAAGCTTTTTAAAATTAAAAATCATTAAAAGTATGGAGCTTAAATACAAAATCGGGTTTCCGAGTCTATACTACCCTAAAATCTCTTTGGCGGACAGAATTGATCACGCGGCAGAAAAGTGGGGTGAAAAGACAGCCATAATTTCTGCAGAACCGAGATTTCCATCGGAGTTTCCTGAGAAAATGAACTTTGTTGAGATTGCCGATACAACAAAAAGGCTCGCATCGGGCTTTGCCAGAAAGGGTGTGAAGAAGGGAGAACATGTGGCTGTATGCGTTCCCAACTCCATTGACTACGTGATTTCGGTATACGCCCTCTGGAGGGTGGCAGCAACTCCCGTGCCCGTAAATCCGATGTACAAGCCCTTCGAGCTTGAGCATTTGCTGAACGACAGTGAGGCAACGACGATAATCGTTCATAAAATGCTACACGACAACTTTAAGCAGGTTCTTGATAAGACGAAGGTTGAGAGAGTTTTTGTCGTTGCTGGAGGGGAGAACAGCCTCTCAGAAGTCATTAATGCTGGCAGTGAGGAGTTTGAGAACGTGAAGGTAAATCCGGAAGGTGATGTAGCCCTCTTACCATACACTGGTGGGACTACGGGGATGCCGAAGGGTGTGATGCTCACGCACTTCAATCTGACGGCAAACGCTCTGCAGCTTGCTGTTGCCACCGGTTTATCACATATGGACACAATTGTCGGCTGCATGCCGATGTTCCACTCTGCAGAATTCGGGCTTGTGAACCTGATGGTGACAGTCGGAAATGAGTACGTTGTGATGGGCATGTTCAACCCAGAACTTCTGGCTGAGAACATTGGGAGGTACAAAGGAACCTTTTCTTGGGCAGTTCCGCCAGCTCTCAACGTGCTTGTCAATGCGATTGAAAATAGCAGCAAAACCTACGACTGGCGCTATCTTAAGGCATTTGCTACAGGCGCTTGGCCAGTAGCCCTCGCATTGGTGGAGAGACTGCTGAGAGTTGCTGCAGAGAAGTGCAACAATCCAAGGCTGAAGCATAACCAGATTTGGGGTATGACGGAAGCGAGTCCGATGGTTACAACCAATCCTGCCTTGAGGCTGGATAAAAGCACGACACAGGGCATTCCAATGTCTGATGTGGAGCTCAAAATAATTTCACTCGAAGATGGCAGAGAGTTGGGAGTTGGTGAGAGCGGAGAGATAGTGATACAAGGGCCGAACGTATTCAAGGGGTACTGGAAGAGGGAGAAGGAGAATCAGGAGTGCTGGTGGTATGATGACAAGGGAAGAAAGTTTTTCAGAACCGGAGATATAGGATACATTGACGAGGAGGGCTTTCTGCATTTCCAAGATAGGGTCAAGGAAGTTATCAAGTACAAGGGATACACGATAGCTCCCTTCGAGCTTGAAGCGCTGCTGATGAAACACGAGGCTGTGATGGATGTTGCAGTAATTGGCAAACCGGATGAGGAGGCTGGAGAGATACCGAAAGCCTACATAGTCCTCAAACCGGAATACAAGGGCAGGATTGCAGAAGAGGAGATAATAGAGTGGGTGAGAGAGAGAATATCGGGCTACAAGAGAGTAAGAGATGTGGAGTTTGTCGAAGAACTTCCAAGAACACCAGCAGGAAAACTTCTCAGGAGGTTGCTGAGGGAGAAGGAGATGGAGAAGTCTAAGACTTAAGAGCAACAGCGGTAAGGGTTGCAACAACTCTGAATATGCTCAAAACGGCAATTGCCCAGAACATCCAGTAGATCCAGATGCTGTTTAGCCAGGAGAGGAGGCAGAAGACCATTACCAGAAATATTCTCTCATCTCTTTTTCCGGGCAGGTAGTTCATTATGCGGATTTTACCGTATATACTCTCCCCAAACTCTGCCTTGTACTTTTCTGTTGTATAGCTAACCATGACGCTACCAAAGATTGCAAAAAGAGCTACCTTTAGAGATTCTGGGTGTAGCATCGCTAAAAAAGCCAGAAACAAAAAATCAACAAACCTGTCAAGGATGGAGTCAACATACCCTCCCTTTCTTGAGGTTGAAAGGGAAGCTCTTGCAATCTCCCCATCACACCCATCTAAGATGGACGATAGCTGGTAGATAATTCCAGCTATGGGAGGACTGAGAAAAACCATTAGAGAAGAGAAGATTCCGGTCAAAAAGGATAAAACTGTCATCTGAGATGGATTTACTCTGTTCACAAGTATTGCGGAAATAGCTGTGGAAATTTTTCGGTTAAGGTGTCTTGAAATGAAGCCATCTCCTGACGACTTTACTGCTGCCCTTACAAGAGCCCGGTTCGCCTTTTTGATATCTTCCTTGGTGTCAACATCCATCCAAAGCTTCCCGTCAACATAAGTTACTGGTGTCTTCGCCTCCCTAATCACGTCACTCAGCGGTATTTCCTCTCTCTCAACCATTTTTTTGGCAACTTCAAAGATTCTCTTGTCGAGAACAAAAAAACCGGTGTCAATGCAGTCAAAGCTCTCAAGATTTTTTCCTATCTCCGCAACCCTACCATTTTCAACCTTTATCTTTGTTGCTTCACTTATATCTACAAACCTTGGTTCTCTGTCAGCAATAACGCCCTCCCCTTTAACAGCTTCCTTTACAAACTCCTCGCTGTAAACATGATCGCCCATAACGAGGATAAATTTTGAACTGACAAAATCCTCTGCCATCAGCAGAGAGTAGCCATTACCTTTTTCAGGCCTGTCGTGTTTTACAATCATATAACTAAACCCCTTATCTTTCAGAAACTCATCTATTCTCGCAGCATAATGGCTTGTAACTATTACAAAGTCGGAAACATATGGTGATAGCAGTCTCATCGTTCGCAAAATTATTTCGCACCCACCCACCTTGAGCAAAGGCTTTGGAACGCCACCAAGCCTCGTACCCAGTCCAGCGGCCAATATAACCGCCTTCATCGTTTCATTTGTTCTGCAAAGATTTTTAAGTATTCTCCCTTAATATTTATCATGGGTGCAGATATTGGAGACCTTCTCGAAAAAGAGGAGGTCGAGCTTGAATACTTCTCAGGAAAGAAAATTGCTATAGATGCATTTAACACACTTTATCAGTTCATCTCAATAATTAGACAGCCTGATGGCACACCGCTGAAGGATTCACAGGGTAGGATTACCTCTCACCTTTCAGGAATTCTTTATAGGGTTTCAAACATGGTTGATGTCGGGATTAAGCCCGTCTTCGTATTCGACGGTGAACCACCTGACTTCAAGAGGGCTGAAATCGAGGAAAGAGCTAAGAGAAGATTGGAAGCTGAGGAAAAATGGATGGCAGCGGTGCAGGCAGGAGAGAGAGATGCGAAGAAGTATGCTCAGGCTGCTGGGAGGGTTGACGAATACATTGTAAACTCCTCAAAAGAATTGCTCGATTACATGGGCATTCCGTATGTTGATGCTCCTTCTGAGGGAGAAGCTCAGGCAGCCTACATGGCTGCAAAGGGGGATGTAGATTACACGGGAAGTCAGGATTACGATTCGCTTCTGTTCGGCAGCCCCAAGCTTGCGAGGAATTTGGCGATAACTGGAAAGAGAAAGCTTCCGGGAAAGAACGTCTACATTGATGTTAAGCCGGAGATTATACTGCTTGCAGAGAATCTCAAGAGACTTGGAATTACGAGAGAGCAGCTGATAGACATCGCCATTTTGGTTGGAACAGACTACAACGAGGGTGTGAAGGGTGTTGGTGTCAAGAAGGCTCTCAAGCTCATAAAGACTTACGGTGACGTTTTCAGAGCTCTAAAGGTCTTAAAGTCGGAAATTGAGAATGTCGAGGCGATAAGGGAGTTTTACCTCAATCCTCCTGTCACGGATGACTACAAAGTGGAGTTCGGGGAGCCGGATGTTGATAAAGTGATAGAGTTCCTTTGCGAGGAGCATGATTTCAGTGTTGAGAGAGTTGAAAAGGCTCTTGAAAAGATGAAAAACCTCAAATCCACCCAGGCCACGCTTGAAAGGTGGTTCTGATGCATGAGAGAGATGTTGATTTTAAAGTTGCAGTCATAACGGTCTCCACCTCAAGATATGAAAAATACGGAGAATTGAGGGGGGTTGACAAAATAAGTAGCGATGATGAGTCTGGAAAGCTGATATACGAAAGCTTTGAAGAAAATGTGGTTGACTACTTCCTTGTTCCAGATGATGTTGTTAAGATACAGAAATCTGTCTTCGAAGCTCTCAGCAAGGCTGACGTTTGTATACTTACCGGAGGGACTGGTTTAAGCCCGGCAGATGTTACGATTGAAGCCGTTGAACCACTTCTCACGAAAAAAATTGATGGCTTTGGGGAGATTTTCAGGATGCTCAGTTACAATGAAGTTGGTTACGCTGCGATACTTTCAAGGGCTATGGCGGGGTTGGTAAAAGATAAAGTCGTGTTCTGTCTTCCGGGATCGAAAAAAGCTGTAAGACTTGGTTTGGAGATAATAAAGGGCTCTTTAAAGCACATTCTAAGCCACGCAAAGGGTTTATCCTGACTTCATGGGGAGTTTAATTTATCCAGAAAGAAGATTCCTCTTTTCTTGGTCAGCCTTCTTGACCCGCAGAAAGGGCAGTAAAGGTTAGGAATGTGGAGTGGCCCGGAGTAGCTCGTCGTTCTCCTGATGTTTATGTCAAACTCTGCACCACATCTCGCACAGTAGATGTTGTCGAGTTTGGTCATGTTCAGTACTCTCCAATACTGGTTTTATGCTTTTTGTGTTTACACTGTAGTTTACTGCTGGAAAGGTAAAATCCATACATTAGCCCTTCAAGACCATGTAAACTCCAAGAAGGATCGTTATAGCACCGGCAAAGGTCAATAAAGTGAGTTTCTCACCGAGAAGCAAACTGCCTGCAATAAGAGAAACGATTGGAATGGTGAGCAGAAATATTGACGCCTTCGAAGCCTCTTCCCTCTCCAAAAAGTAATACCAACCCATGTAGCCCAGATACGTGGAGAAGAATCCGAGGAAGAGGATAGAAGTTATTGTGTTGGGATTGTTCAGCATCTCAAAAAGAGATGAAGGAAGAAATGGGAGTAAGGGGATTGAGCCGAGGAGCATTGCGTAGCTTGTCAGAGTTATTGCATCGTACTTCTCCATCAGCTTCTTGCCCAGTGTCGTGTAAATTGCTGATGCAATTGCACTCGCAAGAACTATTAGGATTCCAAAAATATTGCCTGAAGAGGGTTCGGAGATGAGTGCTACACCTGCAAAGGCAACAGCCGTGCCGAAAATTTTCAGTGCTGTAATTCTCTCATTCAAAAACATCCAAGACAGTATTAAGACGAAGACCGGAGCGAGTGAGATTATGAGGCTTGCGACACCCGATGAAACGTAAATCTCACCGATATTGAGGCAGATGTGGTAAACCGAGACGCCAAATATGCCGAGCACAAATATCATCGGCAAGTCTCTTGACTGAACTCTTTTTCCCTTAAGTATGCTTAAAAGGAATAGAGCATCGGCCACGGCAAATCTCAATGTAGCAATGGAAATTGGATTTATGAAGGCGACAGCATACTTTATAGCTGTGAAGGCGAGACCCCAGAATATTACTGTTGCTGTGAGCACCACCCATTTGAACATCAATCCTTGGATGCACGGTAGGGTTATTTTTCTTCCGGTTGGGGATTCTAAAAAATTGCACTAATCACAACTCAGCCTCCATACATAAACCTTTTAGTATCTAATAATAAGAAAAGTTAGGGATGAAATTGTAACGTTGTTGAAGTGATAAAATGCAAGCTGTCATCCTCGCAGCTGGAGAAGGAACGAGAATGCGCCCCCTAACTTACACTAGGCCCAAAGTTATGCTTCCCATAGCCAATCGCCCGATTCTTGAACATCTGATGGAGGAACTGGCTAAAGCGGGAGTTGATGAAGCGGTAATTGTAGTCGGGTATAGAGATGAAACCATTCGAAGTCATTTCGGCGAGAAGTGGAACGATATAAGAATCAGATACGTCAGACAGAGTAAACAGCTCGGCACAGCTCATGCTTTGCTGTCTGCTGAACACGTTCTCGAAGACAGATTTCTCATGCTAAACGGGGATGCAATAATCTTTGAGGATGATCTGAGAAAGCTGGTAAAGGAGAGGAACGGTATAGCGGTTTTCGAAGTCCCAAATCCCGAAGATTTTGGCGTTGTCGAGGTTGTCGATGGAAAGGTGAGCAGAATAGTCGAAAAGCCAGAAAAACCTAAATCGAACCTTATCAACGCCGGAGTATATGCTTTCACAAAAGAGATACTGAATTACGTGAAGAAGACGACCGTTTCGATCAGGGGGGAATATGAGATAACAGATTCAATAACCATGGCCATCTCGGAGGGGTTTGAGTTTAAAGCTGTGAAAATTGAGAGGTGGATTGACGTTGGCTATCCGTGGGATTTACTGAAAGCGAATGAGGAGCTTCTAAAAAACATTGAATCGAAAATCGATGGTGAAGTTGAGGAGAATGCAACCATAAAAGGGAATGTTGTTGTTGGAGAGGGTAGCGTAATTATGTCCGGAGTATACATTGTCGGTCCCGTAATGATAGGGAAAAACTGCAGAATAGGCCCCAACTGCTACATAAGACCATACACATCAATTGGCGACAACTGTCACGTTGGTGCAGCGGTCGAGATCAAAAATTCAATAATTATGGCAGGCACCAAACTGCCGCATCACAACTACGTAGGCGATTCTGTTATAGGTGAAAACTGCAACTTCGGTGCAGGAACAAAGATAGCCAACCTCAGGCTGGATGAAGGTGAAGTAATCGTGAACGTTAAGGGAAAAGCGGTGAGAACTGGCAGGAAGAAGTTTGGTGCAGCAATAGGGGATAACGTCAAAACTGGCATAAATGCCTCGATAAATGTCGGTAGCATGATAGGGAACGACGTTTTTATAGGCCCTGGAGCCGTTGTCAGCGGTTTTGTGGAGCCACATTCGAAGGTGTATTAGGTGGTAGGATGAAGGCCGTAATTCTTGCAGCCGGTGAGGGGCAGAGGTTGAGACCCTTTACCGCGAGCAAGCCGAAGGTAATGATAAAGGTGGGCAACAAGCCAATTCTTCAATACGTGGTGGAGGCTCTGACAGATTCGGGAATAAGGGACATCGTGATGGTCGTTGGATACAGGAAAGACAGGGTGATGGATTACTTCGGTGATGGGAAGAGGTTTGGGGTGAAAATAGAGTATGCTATCCAAAAGCAGCAGCTCGGCACGGCTCATGCACTCAGACAGGCTGAGAATCTTGTCGGTGATGAATTCATTGTCGTCTCTGGAGATAACATAATTGACAAGGAAGTTGTGAGGAGTGTGATTGCAGAAAAGAACTCAGTAGTGTACAAGGTGGTTGACACGCCGTCCAAATATGGGGCGATAAAGCTGGGAAAGGATGGAAAGCTAGAGGAGATTGTGGAAAAGCCAGAAGATGAAGTCAGCTACCTTGTGAATACAGGTGTGTATCACTTTGATTCGAGAATATTCGATTACCTTAGTAATGAAAACGACCTCACTGCAGTTTTAAACCGGATGATTGAGGATGGGATTAAATTCAGTGCTGTAGAAAGCAGAGGAGTGTGGCTTGATATCGTTTATCCGTGGGATATTCCAAAGGTGAGCGAGCTAGCCCTGAACTTTAAAGGAAGGGTAATTTCTGGCAAGGTTGAGAGCGGAGTCTTCATCTCCGGAGATGTCGTCATCGGGCAGGGGTGTGTGGTCAGGAGTGGAACGTACATCAGAGGGCCCGTGGTAATCGGAGAAAACTGCGAGATTGGGCCCCATGCTGTGATAGGCCCAGCATTGTCCATTGGCGACAACACGGTAATCGAACCATTCTCAGTTGTGGAGAACAGCGTGATTGGTGACAATGTGAGAATCGGAAGCGGTAGCAGGCTGGAGAGCTCAGTCGTTGACTCCGGAACGAGGATAATGCCTGGCTTTACAGGCGTAAAGGGTAAAGCCTCGGTTGAAATTGAAGGGACAGTCCAGAAAATTGAGACCGGAGCCTTTATTGGGGAAATATGCTCCATAGGAGCAAAGGTCACGGCAATGCCAGCATGTATTGTTGGCAATGAGGTAGAGATTAGCCCGCTAAAGGTTCTGTCTGGAGTAATCCCTGACAAGTCCAAGGTGTTGTGAATGTGCGGAATTGTTGGTTACCTTGGCTTCAGGAGGGCTGATCAGGTTATAATTTCAGCTTTGAAGAGGCTTGAATACCGCGGCTACGACTCATGGGGTGTTGCTGTAAAGCACGGGAATGGTTTAGAGCTAATAAAGAGAGTTGGAGCGATTGGTGATGTTGAGAACTACAGTTTGGCTGAAGGCAATATCGGAATAGGCCACACGAGATGGGCAACTCACGGAAAACCTTCGGAAATAAACGCCCACCCCCACACGGATTGCAATAACAAAATAGCAGTCGTGCACAACGGCATAATCTCCAACTTTCAGTCTCTGAGGGAGGATCTGAAGAGTAGGGGGCATGAGTTCACTTCTGAGACAGATACTGAGGTAATAGCCCATCTCATAGAAGAGGAATACAGAGGAGATTTGAAAGAGGCGATGATGAAGGCAGTTGAAAGGTTAAAGGGATCATATGCAATAGTTGTGATGCACGTAGATAAAGAGGAGTTGGTTGCTGTCAGATACAAGAGCCCCCTCGTCATCGGCATTGGAGATGGGGAGTGTTTTATAGCTTCCGATGTTCCCGCGGTCCTCGACTACACGAATAGAGTGATTTACCTTGAGGATGGAGATATTGTTAAAATGTGGAATAATGGCTTTATAATCTGGAATAACGGTAAAGAAGTTGAGAGAAAGATTGATACAATACCCTGGAGCATTGAGGATTCTGAGAAGGGCGGATATGAGCACTTCATGTTAAAGGAGATACATGAAACACCGAGAGTTATAGAAGATACTCTTTTTGAGTACCTCTCTGAGGACATTGACATAGACGTCAGTTTCTCTGCGGGAATTTCTGAAATCGTGTTTGTTGCATGTGGCACATCATACCACGCAAGCCTGATTGGCAGGTATCTGATAGAGAAGCTAACAGGGATACCTGCAAGAGTTGAGTTTGCATCTGAGTTCATCTACAATCCACCACCTATTAGCAGAACTCTCGTTATCGCCATAACACAGTCGGGCGAGACGGCAGACACTCTCGAAGCGATGAGGATAGCGAAAAAGCATGGAGCTAGAGTGGTTGCGATAGTCAATGTTCTCGGCAGTACAGCAACAAGGATAGCTGACTACATCCTTTACACGAGAGCCGGTCCTGAGATCAGTGTTGCTGCAACCAAGTCGTTCATAGCCCAGCTCATCGTTTTATACTTGCTCGCCCTGAAGCTCTCCAAATTGCCGGGTAGCGAAATAGAAAAGCTGATAGAAGAACTAAGGATTATGCCCGAAATTGTAAGAAGGATTTTGGAGCATGAGGAAAAGATTGAACAAATCGCAGAAGAAATTGCCAATTTTGAGGACATGATGTACATCGGAAGAGGGATAGGCGTCCCCATAGCGATGGAAGGAGCATTAAAAATGAAAGAGATTTCTTATATTCACGCTGAAGCCTATCCCGCAGGCGAACTGAAACACGGCCCCTTCGCGCTTTTGGGTAAACACACGCCCGTAATTGCCCTGCTTATTCCCGATGAGACGTATGAGATTATGTTAAACAACATTAAAGAGGTTAAGGCCAGAGAATCTCTGGTTGTAGCAGTTGCAGATGAGGATGACGCAGAAGTTGAGAAATACGTGGATTTTGTTATAAGGGTGCCAAAAACAAATTCAGTGTTTACGGCAGTAACCCACTCTGTTGCATTGCAGTTACTTGCTTACTACACAGCAAGGAAAAGAGGTTGTGAGATAGACAAGCCGAGAAATCTTGCTAAGAGTGTCACCGTTGAATGATAACTCTGGAATTTTTTCAGTCTTTCATCTCAGGGCCAAAAGAATTGGCCTGCTCAATATACAGTTACTTTCCCAGTCTCTCATCAGAGTTGAGGAGTTGTGTTGAGACAATTAAGTTCTTCTTGATTGAATTATTTTGCACGTCTAATACCGCAAATGCTTACACAGCTCTTTTATCAGTTCTGCTTAAGAATCACAGAAGAGGTTACTGAAAAACTGAGGAGAAGAAAGTTGATAACGACTAAACCTTGCTAGAATAGCTTGATTGTTGATATGAGATTGTAAGTTGTTGTGAGATCCTAAATACTTTTCAAATCCTTCTCTCATAAATTATAAAACCAACCTCTCCTTTTGAGTTGTACCATCTGCAGATTTCTACTGTCCCATTTGGTGGCGAATGAAGGTATTTCCTCACAAACTGATAACTGATAGCTTCAACACTTTCTGTCAGTACAGGATGTGAGAAAACCACAACGTAATCAATTTCACCTTTTTCAATTCTTTTCAAAAGCTCTTCCTCACTATCTGGAACAGCCACTGTTTTTCTTGAAGTATAGCAGTCCAAATATGTTGACCTCGGGTACTTACTTTCAGGATGGGCTTTGGAGTGAATTTCCAACCAGTATTTTGTCTCGCCAGTAGTGGACTGAATTACAGCATTTTTAGGGGTTCTCATCAAACCACTTCCCCGCCTCTTCCAGACCAGCTTCCGAGTGGTCTGGGTATGCTGACTGGAAGCCAATGAAGTATGCAGTATTTGCGATGCACGCAACGATTATAATCAAAACAACCCTTTGTGGACTTCCCCCTCTAATGATGTAAAACAGAGTGAAGATCGCAAGGGAGAACGTGAAAATTCTAATTGAGAGTGGCACGTCTGGGATAATGTAAACGAGATGGGGGATTTTTGGTGCTGCCAAGTACATTCTATCTAGCTGACTGGGATAGTATCTTTCCAGCAAAATCTCCGGCCCCTTCTTCATCCACAACTCTTCACACTGTGTATATATGACTTTGATATACTGAAAAACCCATTGAACGGTAAATGAGAACAGGGAAATCAAGAGAAGTTGGATTGGTCTTATTACTGACCGAGATTGAGCAAAGGTTAATAGACGTATGTGTCGATTAGGTTGCTGTCAATGAGGTTGCCTAAGGAGTCATAGAGGTAGGCTGTGTCGTAGTCGTTGTTCCATACCGCAGTTCCGCGATTCCAAGAGGTCAGTTGAGATGTGTTTAAGTTAAGTAATGCGTCCATCCACAAAAGCTCCTCAGATTTAGTTAGCTTTTCAAATTACACAATACTCTACAAACTTACAAACCAAAAACATTTAAAACATTGTTTAATCTCCAACTACAAGGTGAAGGCTTTGAGCTTCGTCATCTGGATAACGGGGCCAAGCGGAGCAGGAAAAACAACTCTGGCAAATGCTCTTTACAGCAAGTTGCGGGAGATGGGGTACAGTGTAGAAGTACTCGATGGAGACGGCATCAGGAGAAAACTGTACCCGAATCTCGGCTTCAGCAAAGAGGAAAGGTGGATGCACAACAGAGTTATCGTTGAAATGGCAAGACGTTTGTCCAACAATGGAGTGATAACGATAGTCTCCGTAGTCTCACCCTATCGTGAGTGGAGGGAGTACGCAAGGAAGGAGACAGAGCGGTTCGTTGAGGTTTATCCGAGATGCCCTCTTGAAGTCAGAATCAAGAGAGATCCCAAAGGCTTGTACAGCAAAGCTCTAAGGGGTGAGATCAAGGGTCTGACGGGGTTAGATGGTGAATACGAAGAGCCGGAAAATCCGGAAGTCGTGCTTGATACGGACAAGATGAGCGTCGAGGAAGAGGTTAATGCCGTTCTGGACAAGCTGCGGGAGCTGGGCTATCTCTGAAAAGTTTTATATCACAACTCAAAAAGTGAGCTAAGATGTTTGAATATTTAAAAAAGCGGGACATAATACTCACACTAACAAAATACGAGTTCAAGCAGAGATATAGGGGTACGGCGTTGGGTGTTGCGTGGAGTTTGATAGAGCCCTTCTTAATGGCTCTAGTTTTGTATGCGATATTCAGTAAGCTGCTCCATAGAACAGAAAACAGAATTCTATATGTTATAGTCGGTATCTTCTTTCATCATTATTTTGGAAAAGGGACATCAACAGGATTGAACGCAATAATCGGAAAGGCGCACTTGGTAACGAAAACAACCGTTCCACGGGAGATTTTGCCGCTGTCAACAACTCTGGCTTATGGTTTAAGCTCGTTTATTGAGATGGTAATACTCCTACCCGGAATCATATACTTTGGTGGGGATGTAAGGTACTTTTTCCTGCTCCTAATTATTCACCCGATATATGTTCTGCTGGTGTATGGGATCAATTTAATCTTGTCACCTTTGGGTGTTTACTTTCGGGACTTGAAGGAGATCTGGAGTGTTGTTAACAGGATATTGTTTTTCGCGCTTCCGATTATATATCCCATAGAAATGATCCCCGAGAACCTTCTGAACATCTACATGCTCAATCCGCTTGTAAGGTTGCTGAATGCTTATAGAGACATTATGGTTTATGGAAACATACCAAACATTTACGATTTGGGTTACGTTGTTGCCATAACTTTAATACTGCTGATTGCGGGACACGTTATATTTAATAAGCTTGAAAAAGGGTTTGTTGAGAGGCTATGAGAGCCATTGAGGTCTCAAGGGTTTCGAAGAAGTTTAAAATACCTGTAGAGAGAGCAGATACACTGTTCGAGAGGATCGTATCGGTTTTATCCGGGGGTTTGAGGTATAAGGAGTTCTGGGCGTTGAAAGATGTATCTTTCGAGGTGGAGGAAGGAGAGATTTTCGGAATAATTGGACCGAATGGGGGAGGTAAGACAACGCTGCTTTCGATAGTTGCCGGGATTCTTCCGCCCGATACTGGTGAAGTTAGAGTTAACGGGAAGGTTGTCCCTATCCTAGGATTGGGTGTGGGATTTAATCCAGAGCTTTCGGTCAAAGACAACGTCATTATTTACGGGACGATTATGGGTTTGAGAAAGAATGAGATAGAGAAAAGATTTGAGGAAATATTACAGTTTGCCGAGATCGAGGAGTTTAAGGACGCGAAACTGAAAAATCTTTCGTCTGGGATGCGAGCGAGAATAGCCTTTTCCACAGTCATCAACACGAACCCAGACATAATAATTGCTGATGAAATTCTCGCTGTTGGTGACATTAATTTCAAGAAGAAGTGTTACAAGAAACTGAAAGAGATGAATGAAGAAGGTGTTACAATATTACTCGTCAGCCACTCTACTGGAGTATTAAAAAAAATCTGTGATAGAGCTGCACTCCTCAAAAGGAGTATTATAGAGTTTGGAGAGCCAAAGAAAGTTGTCAGAAAATATAAAAGATTGCATGCAAAAAAGTGATGATTTGAGTTTTTATCCAACTACCTCTATTTTTCTTCTTCGGCCATATCATATGCTTGTAACTTTAATTACAATCTCAGCAATCTTTTTATCGTTCACAAAGACTTCAATTGGCTTTTCTGACACCACAACCCCATCTACTCTAAACCTCGCACTCTTTGCCTTTGGGTTATCTTTGCGTTGCTCTCCAAAGCCGGGAGATGGTAGCCCCCATTGCGCTTCTTTCACACCTTCAGCGTCTTTAACTGTTAGCTTTAGGTTTTCAACGTCGGCTTTTGGCAGAGCAACTCCACCGATAGTTAAATTTAAATTACCGTTGAGTAGGTTTACATTCACTATATCAATTTTAAAGAATTCAAGGTCGTTAGAAAGATGGTTTACACTGGCCTTCGGAAACAATCTTTCTTTAGCCAATATACCATTTGATTCCATGAACTCAAGGACTTTTCTGTATCTTTCCTCAAACGCTTCATCAATTAAATCTCTTGGAATTTTATCTTGCTCCTTATAAAACTCTATTTCCTCTTGTGACAGAACGAATTGATTTTCCGTTCCGAAATATTCTCTGAATAATTTCTCATTTGATTCCCTAAACATTTCGAGAAACTCGAGTCTTTCTTGCAGGGTGAAGAATGATTTGATTGGACTTCCTTCCTCTTTATCGATTTTTTGGAGATATCTTACGATCTTCATATGATATTCTCTTGGTAAATCAAACTCCGAGTTTATCCTTCTCATAACTAAGGCAGATAGATGGCTCAGAGTTGTGTTGATATCTGTATTCGAGATGTATCCACCCATATCCGAAATATCAACACCCACAAGCGAAAGAAAATCAAGAATTACATTTCTTTCCGGAAATAATTTCCTATCATATAACCTCACAATGACTCTAGCGTTTGGGAAAATTTCTTTCCAACGTGACACCAACTCATAATATTTTAAAGCTGAAAATTGTCTTTTATATTTTTTAATTAACTTTAAAAGATAATTTTTAAAATCTTCTGTACGGCGTATATCATAGTCCTTTATTGTGTGACGATATAATGAATCTACAAGCAAGTCTTGCCTTCGAATATAGCATACAATATCTGTTATGGGGAAATCATATATCTCTTTAAATTCTAAAATTTCTTCTTTGCTAAAAAATGAAAAAACTTCTGAGCTAAGTATAACGGTTTTAGGTTTTTCCAATTTTATTTCTTTAGTCAATGAATTCTTCAATTCTATTGGATCTATCTTGTCTCTACCCCATGGAAGTATACTCAAGTGAAATTTCGAATGGACAGGAAACTTTACTACATCATCTCTCATCCCAGTTTTGGGGTAAAGCAATGAGTATTTGTGCAGCAATTTATCTCTATGCTGACTAAGGAAAGCTTGTATAGCAGTTGTCCCGGTTTTTGGCATACCTATATGGAGGATAAACCTCATTCTTTACCCCCACCGCCCTTTTTTATGTATATATTATTATATACATCTATTTTATCGTAAAATTTCTTAATTTTTTCCCACAATAAAATGTCTTTTTTATTTGCTTCTAAAAGTTCTTTATAGAAATCTGGTCCTACTTCTTTTTCTACCATCTTTAATCTGTTATCCAGCGAATCGTTCGGATCAAATTGCACATTCGCCTTAACGACTTTTGTTTTAAAAGATGGGTAGTATTCTCTAACAATACTTTCCAGTCTCTTTACAGACTTCTCAAAATCTTCCACCAAGCCAACGAAGGGTAATTTTTCGAGAGCCTTCAAAGCTTTGCTGTAATCATTCCCTTCAGAATTGCGAAACATGTCCGCTAATCTGAACACATGAAAATTTCTGCAGGTAAACTCTTGGTGCTTAATTGCCCACCTTATCTCCACGTAACCTTTAAAGTTAGTATTACGAGCAATAACTGGGCCAGGACGGTTTATATCCTTCTGTTTTCTCTCGTAATGGTAGGCAGAATGAATTCTAACTATTGGATGTCTCACAAAGAGTATAGGAATTAACTTAATCCCCTTTCTTTCGAGAAATTCTGGATTAAATAATCTTGCAGTATGGGAAGAAAATGCTATAGCTTCTTCATCTTCCTCTATCCAACTAATAACTTCTTTTATGTTTTGATGATAAGGCCAAAACTTAAATTCCCTCGTTACAAATTTTTCTTCAAAATTCTCATGGAGGATTTTGTCAATTGCTGTTCCTGCATTCTTGAAAAGATGAAAATGAAATAATACCACTCTATCGTACTTTTTCATTGCACCCCCCCTTATTTGACCAACCCTGTGAGTCCAAAAGGTTGATTAGCTTATAAATATTATTTTTGGCCACATCATATGATAAATTGCTTCTAATATGCTTGATAGATTCTTTCGAAAGCTTCTCCCACAATTCTTTGTCTTTATATACCTTTACAACCATTTCAGCGAATTCTTCTGGATTATCCACTATTAAAGCGTTTTCCCCATTCACAAGTCCCATCCCCTCTGCACCTATGGAAGTTGTCACGACTGGTAACCCATGAGCCATAGCTTCACCAATCTTGCCTTTTACTCCGGCTCCATATCTCAAAGGGGCGACAAAAACTCTGATAGTTTCAAAGTAAGGTTTTAAATCACTTACATAACCTGTAACCACGATTTCTTCTGAATTTAGAGATAATATTTCTCTTGGGGGGTTGCTACCCACAATATAGAATTTAACATCAGGTAGTTGCTTTTTTATTTCTGGAAGTATATCCTCTACAAACCACTTTACAGCATCTACATTGGGTGGGTGTGTAAAGCCTCCTAAAAACATAATATCTCTCCTTTCTTCGAAACTATTTTTAGGCAAATTTATTTGGTGTATGTTTGAGAGTACCTCTACCTTTAAACTTGGATCCTCTTTTAGCAATATTTCTTTTTCGTATGTCGAAACTACCAATGTTAAATCAGATGACTTTGCGAGTCTCAGCTCTAGATCTTTCAGTTTCTCTGCCATTTTCTTTACCCTTTCATTACCTTCAACTTTTGCCCGCCTCATTTCTCTAAGGAACTGTAGGTCTACGGTGTCGAAGACGATCCTCGCATTATTACAGTATTTGCGAACTGAAGTGAAGTGTTTCTCTGCTATATGCGCTCTACTCAAAATAACTATATCAAAGAACTTTCCATTATTCTTTAAGTACTCATCAATGGAGTTGATATATGGTCTGTATATAACCTCTATACCCATCTGCTGGAGAATGCTCGTATATGGTTCCATTTTTGCAAGATTGTCTCCGATAAAAGTAACATTGTGTCCAAGTTCTGACAAAATTTTAAGAATATTGTACATTCTGTACGATCCACTGTCCCTATCGAATGTTGGAACATAATGGTCTATTACCAAGATGTTTTTTCCCTTCCTCCGATTTCTTGCTAAAAACAAATTTGAGGGATTTGGCTCATAATGCTCTTTCAGCAAAATGTCTTTCCACTTCTCGTAAAACTTGGGTTTGTTTATTTCTTGAAACTTCTTTACACCAGAACTCGTATCTCTTCCCGAAGTTGCTCCCTCAAAATGTATTATTACGGACTTTGGTTGATATACTACCTTATACCCCATTTTTCTAACAGAAAAACATAGATCTGTGTCTTCATAATAAGCTGGCTTAAACCGGCTATCAAATCCACCGATTTTCTCCCATACTTCTCTTTTTACCATTAAAGTAGCTCCGGAGCAATAATCCACTTCTCTCACGAAATTATACTCTGGTTTGTTAGGATCATCAAACCTCCCGTAATTCCAACCTGATGCATCTTTCCATATTATTGCGCCAGCTTCCTGAAGTTTACCGTCAGGATACACTAATTTTGCCCCAACTGCTCCAACATCATCTCTCTTAATTACGTCTAAAAGAGGCTCTAACCAGTTTTCAGTAACTAATGCGTCGTTATTCAAAAATAAAATGTATTTACCTCTACTTGCCTTTGCACCAATATTACACGACTCTATAAAACCCGAATTTTCTTTATTTCTTATTATTCTTACGTTTTTTATTTTATTTAGTAATTCTTGAGCTTCCTTCTCGTGCGAGTTATCGTCGACTAAGATCACTTCATAAGATCCATTGGTATGCAAGAGAATTGATTTTAAACAATTATAAGTTAGCTTTGAATTATTGTATGCGGGAATAACTATTGAAACTTCTGGGTTCTGAGGCGGAGTTGGGAATATTACTTCATCACCTTTCCAGTCCTCCAAAGTTGGAATCCGCACGATTTCGTTGGACGGCGTTTCAAGTTTTTTTAAGGCTCGATATGCAGAATAGCTCCTCCAAAATCCTTTAAATCCCTCTCTAACCAAAACTCTCAACCCTGTTATCCCCAAGTCGTACCATCTCCTTCTCGTCGTCCCCAGCGGTGCAATCCTCTCAACAAAAGAGTGCCACTTCATCACCGCTCTCCACGTAACGCTGGACTTTATTGAGTTAAGCTCCGAGCTTAAACTTAATATTTCCTCATCCTTAGCGCTCAGGTCTGCTCTGAGCTTATCAATTTTTCCAACAAAAACTTCAAGTTCTTTTTTTAAGGCATCGTACCCAATCGAATCGTACTCTATGTCTACCTCAAGCTCAAGAGATCCATTAGATAGAGTTTCATTATCGTTCAAATTTAAGAGTATTTGCGGGTCATTTGTGGTAAACAGGAATCTATCACCAGAAGAGACAAATGCATTTGTTTTTATGGTTGGTAACAAGTTCAATTCATCATTTTTTTCATTTTTCAGTATAATTTTTTTAATTCTTATAGCACATGGATAATTTAGAGGATCAAGTCTAAGACTTTTTACATTCGAGGGTATTTGGAACTTAAAGTTTTGTGTTTTTTCAAAAATAGATATTTCTTTCAGAATTGAGTCTATTTCGTTAAAACCCTCGCCTTTGTCGAGGTACAGTTGGATTGATGGTCTTCGTAAGTCGGGTAGTTCGGAGAAATTGTTTTCAGCAATTTTCGAATATTTATCTCTTAGTGTATCAAACATCTCATGCAAATCACTTGTATCTTCTATCTTATTTTCATTTAGCATTAAAAGAAGCTTATAAATTTCTTCTATAAAATTTAATTCTTTAAACGGTGACTTAAAGTTTATGAAATCAAAATTCTTTAAATTATTATCCAAAAATCGCTTTATTTCTTCCATCATACTGTTGTCTAAGCTAAGTTCAATGTTCAAGGAAGATGTAATTTTTTCAATAACTGCTTCAGGTTTATTTAATAAATCATCAAATGCAACAAACACTCTATCATATTTTCTACTATAATACTCAGCATAAAGTACATGCTTGGCCCATAAAAGTAAGCTTTTTCTCAACAAAAAGCCATTTCGATGAAATAAAGAGTGTGCAACCTCAAAAGGGTTTCTAAATATAAATATAGCTTTTATTTCACATCCAAATTTTTGCAGAACATCTTCCCAGAAAGGGAAAATCACGCACATTCTCGGATCTTTTATTCCGAGCAATTCTGTATCGGAGAACTCTTCGTTTAATATCTTAACAGCCTTCTCTATTATTTCTGGATTTTCGGATGCTAAATTCCTAATTAGGTCGGGAGGCACGATATTAACATCGTGCCAGTTTGTATTTAATTTTGGCAATAGTTCAGAGTCGTTGAAATAAGTAATTTTTTCATTTTCATAAAAACCTTTTGGGTTATCTTCAGCTGGCTGTAAAAGTTTTTTACCTAGAGGAACTCCAAGAATATTTAAAACACCAGCCATGGCTGAAGTTCCACTTCTATGCATTCCTAAGACACATATTGCAATCTTCTCTCTTTCAGCCATTATCGAGTCCCCCAATTTAGTTTGTTGTTGTACATATGTTCCGTAACTTAACTTTTATTTTTCCATTATTTTCCATGTTGCTATCGCAAATTGAGTAATAGTGTGTTGTAGGAATTAATATTTTCATCGAAGGAGATCTAAGAACCGAATTGTTTATTAGATCATCTGCAGCTCTGATCATTTCTTCAGCCCACTTTCTGTCAAGAACGGCATCGTTGTTTACCAACGCGACAAACTTTGAGTCAACTATCTCTATTGCTTGATTTGCAGCCTTCGCAAAGCCAACATTCTCTTTATTCTCAACGACCTCAACGCGGGAGTATTTATCCGCATAATCTCTGAGAGTTTCAAGTGAGCTATCGCTGGAGGCATTGTCAATAACAACAACCTTGAACTTCCTGTAACTCTGCCTCATAATTGACTCCAAACACTCCTCCACGTGCTCTTTCCCGTTGTAATTCACAACTATGAACGTCAGCATCTCTTTCCCCTTACTCCAGCGATTCCGTGCGCGATTCCGGTCAGGTAGTGAACAATATCTCTTTTTTTCTTTGTCTTTAAGAGGTAATATGCGATTCTCAAAGGTTCAGTTAAAAGAGCGTACAAAAACATCACAATGCCAGCCTTTCTCGCAACTACAAACCAGTTCCTTGAAATATAGTAGAGATAATCCGGACTGAAAAGCCCTATGCTCCTCGAAACTTTATGGTAAGCAACGGCGTTGCATACAAGGAGTTTGTACCCTTTTTTCTTGGCTCTTATGCACCAATCCGTTTCTTCATGCATCATGAAAAGCGATTCGTCAAAAAGCCCTATATCCTTCAAGGCAGAAGTTCTTACCAGCATAGCACATCCAACTAGCCCAAAAGGTGGCTCAAAAGGTTCGACCTTACACCTCTTGTCCTTTAGATATAACCTTGGATACCCCAGAAAAAGCTGTGTGCCTGCAGACCAAATAACATCTTCACCATAATACTTCACGACTGGCTGGCACGCCGCAATCCTCTTATCTCTTTCCATCTCCTCAATCATCCTATCCAAAGCATCCCTTTCAACAACGACATCATTGTTTACAAGAAAAACGTAATCTGCCCGATCAATCACCCTTCTAATTCCAGCGTTGCAACCGCCGGCGTACCCCAAATTCTCAGCGAGCCTCAACACCTCGACATCGGGAAAGGCTCTTCTCAGCTTTTCAACCACCTCAACCTCCGACCCATTATCTACCAGTAGAACCTTGCAGGGATAACTCTGGCTAAGTAGAGATTTTATACATTCTGTTGTATCTTGAATATTGTTATAATTTACAACTATCGCGTAGACTGTTTTCATTTATGTGGAGGATAGAACCAGTCCCACGGCTTACCGCATCTCGGATCATCGTCTTTACCATTAATTTTCTTGGGAACAATCGTCTCATCGTTCCATGGCCTTCTCAGCTCATCCGGGTTACTGTAGTCGTACAGCTTGTTCACAAAGTAGATTAGCATTGCTGGCTCGTTTCCAACGGCCTTTATTCCGTGCCAGTAGTGTCCGGGAATTCTTACAACCTGCAGGTTCTCGCCAGTAGAAATTATCTCGTTGAGTTCCTGCGTTTCATCGTCGTAAGCACATATCTTCAGCGCACCCCTGACGATAACAAAGTAATCAACCTGCCCCCTCTCATGCTTGTGCCAAGCCCTTACAATTCCGGGATAGCTTATCGACAGATTTGATTGGACTATTTCGTCCTGAAAAACATCGCTCCAGTCCTTACGCATTATTTCGGTAAAAAACCCTCTTTCATCCGCAAACCTCTTCAAAGGCTTGACAACAACTCCCGGCAACATGTTTTACCACCTCCTTTTGTTGTTTTAACTTTTATTTAAACTTTTATTTAACTTTTTAATACCTAACTCAACTCACCTCTCAGCGTCAGGTACACAGCCAGCGTTTCTAGATAAACTGCACGGGTGAGCCACTTTGCATGTGAAACAAGAAGGTTATAAAGTTCGCTTCCTCTTCTGACTTTGCTGATCATTTTTGGTATATCGAGTCCAAGAGGACAATTCTTTTTGCATCTGCCACATGAAAGACACAGCTCTAAATCGGACTCCCCATTGTAAAGCGCGGAATATAGTGCAAATCTACCACCTTTAAATTTTCCTCCGAAAGCACTATATGAAGGGCAGTGTACGACGCAGTTCCCACAACCAATACAGTAGAACATCTCTCTAAATCCGTTATTCATTAAGTAGCTCCTGTTATTATCCAGCAGAATTAAAACGACCTCCTTTGGATTATGCACACCGTCATACAGCTTTTTCTCTATATCTGCTGTTTTACTTACACCGCTTACGATTTCGATGAAAGATGGTGAAACAGCTCCGGTAGCAAAGAAAGTTTGGATCTTTGCAGCATTTACTGCTTCATCTATGCTCGGATAGAACTTGTCAATCCCTGCCAGAATTATCCACTTTCTGGGTCTGTTCATCACCTCATACACATTTCCCTCATTGTGCAGGATTAAAACAGACCCCTCTGCAGTTATCGCATTCGCACCCGTAATACCAATATTTGCTTTGTCGATGTATTTCTTTATGTCCTGTTTTAAATATTCAATCACGGCATGAGGGCTCCTCTCTAAATTAATTCCGAATCGCTCATTTAGCACCTTCACAACGTAATCCACAGATAAATGGGCTGCTGGACCTGTCGGATGCGACGGCTCTTCGCCGAGTATTTGAATTAGCCTGTCTCCGATATCGGTCTCAATGACATTAATGCCCTTGGACTCCAACTCTTTCTCCAAGTTGATCTCTTTTGTAACATTTGATTTCGACTTTACAACAACTTTTTCTTCATTTATTTCCTTAAGCAGAAGCTTTACAGCTTTTTCAGTATTATCGGCGAACTTAACTCTAAACCCATTGTTTTTCAAATTTTCAACGGCTATTTCAATAATGTCGGGATTTCCAACGTATTTCTCTCTTACAACTCTGAGTCTGTGCAGCCTCTCCTGCAGATCCGGTATTTTAGAGATGTTGGCTTTTTGCCTTTTTTTAACAGTTTCAAATGCCTTCCGCATTACCAGTAATTTTTGAACTTCCGGGTTTGTCATATGTGTCCTTTTTCTTCCAAATATGCTTTTAACGCATCCTTCCAGTGTCTCATTTCCACACCGCAGGATTTCAACTTCTCAATGCTTAGAGACGAGTTTTTAGGTCTTTTTGCTTTGGTTGGATACTTATCTGAAGTAGTCGGATTCAGCTTCGCTGAAATTCCTGCGAGCTCAAAAATAGCTTTGGCAAACTCATACCATGTGCAGTATCCATCGTTGGTCACGTGGTAAATGCCGTATGGCAGCTTTTTTTCGATAATTTGCTTGATTGCAAACGCGGCATCCTTTGTATATGTTGGTGACATTGTTATATCCTCCACTACATTTATCTCTTCACCGGCCTTCGCTTTTTTTATCATAGTCTCGACAAAGTTTCCACCTTTGCCACTTGCCCCAGCAGCACCAAATAAACTCGAAACCCTTACGATGTAGTGTTTATCCGAGATGTACCTTGTAAAAATCTCTCCGGCATATTTGCTGACCCCGTAAACGTTTATAGGATTTGGCACGTCATCCTCTGAATAGGGTTGACCTTTGTTGCCGTCAAAAACGTAATCGGTGCTCACGAAGATATTAACTGCGCCAATATCCTTGCAGATCAGGGCGACGTTTCTCGCCCCTATCGCATTCACCGAAAAGCTTTTTTCCGGATTATCTTCACATTCGTCTGTTTTGTGATACGCAGCAGTGTTTATCACGACATCTGGCTTTATCTCTCTGAGAATCTCACAGCTAGTAAAGTCTGTCACTTCTATATCTCTGTGCGTTAGTGGTACCGCATCATCACCAAAAACTTTAACCAAGTCTGATCCGAGCTGCCCTACCCCTATTACGGCGACCTTCACAGAATTACACCCCTCATTTCAACTTCCTTTATTATTCTATGCGCCTCCAGCAGGTACTTGTACCATTCAACAGTCCTCGTCTTTATGCTGTCCGTTATTCTCCCCTCAACCAGCGCATCGTAAACCTCTCTTGCCCCATCTCTTGGAGTGTACTTCGGTTTGAACCCCAGAACCTTCTCTATTTTGGTAAAATCTACTCTGTATGACCTCTTATCCGGTGAACCGTACCACTCAAACTCAAATGGCAGGTCTATCGCTTCGGCAATTAGTTTGGCCAAAGGCAATATCTGGATATTTTGTTCGTTGCTACCCACGTTAAAGATTTCTTTATTGACAGTACTTGGATCGCTTTCCAGCACCGTTATGAAAGCTCTTGACGTGTCTTTCACGTGAACGAAAGGTCTCCACTGTGTGCCGTCCCTCATTATCGGTATTTTCCTGTTTTTATAGAACCCTAAAACCATACCGTTTATAGCCAGGTCGAACCTCATTCTTGGTGACAGGCCATAAACTGTAGCCTGCCTCAGTACCGTCACGCAGAAGTTATCGTCCGCCAGCGGGAGAACCTCTCTCTCTGCCGACAAATTGGCTTTGGCATAGGTTGTCAGTGGGTTGGTTTGCGATTTCTCATTTACAATTTCATCTTGAAATCCATAAACGCTACACGATGATGCCAGTATGTACTTACTTACACCGTACTTTTTGGCCAAATTCGCAACCCTTGCCCTACCCTTGTAGTTTATTTCTATAGTTTTTGATGGGTCCAGCTCTCCGC
>JAPDIX010000001.1 GCA_029259345.1 Archaeoglobi archaeon
ATTTGAATCCAATTGAGAACGTCTGGAAGAGTGTAAAAAGAGTTGTTTCAGAGAAATCACCGCTTAATGTGGACGAACTGAAAGAAGTGATTGTTAAGTCTTTCAAAAAGCTGACAGAATCAATATCTTTTGCAAAAAGGTGGATTGAGAAGTTTCTGGGTAATAAGTTTAAGAGGTTATGCACTTAACCATAAAAGATGAGGCGGTGAGGGAGATACACTCAATCCTTGAGGGGTGGTGATGTGTCGGAGTTCAGAAGGGCTGACGTTTACGTAAAGAAATTCTCCAGAAAGTACAGGATGCTCGTGATCAAGGCTGAAAACGCATACAGCGTGCTCAGCCTGAACTCCTCCTCTGGCGGTGCAAGGCAGTACACAGTGAAGTGGGATGGGGAGAGGTGGACCTGCAGCTGTCCTGATTATTCAAAGCAGGGTAATGATCTCAGCTACACCTGCAAGCACATCGAAGCTGTCTTCCTCACTGCAGCTAAGATGAACGAGACTGCGGAGGTGGAGGTTAATGGGAGAAAAAGGGATTGAAAGTTTATTTTTTGCTAAGATTTTTAAGGTTCGCTGCTAATAAGCTCTAATGAAAACTGCTTACTTTTCTGCGAATTACCTCAACAGCCTCTGCAGGAGATCAAGAAGTGTATGGGAAAGCTTACCGGAAAAGGAGGGATGGCAGAAGAGCAAGGCCGATCCCATGGAGATCCTCAAGATATTTCCCGGTATACGAATAAGAGACGGTTTTGTGCTGAGAGCCTATGTATTCAGAAGTGGAATGAGCGGGAACGGTTTTGTGTGAGCGATGCCGGAAGACTCGCACTGTTGAGTTTTACACATACAGCGAGTACATAAGTAAAGCTGTTTACAGGCACGTGGATGTTTACAGAGGATACAGGTTTGAGAGCAAGCAGAATATTGTAGCTGAGGGAGAAGGCGGGTTTATTCCTTAAGCTTTCTCGTAATAGCACATTTACACGACAATTAAGCTTTATGAAGCCAGAAGCAGGCAGTTAATCTTCGAGTTTAGCCTGAAGTTGACAAATGAAGTGAGCTAATTTGGGCGGAGCGAGGCGTAGCCCTAGGTCTGCTGTTAGGAGCAAGCGAGTGCAACGTGCATGTAATGCGAAGGCGGCGCATATTTAAAGTTTCAATGTATTTTTATGTAGTTCTTCGATAAATTTTTGAAAAACATTTAATCCTTTCTCTGCTAAATCTTTATTCGTAAAAATGGGCTCTGCTGGAGGGACCTCTTCAAAGTTTATTATCGTCTGGTCGTCTTTTGAATGAATTATTTTGTGCCTCCACTTTATAAACCTCTGCACCTCAAGCAGAATCTCGTTTGGAATTCCAGTTTCTCCTATTTTCAAACCATATCCTTTGTTATATGCATCTTTAAAAGAATCCCAATCTTGAAAGTTTATAGGCCTTCTTCCATCTATTCCTTCAATAAAAACCTCTAATTCAGTCTTTCCTTGCTCACGAGCAATTTCTCTTATTTCTTCTTTAAATTGTTCTCTATACCTTTTAGGAATAAAACGGCTATATAGCGCCTCCATATCTAAAGGTTTGCCTTCCCTCTCAAGTTCAAGAAATCTTGTCCGAGTATACACCTCAAAGGCTGTTGTTAACATAACAATTATTTGCTGAACTAAAGTTGATTCAAAAAGGAAATCTTCTCTCTTGCAATTTTCAATCAGTCTCTTTATTTTTTCCATCTGAAAATCAAAAACCTCCTTTGCTGTAGGCTCTAAAACGACTTTTTCACCTAATTTAACCCTGTAATACCCAACCTGAATGCCCTTATCTCCTATTTGATAAATTCTCCCATCCTCACCTACTCGGAACTTAATATTTGAATCTTCATAAGACCTTGCACTTCGAAGTTCATCTTTTCCACACTCTCCAGCATAAATAACATTCTCCCTCTCAGACCAAGTGAAGGCAATGAATAATTTTGAAGCATTTCGAAGATCTCGTATATTTATTTCTGCTATTTTTGTTTTGTAATTTGGATTGCTCTGAATGAATCTAAGATTAAAGTTTGGATCTCTCTCCAGAACAAATACTGTTTGCCCCTTAGCAATTTCAAGTATCCTAACTAATGGTATTCTTTCATCAAATAAATTTGATTCACTCACAACAAAAGTAATTGTCCCTTCTTTCTCATTTAACTGATCAACAGGAATTCTAAGCGGATTATACATTTCACATCTCACCATCTATTTTTGCCGCCGAGCATTATTGCACCTAACTCTTTTATGTACCCAGATTGGAATTATATCTGCATTGCGTATATACTCATTCTGGATGCTTTCATGTGACTCATGAATTACACTATCCATTAAATCCAGTGGACTTCTAATCTTACTCAAATTATTATTGCTCATACAAGTATAAATCTCTGTCGTTTTGGAACGTTTATAACCTAATATCTCCTTAATGCACTGCATATCCACATCGCTTTCAAGCAGATGGGTTGCAAATGAATGCCTCAAGGAATAGTTAACCCTTCTTTCTTTATTCCAGATTTATCCCTTGCATTCAAAGATTGCCTGAACTTCTGGTTGAGAACGGCCCGCCTTTTCCCTGTCTCTAAACCAACCACTCAAAGCCCGCCATATCCCGGTGAGGCGGGCTTTGCCAAAGAAGCCCGCTGAGGAGGTTTTGATATGTATCCTGGGGTATCAACCCGAAAAGAAAGGATAAGGGAAGCGATGGAGACCGTGCTTAAGGCTTTCGAGTCAAATCCTGAGAAGGTTGCCCTTGCCATTTTCCGTGGAAATGGAAAGCCATCAGACAGCTGGAGCTTCTTCAACCGTCTGATAATGCTGATGAATGAAACAGCAGACGCAAGAGGGTTCAGGCAGTGGCAGAAAGCTGGCAGGAAGGTTAAGAAGGGGGCAAAGGCGTTCTACATCCTCGCCCCTGTGAGGAAGAAGGTTCCGGTGAGGGTGAGGAAAGTTGAGAAGGTTGTTGTGGAGGGGGAAGAAGTTGAAATGGAGGTTGAGGAGACGGTAATGGTTGAGAAACTCGTCAGCTTCAAACCCATACCAGTTTTCCGCTACGAGGATACAGAAGGAGAGCCTCTGCCAGAAAAGAGGTTTGATTTCGAGATCCCATGCGAGTTCAGAGGCATTGTTGAGGAACTCAATCTGAAAGTTGAGACTGAAGCCTTCAGAAACTACTACGGCACCTACAACCTCAAAACCAGGGTAATCAAGCTCGCCTCTCCAGAACTCATCGTTTTCCTGCATGAGCTGTGTCATGCTGTTGACGACTACCTGCACGGCATACAAGGAGGTCAGATTCCGTTACAGGAGGTTGTTGCAGAATTCGGTGCTGCCGTCATAGCCTTTTTGCTTGGATATAGAGTACCGCTGGGAAATGTTAAGGAGTACATCGAGAGCTATGGATTTGTCAACCTCTTCAAGGCCTTCGCGAGGATAGAGAGAGTTGTTGGATTTGTGATTGAGAGAACAGCAGGTTTTGAGTCTGAAACTACTTCAGAGCCTCCCTTATGCAGTCAATAAGCTCATTTTTTACCTCTCCATTTGCAAATTCCGATACATCGCCGTAGAAAATCCTGTAGCTGTCGATACTGCTGTCTTTCAATGGTATAACACTCCGTATGGATTTTTCGAGGTTTTTGAACTGCTCAAGCTTGGATGTCCTGTCATGCTTCAGTTTTGAGGAGTCGAGGATCTGCAGGAACAGCACAGAATCATCCATCTCAATCACACCATACCTCTCGTGGATGAAGTATTTAGAGAGGGCAGAAACAAGGAATTTCCCGCAAATCTGAACGGGCTTGATGTCGGATTCCTCAATCTCCATTATTACCTTCACCTTTCCATCCTTCAGTATGATCATGTCAACGTCAGCATACTTTGTCTCTCTCGATTTCTGTTCGTTGCAGAATAAAGATACGAGATGGTCTCCACCACAAGCCGGATCCTTTACGACTTCAAGCTCGGGAAAGGCATCGCTTATGATACTGCCGATGGTTTTGTGCAGGTTGTGTTCCATGCCTTCATTCAGCCTGGATATTTAATATTATTACGAGTGGACAAAAAATCTAACAGTTACCAAACCAGCTAAAACAGATCCTCGATCAGTTCTTTTTTGCTAATTCCAATGTGCTCAGCAACATCCTTTAGAATTGAGTTTAGTGTTCCGGGCTTTAACGCCTTGTGTTTTGGAATTGTTATGTGGTGTTCTCCGCCAAGCATAGTGGTCAGCCTCATGTGGCTTCCCGTTCGCCTGGTAACTTCGTAGCCATACTTTCTGAGGAGCTTAGCCAGTTCTTCACCACTTATATCTCTCGGAAGTTTCATAGTGTCAGAACTTCCTGTCTGACGATGTGGAGCCTTATTATTTTCGGCCTTTCTTCTTCATCAAAGTGACATTCCACAGCATCCTTCACCATTTCTCTCAACTCTTCGAGAGTGTCAGCCTGAGTGAAGATCGAGTGTCCGAGAGCCCTTGCAGTATAGCCATCGTCAGTTTCTTCTACAAGAAAAATGATCTCGCTTATTTTCGTTAATTCCTGCATGTTAAATAGTCTACCTAACTGTAATTAACCTTTCCCTTCAATTAAATTTTCAATATTGCAAGGGCTCGTAAACAAGCCCTATATGCATGAGTAGGTACTCAACCACAAAAACAGTCGGTTGTGTAAGAATACCCTTTTCTATAACTCTTGCCAGATGAAGGGTTGTTTCGCCAGTCACTCAGCGCTTCCAGTTCTTCTTCGACTTCTTCCGGACTTATCTGAACGAGAAGCCCCTTTTCTTTGGTAATCTCAAACCATTCAGCTAAACTGACGCCTGCGATTCTCGCTGCCTGCTTCAGGCTCTTTTTACCAGTTACATACAGTTCGATAGCCTTCCGTAGTCTAAGCTCCTTGATACCTTCTTTTATTGCAAGCTTCAATGCCTCATCCCTGCTCACACCAAGCAGTTCTGCAAGGTCATTGATTTCTTTCTCTGCGATCACAAATAATATTGGAATCAGGAGAATATTAAAGTTTCTTCACGCTCCGCTCACTCGCTCGCTTGCTTCCGCATCCCGGCATATTGGCTTTTCTCCTTACGGACCGGGCTGCCCGAATCACTATGTCCCCTTTGCAGCGATGACAGCCCTGAAAAGCACATAAGCCGGGCACGCTCGCTCGTTCGCTCCGCTTTTCGGGTGGGTATTATGGAATAGTATTCTACCAAACCCGGAAAGGCACCACCTCCGTTCCAGAACCCGGAACAAAAAACGGAGGTGGTGCAGATGCTCGGTTGTGTCGAGTACTCAGCTGAGTACATCCGCCTTTGGAATTTGATAAGGAGATGCGAGGGTTGCAGGAAGTTCAGAGAGCTCGCTGTGAGGGGAGTTGAAGTCCGCATTGCAGTTGAGGGAAACAGGGTCAAAATCAGTCGAAGGAAAGTCGGAAATGCAAAGCCCTGCATTGAGGAATGCAACAGGTTCACAGCCGAGGAGAAGATGATGTACGATATCCTCCGCTTCCAGGAACTCAAAGAAGTCTATGAGCCACAGGAGATAGATTACAGCGAGGAGAATGCGAGAGAGAAGGCATGGATGAGAATTGAGTTAAGCTCTTTTGTTTGATTTCTTTTTGTTTTTGCTGGATTGAACGAATTCTTGAATGCCTAACATTGAAGATTGAAATCTGGATGGTATTAATGTCTTTTTTACAGAATAAGATAGTCACGAAAAACAAAAATACAAACACAAATAAATCTTATTTCCTGGATAATACTAATATTTAAGGTGTTCCACAAACTTAGCATTTAATCTCAATTCAGATAGCTCCATACTAAAAATAGACAACTGATTCACTTCCTATTCCAACGGGACAAAACCATATTACCCTAAATCTAAAATAAAACCATCATAAACCGTAAAATTGATAAAAATTTGTGATTTTAGCTTTATAAGGTGATTAAAGTGAGATTACTGGTCATTCCAGTGAAAGTAGATGAGAAATGGGAGCTTCTATCGAAAATCGTTGATATGCTTGAAACTATGGAAACCAAGAAGGCTTTGGCAAGAAATGGAATAACGCCAGTAAACAAAGCCGTAAAAATGCTCAAAGTCATCATTCTGGCAATGTTCTTCGAGGTTGAGATGTCCTATGCTGTTAGCGAGGTAAATAAGCGTTTAGAGCTGAGAAAGTTCCTGAGGATAGATGAAGAGGTTAAACTGAGATCAGTCTACTCATTCATGGCAAAATTTGAAGCAGACCAGTTTATAAGCTTGGTTTTCTCAATTCTTAACTCTAATTCAAAGAAAAGGAGAAATAAACCATCCATTTTAATATTGGATCGGACAGATATATCCCTCGATCTGAATCCTTTCAGAAGGAGGGATTTAAACAATAAGCCTTACAAATGGGGCTATTCAACAAAGGGATTCTTTCTGGGTATGGAGATGATGATTCTGATAGACTACAGCACCCTTACACCTTTGTTCTTCCATGTTTATCCAGCAAATGTTCATGAAAGCAGAATTTACCCCCTAATTTTGGAAATGCTTAAGAGGAAGAAGTTAATGAGGTTTGGAGATGCAATAATCATGGACAGAGGTTTTTACGCTTACAAGAATTATCTGATAGGGATAAGGTACGGTGTGGTGCCTTTAATCATTCCAAAGAAAAATTTCAGATTAGAGAAGCTTGAAGGGCTGATTAGTTATCCTCTGTTTATCTTTAACTCGAAGAACGTTGAAAAGGAGAAGAGAAGATACAGAAAGCTCGTTAAGAGGTTGTTTGAAGGATTAAAGGAGAATCTGAAAAAATTGAGGAGCATAATAGAGGACGTAATCAAATTTGGAAAAGAAGCTTTCAGTTTGAGGCGATTGCACTGCTATGATTTCGAACCTGTGAGAAAGAGATGCTCTCTTTCTGTCCTGTTAACAGGGATGACTGTTAAGCTTGGTTTCAGGGAAAAGAGGGTTATTCAGAAGTTATCAGAGTGGTGATGTGGGGAAGACCCTAATACTAATATTTGTTTCATAGACATATAGGAGGAGTTTGTATGGTTTCAGAAATCGATGTTATTGATACCAGGGGTGATGAAAAAGTAGTCGATATAATTAAACGCCATCTCAAAAACTCAAAAGAGGCTTGTTTTGCAGTTGGCTATTTCTCTCTTTTCGGCTGGAGTTCAATCAAAGATGATAGACAGAAAAATATAATTGATGCGAGGTTAAGAGTAAATAGATGGTCAAGAGAGCAAAGCTGATCAATGACGTGGTAGAGCTGATACCTATATTCCACCTGCTTTCAACCGAAACTTACAGGAAAGTTTACTCTTCACTTCTTGAGGGTTGGTATACGGTTAGTGAGCTGAAAGAGATGTTCGGCGAGGGTTATGAGGAGGCACTGAGGATCCTAAAAAATGCCGGAATGCTTGAAGCAAAGTGGAGGATGCCTTCTGATCCGGGCGGAAGGCCCGAAAAAGAATACCATGTCAGTTACACCCACATAAGCGCGAACTTCTACATCTCCCTTAAAGACCTCAACAAGGTTCTTGAAGTAATCTTTATGAGCGATGATGAGGTGGAAGAGTACGTTAAGAAAATCGAAGCGGAGATCAAATCAGGAAGGAGTTCTATCCCGTATATAACCAAAGATCTAAACCTCGATCCGCTGTTTCTAAGGGCAATTGCTAAGAGGTCTCTCAGGCTCAATTTGAAAGGGCAGCTTATCGAAATCGCGAAAGATGAGGAGATATAGTATAAAAGATTTGCTTAACAAGTTTAAGTGGCATCACGATTTCGATTTCTCGCTTGTAAGAGTTGTTTACATTGACAGGCCAAAGGGTTTTTCAGAAATAAGCGGAGATGACATTGAGGAAATTGGACACAAGTTCCTTTACCTGAAATCCGGGACTGCAATTCCTCACCACAGAGTTGTTGAAATAAAGTATGGAGATGAGATAGTATGGAGAAGGTCGTAATAGGGGTCGTTCACCTTTTGCCCCTTCCGGGATCTCCAGAATACGTGAACTTTGAGGAAGTGATAGACAGGGCTGTCCAGGATGCCAAAGCAATAGAAGATGGCGGAGCAGATGCTCTGATTATAGAGAACTACGGTGACAGACCCTTTTTAAAGGAGGTCGGAAAAGAGGTTGTGGCGTGTATGACAGCAATTGCGTCTGAAATAAAAAGGGAAGTTTCAATCGGTCTTGGCATCAATGTTCTTAGAAACGACGCGATAGCTTCTCTTTCAATTGCAAAGGCTGTTAATGCTGATTTTGTCAGGGTCAATCAGCTCTTCTTTACCTCAGTTTCCCCTGAGGGTTTGCTGGAGGGTAATGCTGGTAAAATCATGAGATACAAAAGGCAGATTGACTGCAAGGCCATGATCTTTGCCGATATTATGGTAAAGCATGCTGTTCATTTCGCCAGACTTAAGGAATACTGTCTGAATGCGGAGAGAAGCTTTGCTGACGCTCTGATTGTTACGGGTGAAGCAACGGGAAGAGAAGTGAGAGTTGAAGACCTGAGGTTTGTTAGAAAAGAGGTAAGAATGCCGGTTCTCGCGGGCAGTGGTGTTAATGCGGAGAATGTTAAGAATGTTATCAAGTACTGCGACGGAATTATTATTGGTAGCTATATTAAAAGGAGTGGGAGAGTGGATGCAGAAAGGGTTTCAAAAATCGTCAGACTTACAAAAGGTGAAAGGTAAGCACTCAGAGGTTTATCTTATCGGAAAGTATGCTATAAAGGTTTTTGGTAATAAATTCACGTATAATTTTCTAAAGGAGGTGAAGCTTCTAACCCTTCTTCAGCCCTTCAAATTTGTACCCAAAATTTACGCTGTAGATCTGCATGATCTAAAAATAGTCATGCAGAGGGTTAAAGGTGTAACGATAGCAGAACACCTCGATAGAGATGTAGTTGAGCAGTGTCTGAACAACTGCCTCATTTTGGACATGCTCGGAATAGAGAAGCAGGAAATGAACCATCCTGATAAACACATAATCACCTCTGACAGAGTTTACTTCATAGATTTCGAGAGAGGCAGATTTAAAGATAGGCCATCAAACCTCACGCAGTTCTGCGTGTATTTGAAGAGAAGGGGAATTGTGGTAGATAGGGAGCTTATGGCTGAATACAAGAAGAACCCGAACTTAAGAGTGTTCAAAAAGATAAAATCAGAGATCGTCTCTTCTCTTTAGAAGGAGTAGCATTCCAAGATTGCCAACAATCATTGGGTCTCCGTCAGCTTCCCTTATGTTCGCCATCTCTGCATTCGGCCCTGTGCAAACAGAGTCCTTCACATCCAGAACCTCTTCGATATAACATCCATGCCCTCCATCCTTTAAAACGTATTCGTTGTCAATCTCGCCCTCCAAAAATCTCTCAAGTAACTTTTCAATATTTTCTCCCCTCCTTTTCAGCACTGGAGTGTGATGTTCAAATAAAGCTCTGATCTCTAAACCCCTGTTTACAACAGCTGCCGTGAGATGCGAATTTCCAAAGTTTACAAGCAGTGCTGGGAATTCTCTCGCTGAAATTGCGCACCCAGCAATCGCTGCGAAAACCGTATCTATGACATAAACATCAGCCTCCATGTAATCCAGAACGCTTCTTGCAGCATCCCTCATTCGGTTAAATTCTGGAGGAATTTTGGATGATTGAAACAGAAAACTCTCAATTGCAGGATTTCTCTTTATCATTCTTTCAAACATTCTGAATCTGAAAATTCTGTTGCTCATCTTCGGCGAGAAACCGTGATCCTGAACTGCTATGACGTATTTTTCTGGCATCTCGTAGCCCATCTTCGATATTAACTCTACGAAGAACTGCATGTCTACATCCTTTGTCTCAATGCTCACAGCATCACTATCAGGCTCCCCTATTATAACACCCATTTCTTTTACCTTCTCAAGGTCATCCGAGAATGTCAAGGCAGCTCTCTCGTCTGCGTAAACTCTATAATTTTCAAGATGCTTTCTGACCGCCCAAGTTATCGCCCCGCCCCCCATCGTGTATCCATGGAGATAAATATCTCCATCCACTCTTTCGATTCTCCTTGCTATGAGTTTCGTCGGAGATGGTAGAATGGCCTTTGGACAATTTCTGATGTTCTCCTCAGCAAAAAGCATGAAGTCCTGTGTTCCAGAGCCTACATCCAGCGTAAAAACACTAAAACCCAACATATCCACCACCTGATGCAAAGTAAACAAAGGATAAGAATCCAAGTATGAAGGATGATGCATTTATCAGCGGATTGTTACTTTTGAAAACTCTGAAAGCAACTCTTTTCTTTGAGAACGGGAAAAATGGTGGAAATTTCTGCATTGTAAATGAGTCGGCAAAGATATGAATTATGATAGCAACAAAAGCGGAGAGAGCCAGAAGTTCCTCAACTCTCATCGCTCTGAAAAGGAAAAATGCTACTATTGTTACCAGTACCGCAAATGTTATGTTGTGGGTGTATTCTCTGTGTTTCATTCGGAGAAGGATGTCAATGTCGGGCAAAACGGCAAAGATTGCTGCAAAAAGAATAAAATGAATCCCGAGCTTGGATATGAACGGAGACAGCACAAGAAGGGTAAAGCCAATGTGCCCAAGTCTGTTCATCTCAATCTCCACCTCGTCCCCTTAGGTGTATCTATTAGTTGCAAGCCCTTTTTAGCAAACTCTTCTCGAATTGAATCTGCCACGTCAAACCTTCTCTCCTTTCTTGCTCTCTCCCTCTCCTTGATCTTCTTTGCTTCCTCCGCTGTCAATACTGGAATCCTCTCCCATTTCTCGAAAAGCCCAAGAAGCGAGCATAGTGTTTTGAAAGAATCAAACATCTTCTCAAGCTGCTCAAGTGAGGCGTTGAAGATTACTTTGTTGATATAGCCAGCAAAACTGTGAAGAATTGCCAGAGCCTTAGGAGTGTTTAGATCGTGCTTCATAACATCCATGAATTCAGCGATGTATTCCCCATATTCAAGATTTCCCGCTTCCCTGTCACCAAAGGTCTTGAGATACGCTATCTCCATATCCATGTTCAGGAGGGTGGTTTTGAGATACTCATAAGCCTTCTTCGCCCTTTCGATGGCCTCTTCACTGTAATCAAGGGGACTGCGATAGTGGGCTGTTACCAAGAAATACCTGAGAACTTCACCCTCATACTTCTGAAGGACATCCCTTATTCTTACTATGTTTCCGAGACTCTTGCTCATCTTCTCCCCTCTAATCCTGACAAAATCATTGTGAATCCATATTTTAACTGGCTCAACGCCAAAAAGGGCGTAGCTCTGAGCTCTCTCATTCTCGTGGTGCGGAAAAATCAAATCCTTCCCTCCTCCATGAATGTCGAAAGGCACACCGAGATACTTGGCAGACATTACACTGCACTCTATATGCCATCCCGGTCTGCCTTCACCCCAAGGTGAGTGAAAGTACGATTCAGCCTTGAAATCATCCTCCTTTGCAGCTTTCCACAAGGCAAAATCCTTTACGTCCTTCTTCCTTTCATCAGGTTCAATTCTGTGTTTGTTTAACTCCTCTAAGGTCTGCTTTGATAGCTCTCCGTAGTGTTCGAAAGCCGGAACGTGAAAATAAACGTCTCCATCAACGGCGTATGCGTATCCTTTCTCCAAAAGTTTCTGCACAAACTCGATGATATCATCTATATGTTCAGTCGCCTTTGGGTGATGTGTGGCTTTCCTAACATTAAGGCACTCCATATCCTCAAAATACTCTTTAATGAACTTCTCCGCAACCTCTCTCTGCGTTTTCCCCTCCTCCACAGCTCTCCTTATTATCTTGTCATCCACATCGGTGAAATTCTGAACGTAGACGACCCTATATCCTATATACTCAAGAAGACGTCTTAATGTATCAAAGATGACAGCACTTCTCGCGTGACCGATGTGGGAATAATCGTAAGCAGTTATACCGCAAACATACATCCTTATTTCGTCCCCTTCAACGATGTCTTCCAGCTGCTCGAGTTTGCGACTCATCGTATTGTAAAGTTCCATATCCTCAGCTTTCCCCAGATTTAAAAAATTGTTACTTTCCCCTATCTAAAATTTTCTTGATCTCGTAGGTTGCAATCTCTCTTGCCCTCAATTCATCGAGAATATTCTCGATCCGATTTGCCTGCTCCTCAATTTTTTTGACAAAATCTTCAAAATTGAAATCGTCTTTGACCTCTATATATCCTTTAATTATCGCAAGTGGATTTCTGAGCTTGTCTGCAAGGAATTCAAGCTGATTGAGATTCTCTACTATCACCCTAAGCGCTGCCTCCTTTTCTCTCTCAACCTCCATAGATTTGATAGAGAGCACGACATCTCCTTTTATTGTTGAGATAATGCCTACCTCTTCATCCGTGAAAGTTTGTTCTGAAAACAGGATTGCAATACCGTAAGTTTTTTCGAGATCTGCAAAGGGTATAATGACGACTTCACCATCCCTTTCTCTCAACCTTACAATCTCCTCCGAATTCAAATATTCGTTGGCGATTTTTTCACATCTCTCTTCATCCAGCCCCTGAGAAATGCTTACTGGAATAAGACCGCCTTCATTGAGAAATGCAGCAACCTTTATTCCGGCTTTTTCAAGATAAGTTCTGAGATTGCTAAATATCCTGAACTCTGTTTTTTCGTGTGCGATGGATCTGCCAAATTCACTGACTACTCTCAACAAAGTGTTTACCCTTTTCAGCATTTCCTCATTTTCTTTTAGGTTTGTAACATCTGCAACGTTGACTAAGACTGCGGGTTCTCCTTTATACATTATACGACCTGCAAGAATTCTTAGCCATTTTTCCTCACCGCTCTTTGTTATCGCTTTAACTTCATAGCTTTCAGGGACTTTTTCTCCTCTCTCCCTTGCCCTGTATCTCGAAATCGCTAAATCCCGATAATCCGGATGAACTACCATATATGGGTGCTCGAGCCGATTGATTTCTTCGATGGTGTAGCCAAACATTTCTCTCAGTCTCTCATTACCGTAGACAACCTTGTCGTCCTGCATTATGAATATGCCAGTATGGGAGTTCTCTGCCAAAGTTCGGTAAAGTTCTTCCCTCTCTCTCAGCTTCTTCCTCGCTTCGACCATGTTGGTAACATCTACGAAGTTTCCAAGAATTGCAGGCTTTCCTCTAAAATTTATTCGAACAAGAAGGAGATTGGCATATCTTCTCTCCCCGCTCTTTGTTACATAGCGGGTAAATACGGTTTCATAACCACCATCCAAAACCTTCTTTATGATTTCATCTACCCTATCTCTGATGCTCTCCTCGAAAAGGTTGTAGTATGCATCTGTCCCTATCAACTCTTCTCTCGAATACCCGACATAATCCTCGGAAGCTCTGTTCATGTAAACAACTTTGCCGTCCTGAAGAACAAAAATTCCAGCCTGAGAGTTTTCAGCCAGAGTTCGGTAGAGCTCTTCACTCTCTCGCACCCTTCTCTCAAGCTCCTTTTTAGCTGTGATATCTCTTAAGATAACCACAGTCCCACTAACATCTCCCCCCTCCCTAACTATTGGCGAACCGGTAACCTCCACCCATCTTGGTTTTCCATTTCTATCCTTTATCTGGATTTCCAGTCTTTTAAAATCTATCCTGCCTTTAAAACCCTCCTCAATACTCTTCCTGACCTTTTCAGCATGATCGGGAAGGATAAACTCGAAGGCGTTTTTTCCCACGAGTTCTTCCGGGGTGTAACCGTGAAACCTTACAGCAGAATTAGCAAGGAGTATTTTACCCGAGACGTCTGTTACAATAATTGCATCAACCGAACTTTCGAAAGTAATCTTGTAGTTTCTTAGCTCCTCTTCCAGCTTTTGCAAAAGCTCATTCTGTTCACTCAGATCGAAGAAAATGTATATTTCCTCCATACCGGGTATTTTGAAGAACAGAAACTCTCTTTTCCCGTCAGTTGTTTCAACCTCAATCCTTCCAGCAGATTTTCCAGAGACTAAGCGATAAATGCTTTCAGCATTCAAAAAAGTTTTATTCGCAGCTATATTCGAGTAGTATAGCCTTTCCGAGATGAAGGTCAGAACAGGATACTCAACATAATCAAAGGTTTTTCTCAGGTTCCTCAGTCTCTCCTCATCTGTCGTTCTCAGAAGTATCTCGTAAATCTTCTCACCGCAAATCTCAACCTCTCTTACCTTTGCTCTCACCCCGATAACTTTACCACCAATCTCTACTGAGAAATCAACCTCCCCTTCAGCCAAAAGCTCTTCAAATATCTTCACATCGAAAATGTCATCGAGCCTTTTTCCCTCGATTTCTTTATCGAGACCGGTTGCGCGATAAAACGTCTCATTTGCCAGAATTATCCTTTTCCTCTCATCCACAAACAGCAGTCCATAGTGGAAATCCCAGACACCTGAGTAACTTTTCCTTATAAGTTCGGGAATTTCAGAAAGATCGTAAACTAAAATCCGCTGATCCTCAACAACAGCCTTTAGTCTGTAAAATCTACCATCTCTTCCAACTACTGTAAATTCTCCACCGGCCTTTAAAGCCCTCTCCGCAAAGGGTTTAAAGCCCTCTGCGACGAGATTAAATATGTTCTCACCGAGCAAATCTTCTCGCTCAAAGCCGAGTTTTTTTGTGAAATCAGAATTAACTTCCAAAATGTTTCCATCTTTGTCCAGCAATAATGCCTCTTTAGCTCTTATTACTGTCCTTTTCAACATTTTATTTACGAGACGTCCTTAGAAATTTAAAGTTTTTCACATAAAGATATGAAAATCAGAATTTAAAATCTTTAAGCCTGTTGATAGCCTCCTTTATTGTGTTCTCATCTCTCGTAAGGGCAAATCTAACGTAACCCTCACCTGACTTGCCAAAGCCAACACCGGGAGTTGCTACTATTCCCGTTATATCCAGCAACCTCTTTACGAACTCGATGCTGTTGCCGTTAACCTTGGCCCAAACGTAGAATGTTGCAAGGGGTTTTTTCACATCAAGCCCCACATCATTCAAACCTTCAACCAGCAAATCTCTTCTCTTTCTGTATATCTCGCAGTTTCTCTCGATTACTTCATCTGGACCGTCCATTGCTGCAATAGCAGCTTCCTGAATGGCCTCAAAAACGCCGCTGTCAACATTCGTTTTAACCTTCAGTAAACCTGACAGGATCTCCGAATTGCCACATGCAAACCCGATCCTCCACCCTGTCATGTTGTAAGTCTTCGACAACGAATTAAATTCAATTGTAACCTCGAAAGCGTTATTAAACTCGAGAAAGCTCGGAGCACGATAACCATCAAAGGTAATCTCACTGTAGGCTGCATCGTGAGCAAGGATAATTTTTCTGTCAATGCAGAAATCAATTGTCTCCTTTATGAAATCTTTATCCGCTATCGCGGCGGTTGGATTGTTGGGATAGTTCAGGAACATGATCTTCGCTCTACTCGCAATCTCATCGGGAATGGATTCCAGATCGGGAAGAAAGTTATTCTCTTCTTTAAGAGGTATTTCATAAGCTCTACCATCTGCTAAAAGTGTTGAAGCGAAGTAGACAGGATAACCCGGATCGGGAACGAGGACGATATCACCTCTGTTGACGAAAGCCAGAGGTAGATGAGCGATCCCCTCTTTGGAACCAATGAGGGCTACCACCTCATTCTCAGGATTGAGCTTAACACCTTTACGTCTTCTGTAGAAGTTCGCCACACTCTCTCTGAATTTCAGCATCCCTTCGTAACTGGGATATTTCTGCCTCTCAACTTTTTCAACCGCCAACTTCATTGCCTCAATTATGTGCTTTGGAGTCGGTAAGTCTGGATCGCCGACACCAAAATCTATAACCTCTACACCTTCCTGAATCTTCCTGTTCTTCATTGCATCGATTTCAGCGAAAAGATACGGTGGTATCCTCTCCATTCTTTCTGACAATTTGAACATGCGAGATTGAAGTGGTTCAGTGTATATCACTTTTTCCGAATAACGTATAAACACCAAAAGCAGATTGAAGTTTATGTGGCTTAGAGTCAGCAGTTATCCAGAGAAGGAAATGGCCATGGAAATAGCATCGAAGATAAGAAATGCTGGAGCCAGAGTTGAAATTAAAGAGCACACAGATTGGGATTTGGAGGAAAAATACATACTCAGAGGTAAGCTAAGCGAACTTGAGGAGTACGAAGAGGCTCAAGAGTGGAAAAGATATGCGGAAATCATCAGAGACTTGTTGAGAGAAAAAATTGATGTTGAAACCTTTGAAAAGGAATTCCTTAAAAGGGCATTTCCAGAAGAATACAGGCTGGCTGAGAAAATTATGGATAAGGAGGTTTCCGATGAGACGTTTCTGGATGGTGTGGAGGCAGCTTTTAAGCTTTCTTTCCTGATGTCCTCCGTTTACGGTTTCTTGAGGGCAAACGGGATAGAGGTTAACGATTTTGTAGGGGGTTCTCTTCCAGATGATCCCGAAATTGTGATCGAGCTCGATGAGGAGGTGGTGGGGTGTGAGAAAGTTTACTATCTCGATTTCTCTCCAGCATGGGATGTGAGTGTGGACATCCTGAGCGTAATCAAAAATAATGTCACAGTTGAGGGTATTGAGGGCGTTGTTATTGACGCTATATCAAGGGTGCTTATGAATCTAATAGCAGGTTTGGAGGAAACTAACGACATAGAAGAACTTGAGAGTTACACATCAGGAGTTATTGAGGAAGCTGAAGGATTGGATGCTGAATTGTATGTTGATGCCGAAGAAATTTTTGATATCATGCTAAAATCACTTGAAAAAGCCGGAATAATAAGAATTTCAGGTAAAAAAGTGAAACTGAGAAAATGATGGTTATCTGTTTGGTTAATACCTATGATAAGTTAAAGCTCCATGAGATACACCTGCGAAGTATTGCGAGAGCGGCTCCGCTATGTTACGCTTTCAACATCCATCTCGCCTTGCTTGACTTCCCGTTCTGGAAAAGGGTGGATGATCTGGCGAAAGATGTCGCAGATTACACAACCATTGGAAATAGCGGGGAGTACTTGCTCAGATTAAGCGAAGAGGGGAGGCTCCACCTGATAGATAAAATTCCAGCTCATTTCGGCGTGAAAATCGCTACAACTTCAAAGCCTAATCCCAAAAAGAGTTTGGACATTGAAAGTTTGCCCAGCCTAAATTCAGCAACATTTTTAATAGGCCTCGGAAGGAGGGGGTTGTCATCGGACATCTTAAAATCTGCAAGGTATCATCTCGACATAACCCGCCAGGGAATAAGTCTTGAGACTTGCACTGCGATAGGGGCGATAGCAATGTTACTCGCTCTTAAGGTGGTGAAAAAATGGAGGAAATAAGGTTTTGTCCTGAGCACGGGTTCTACAGAGGCGAGAGATGCAAATGCGGGGAAAAAGGAGAACTCATCCTGAACAAAGAGAGAGTGGATAAACTTGGGAGATTTGTTTCTGGGATTTTAAGGCATTTTCCGGAGAAATTTGGGCTGGAGACGGATAAGAATGGGTGGGTTAATCTGGAGTCTCTTGCCAGAGTTGTCAGGAGGAGATACAAATGGGCGAACATCTGGATTATCAAGGCTCTGGTTTACAGTGACGAAAAGAAAAGGTACGAGCTGAGGGATGATAAGATAAGAGCGAGATACGGTCACAGCATTGATGTAGAACTTGATGACATGCCAGAAGCAACAGAAGATGTTTTGTATTACGGGACAAGCGAGGAAGAGGCTCAGAGAATGATGGAAATCGGAATCAAGCCGGTAAACCAAAAATTCGTTCACCTATCTACAACAATTGAGAAGAGCAAAGAGGTTGCGAGTTTGAGGACAGACAGCCCAATCGTTCTCGAAGTGGATGCAAAGAAAGCAAGAGAGGACGGAATAAAGATTATTAAAGCTAACGAGCTTATAGCGCTGGCAAAGGAGATTCCTGCCAAGTATATAAGGAAGCAAATAATCTTCAATCAGTATTCGTCTTCGTAGTAGTATTCTTCGTCCTCAAACTCGTCGTATTCGTCTCCCCCCTCCTCTTCTTCGTAACTCTCAAGCTCATCAAGTTCATATTCTTCGTTAGTGTCAAGGAGGAGTAGGCGACCTTCCTGATAGACCATAACAGAGTTACAGAGGTTACATTGAATTTCAGCCCCTTCGTAAAGATCGGTTATCTCAATTTCCTCCCCACAAGAGGGGCACCTTATTATTTTGACCGCCATGTTATTGGTGGTTTTTTCTCAAATTTAAATTTTGTGCCCTTTGAGTTCCTTCTTGAGATTTAAAAAATGGACTCGGCGGGATTTGAACCCGCGGCCTCCGCCTCGCGAAGGCGGCGCTCTCCCACTGAGCTACGAGCCCTCATTTTTACTAACATTCTGAGGTTTTAAAGGTTGCGGAACTACAAATTTTTAAAGTGCAGATGAACCTGATACATGAACCCTCAAAAAATCGTTGAAAATTACGAGGATGTGACCATTGGTATTTTTGGTTCACATTCCGCAAAAGAAGTAGGAATGGCTGCAAAGGCGTGGGGTTTCAGGACAGTCGTTGTTGTTCAGACGGGCAGGGATAAGCTTTACACCAAATACAACAGGCATCTTTACGATGAGGTGATTACGCTTGACAGTTTCCGGGATATGCTGAATAAAGAGGTTCAGGATAGGCTTGTAGAACTCAATACAATCTTCATTCCTAACAGGAGTTTCGCTGTATATGTTGGGTATGATGGAATCGAGAATGTCTTTGAAGTTCCGATTTATGGGAATAGATACATGCTGAGGGCTGAAGAGAGGAATTACGAGAAAAATCAGTATTATTTACTTGAAAAGGCTGGTTTGAGGTATCCCAAGGAATTTAAATCACCCGAGGAGATAGACAGACTTGTTGTCGTAAAGGTGCAGCAAGCAAAAAACCCGCTAGAAAGAGCATTTTTCTACACAAACTCTCCCGAGGACTATTACAGACAGGCGGAAGAATTGCTGAAAGCAGGTGTTATTAACGAAGAAGGGTTAAAGAAGGCAAGGATTGAAGAGTACGTGCTGGGTGCGAGGTTTAATGCTAACTTCCACAGCTACGCTTTGAAAGATATTTTCGGAGATTTCGATTTTGTTGGCTTTAGCGACAGAAGACAGGTCAACTTGCAGGGATTTCTGAATTTACCAGCAAAAGACCAGCTCAAGATAAATGTTCCGGTAAAAAATGAGGAAATCGGTCATTTCGGCGTAACCATGCGGGAAAGCAAGCAGCAGGAGGTTTACGAAGCGTGCGAGAAATTTTTGAGAGCATGCGAGAAGGAGTTTCCACCCGGTATTGTAGGAATGTTTGGATTACAAGGAGCCATGGCATACTCACATGAAGATGAAACAAAACTTGAATTTGTAATCTTCGATGTTTCTTTCAGAGTTCCCGGAGATCCAGCAATCGGCCCTACATCTCCAGAGATGAGAAATCTCACTCTCAAGCATGGAGTCAGAATAGAAGACCCACTCGACCTTACGATGATGGAAATAAAGAAAGCAATGGAAACTGGTAGAATTAAAGAAATAGTGACTTAACCAGCCTCAAGAAGCTCTATTCCATCATCTGTGAGTTTTAGTTTTCCATCTTCCTCTTTTACAAATCCCTCTATTAACAACCAGTCGAGGTTGAACTTCAGCTGAAAATCACTCAATTCAAGCTCACTCTTAAGTTCTTCTCTTGTTTTGCCTTGAACACCTATCGCGGCAACGATCATCCTTCTTATCGGACTCATTGATGCCTTGAAGAGTCTTTCATGATGCTCCCTATCTCTAACCTTTTCTGCCATTTTATCACCCTATAAAAAATTGTTTCAGTTTAATTTAAAGGTTGCCCAGTCTTGATTTTTTCAACCAAAATTCTTAAATTGCATCGAGGAGAATTAGCTTTGAGCCGGGGTTGCCGAGCGGTAAGGCGACGGCCTGCTAAGCCGTTGGGCGTTGCCCGCGTGGGTTCGAATCCCACCCCCGGCGTGTATCTGTACAATAGTCTTGTTGCACCCGAACGCTTCAATTTTTAAGTGTTCTTATCGCAATTACCCGCCAGAGCGGAAAAAATAAAAATAATCGCAAAAGACTTTATGCGATGAAAAGCGCTGTGGGAAAGATTTACGGAGAGGCATCATCCTTCGAATTCAACTTCGTGATTTTTGATCAGAAGAAAGTGAAAAGGGGAGATTACGTAAAGGTATGGAATGATGTTGAGGGGTGGGTTGTTGCTTATGTTGAGGACATAATCGCGAAGTCCAATGTGAGGAATAAAGAGATAAAGGAAATCGTTAATGATGCGAACGAGGTTTTTATTGGGAAGGCTGTAGTTCTTGGAAAGAGGGAGAACGGAAGATTGAAAGTCCCCAGAAGTCCTTTTGTACCGGGTGAGAGTGTATTTTTGGCCGAAGAAAAGATTATCTCGGAAGTGCTTGGACTGAGCAACGAAGGGGTTTATATCGGTCTTCTCGGCGATACTGGGGTTAAAGTGAGGCTCGATCCGAACAGCCTCGTTCAGAAGCACGTGTGCATCCTCGCAAAAACCGGTAGCGGGAAGAGTTATACAGCAGGTGTGATAATAGAGGAGCTCCTCGAACATAGCGTCCCACTCCTCATTATTGACCCACACGGAGAGTACCACTCGATTAAGCATCCAAATGAGAAAGTCAACGGAGAATTTGGTATAAAGCCGAGAGGCTACGCAGATCAAATCAGAATCGTAGTTCCTCCCATCTCACCCTTCGCTAATAAGGCTGATGAAATACTAATCCTTGACGGGGTTAATCTTACCGCTGAGGAGTTGATTGAGCTTACTGGTTCGAAGAATCCAACAGCTCAGGCTCTGCTGTATCAGGCATTGAAGGAGCTAAAAGATGAGGATTACACGATACAAGACATCATTGATGAGGTTGAGAGAATTAAACACAACGGAAAATGGACATTGCTCGGCGCACTTACGAAGGTTGAAGATTCGGGACTGTTTGGTGAAAAGCCAACAGATATAAGAAAGCTCCTTCAGAGGAGAAAAGCTACGATTATAGACCTGAGGGGTATTGAACCAGCATATCAGGATTTAATAGTTTCAAGAGTTTGTACAAAGCTCTTCGAACTGAGAAAGAAAGGGGAAGTGGAACCGGGAATGGTAGTTATTGAGGAGGCTCACAATTTCATACCTGAAAGAGGTTTTGACAGAGCCGTGTCTACCGGGATACTCAGAACGATAGCTAGTGAAGGCAGGAAATTCGGTCTTGGATTGATGGTCATCAGTCAGAGGCCAGCGAGGGTTGACAAGAACGTGATAAGCCAGTGTAACACGCAGATAATCCTGAGGGTAACCAACCCCAACGACATCAACGCAATAAGGAGTGGGGTGGAGGGGATTACTGCTGAGATGGTGGAAGAGATTAAAAGGTTACCACCCGGAAATGCCATCATAGTAAGTCCTGAACTTGAAAGACCCGTAATCGTCAGGGTGAGAAGCAGAAAGAGCAGACACGGCGAGGCTGTGAGTGTAACAGCTCCAAAGTCTAAAGAAAGGGCAAAGAAGAAGAAAAGAAAGAAGAAAGAAGAGAGAAAGGAGAAAAAAGGATTGCTCAGAAGGCTGTTCGGCTAAAGATTACAAACCTGCAAACACCACATTCCTGATTTAACGTAGTATTCAGCCAATCCAGTACCTTTCCTTATCATTTGCCTTCTCGCAAATTTAGGTGACTTTCCAACCAGCATATCTGCAATTGACACGCCATAAGCCCTTTCGAAGGCTGAAACAGGAGTTGTGAGTCTCGCGTTTATCTCTATAACATACGGCTGATCAGAGTATACGATATCCACCCCGACGTAGCCATTTATCCCTTCAATACATTCTGCAGCCTTCAACGCCTCTCTTTCTACATCTCTCGCAATTTTTTCACTAACCCTCGCTGGCACAATCGCACCGGCATATTTGAATCCATCGAGAAGCTGCTCGTTAACACTCACAGCTCTACACTCTCCGTCCTTAGCAATCACACTTACACTCATATTTTTGCCTTCGATGAATTCCTGAGCGATGTAACCGTCTGGAACGCTATCGGAACCAAAGGAAATCCCTTCTCCGGCACATGAAATTCTTGGTTTAATAATAAATTTGCCATTAAGAGGTTTTTTTGACGTTTCAGGAATCTGAGCACTCCCTTTCAGCTTTTTATACAATTTCCACTTATCGGAAACGACTGAGATGGCTTTACTCGAAGACCCGAGGTTTTCGGCATACTTCTCTCCAAGCTTGGTTAACTCGAGTAGCAGGTTATCGTCTTCTGGGGCTACTATCAGAAACGCATCACTTTCGGAAAGATAGTCTTCCAGCATTGTGACATCTCCAGATGGGAGGTCGAAAAGGGAGGAGTATTCATCTCTGACAAATCCATAAATATCATAATAATTCTTGAATCCATCGTAGGCAGCCTTAAACATCGCAAGCCCTTCAACGGCAATACTATCCTCTATTTTTTCACCACAAGTAGCAAATTCGAACAAAAAAAGCTTCATACCTCAATTATTTCCTCAGGTTCTCTCTCTTCCTCCGCTGTTTCATCATTCAAAACTATTGCAATGTCTGCGGAATTTTTGAGAGCGGTTGAGAATCCGGGTTCTGCACCAATTATGATGGTTTCCTTTCCCATCTCCATTGCTTTCATCAAAACTGCCTTGAAATCCGCATCCCTCGTGACGATGGCTATCGCATCTATGGAGTCGTTGTAAATAAGCTCCATTGCCTCAACAGCCAATCGAACGTCAACGTCTCCAGACGTTACTATCGGCTCAAACCCTTGGTTTTCAATGGCCTCAACGAGTTTTTCGGTTGCATACTGATTCAGAAAGACCTTGGCTATTTTAATATCCCCATATTCAGTCAAAATCTCTCTAATCTCTTTTAAGTTAATGTTAAACTCCTTTCTAAGCATATTGGGACCATCTACAAGAACACCTACCTTTTTTCTTTGCAATAGCTTTCTTTTAGAAAGATACTCCTTAATTCTCTGAATACGAGACATAGTTGACATGCTCTTTTTATTTTCCTGACTAAAGTTTAAAAAGGTTTTGTTAAAGTTGAGCATATTTGATAGAAGAGCGTGAAATGAGACCAAAATTTTGATAAATCTTGGCTACAGTTAAACAGTGAAAGCCCCGTGGGGTAGCGGTCAATCCTGCCGGACTCTGGATCCGGCGACGCCGGTTCGAATCCGGCCGGGGCTACCAATTTCCTGCGAGAATCCTTCCCAGAACGATTTATAGGCAACCACAAAGTTTTCGAGCAATCTATTGACCACCACATTGATATCGAGCCCTTCAGCCTTCATGAAATCGTATATCTCCTTTTTTAATTTTAATCGCACATTAACGACTGGTTCTGACTGGTTCTGACTAGTAAAATTTTCACCACTCATGACCGTTGCTGCAGCAGCAATCCTATAAATCACATCCGGAATCTCCTTGCTGTTTGTCATTCTTTTTTAGCATTCCTATTTATGGTCATAGACCATTTCGTAGTGAGTTCCAGAATAAAAAATCAAACTTTGAGATTGATCAAAATTGCTAAAATTCACAACTTTAGAGACAAATTCCCAGCGCTAAATGTCGGAACTACCAGTGGTTCTATCAGCGGAACTTTATGGGCAATAACTGAAGACAGCCTCTTACTAAAAATATAGGTGTAATTTCTATCCCTTGGAACGAAATTTCTTGGATCGAAGTAACAGAAAACGAAGAACAAAGCACTAAAACCCCTGAGGACTCAAAAACTAATTCGTAATTGCTTATTACAGTTACTTCACAACTACTACCACAGAGCTTTCAAACTGACTTTTCTGGAATCTTGCATGTGGTTTTGGCCTTATAGCCGCTCTCAAATTGTTAAAATTCAGGCTCTGTTCGACTTTCAACAAAAATCTAAACAAGAAAAAAGACTTGACGAATTTCCTGAATTTCATTAGATCCACCTGAATCTCCTTCGCAGTCATCAATGTTCTAAAAAAGAGCCGACTAAACCTTGGCCTTTAAAGCCCTCGCCACAAACTCTTTCTGCCTCTCATCGAGCTTCGGCAGTAAAACCTCTATACCTATAACCTCACCCTTCTCGTCCAGATCAACAACGATGTTATCAGCTAAGGGCTCGGACTCCGAAACCTTTCCTTCCTTAAGCCTGATATACATGGCGTTAACCTTAGGGTCAAACTCTACTGAAGCCATATCTCTTCAACCTCTCCTTATCTACCTTTAAAGTTGTCACCACAACTATTTCATCCTTTCTCTCCTCAAAAATGACGACGACGTATCTATCCCCATATTTCCTGTAAGCCGCCCTCCTGCCAAACTTTACCGTAACAACTTCCTCAGGCTGTTTTATTATTTTCTCTACAACCTCAACACTCACTCCTCTCTCTTCCGCTCTCTTCTTCGCATGCTCGGAAATCTCAACACGCATCTAAACCCACCTGACCCCCCCTCTCACAACCTCTTAACCATGTATCCTCCCTTAAGCCTGTACCCGAGCTTTCTGTAGTATTCTCTAACACCTACGCCGCTTATAACCGCAATTTTATCGTATTCTTCCTTTGCAATCTCTTCAGCTTCCCTGAGCAAACTCTCTCCAAAACCCCTATGCTGGAAAGCGTTGCCACTCTTGCCAACCGGAACAGCCCTGCCGTAAACATGAAGCTCTCTGATCAGAGCAGCATCCTTTAAAGCACCTATATAAGGCTCTTTCGGAAATCTGAGTCTCAAAAATCCAACTAAAGCGTCATAATCAGGAATCTCGTAGGATATGAAGTATTCAACACCCCCAGAAGCCTTGTATTTCCTTACCACTACCTCAGCCTTTGAGTATTCCTCAGGCTTCACACCTCTATGTCCCACTTCCCTGCACCTTATACATCTGCAGCCATAACCAAGCTCTATAAGTCTTCTGTGAACAAGTTGTCTGATGTTTCCTTTGTCCAGACCAATGGCAGCTCGAACAGGAATGTCACGCTGGATTCTCTGCACCCTCACCCACTCGGGGAAGTATCTCTTTGCTTTCGCTACAAGCTCCACAACTTCTTCAGTGGTATATGGTTTGTAGTCTCCACGCTTCCACATCTCGAAAAGCTCAGTACCTTCAACAACCAGTGTTGGGTAAATTTTAAGGTAGTCGGGTTTGAAATTTTCGTTCTCAAACAGCTCTCTGAACATCCTGAGGTCTCTACCGAAATCAGATCCGGGAAGTCCGGGCATTATGTGAAATCCCACCTTAAAAGCAGAATCTTTCAGAAGTTTAGTAGCCTCAACTGTATCTTTAACCCCATGACCCCTCTTTATCTTCTCCAGAACGTCGTCGTATATACTCTGCACACCGAGTTCAACCTTCGTCCCTCCAAATCTCAGCATCTCCCGAATGTGTTGCTCTCTTGCATAATCGGGGCGTGTTTCAAAGGTTATTCCCACACATCTAACCTTCGCCCTTTCATTCTTCCTCTTTGCCATTTCAAGATTGCTCTCAGCTCTTGCACGGCTGTTGAAGGCGTTGAGGGCGTTGAAGATTTCGAGCATAAACTTCTCCTTATATTCTGTATCTCTTGCGGGAAAAGTCCCGCCCATGACTATAATTTCAACCTTACTCACATCATGGCCAATACTCTCAAGTTCCCTCAATCTTGCCGTAACCTGTCTGAAAGCATCATAACCATGCTGCCTCCCCCTCATCGCTGCTGGTTCAAGTCCTACATAGCTCTGAGGAGTGTTTTTTTCCACTCCTCCGGGGCAGGGTAAGCATTTTCCATGTGGACATGGTGCAGGAGAGGTCATAACGGCGACAACAGCAACGCCGCTAATGGTTCTAACGGGTTTAACTCTAAGAAGTTCTCTGAGCTTTGTGTAATACCCAGTCCCCTTCACAACTCTCAGTATCTCCGCATCTGATGGTATCGTGGAGAGCCTATGCCTTTTGGCAAATAGCCTCTTAATCCTCAAAACATCCTCCTTACTTCTGGCGTTATCTGCGATCTCCACTGCAAGTTGTTCTAACACCTTTAAAATTGGACGAGTGGTTTTATATCATTTGCTGAGATGTGGGGATGGGATAATCCACTGCTCCACCTTACCGCGCTGTAATGTTTATCAGGTTTAACCAAACTTTTGTATGTATAAAAACGTATTATCATATCCACTACAACTGTTGAAGATCCTTCAGATTACATGCGTTCATTTAAAGATTCTTAATCAAAATAGCGATAATACAAAAAGATATATAACGGTTGTAAAATCAAGGTAAGAGGGTGATTGAATGGAGAACGTCGAAAAGGTAAAGGTGTTATTGAAAGAAAATGAGGTAAAACAGGTGCTCTGTGCCTTTACAGATGTGCGCGGTTATCTCCAGATGTTCTCAATCCCGGCAAGGGAGTTTGTTGAGGGGAACGTGTTTGAAACTGGCATCGGTTTTGATGGCTCCTCCGTTAGAGGATTCAGAACCATAGAAAGGAGTGACATGGTCTGGATGCCAGATGTATCAACAGCAAGGATCGTTCCGTGGATTGATGACCCTATCCAGAAGTCAGCGATAATTTTCGGTGACATCTACGAGGCGTGGGGTTCGGAACAGGCCGATTGTGACCCAAGAGGTTACGTAGCAAAGAAAGTGGAAAACAAACTCAAGGAAGATGGAATGAGTGCTATTTTTGGACCTGAAATTGAGTTTTTCCTTTTTGAGGGAGTTGATTTTACCAAATTGGACTGGGACATGTGGGTTTCACCAAATGGGGGTGCCGGAGATAGTTGGGGACCGCCGAGAATAATACCGCTCAGCACCGAACTCGAGAGTGGTTATATGATCAGACCAAAAGAGGGCTATTTCAGGCCACCACCTGAGGATACAACTGTAGAATACAGAAACGAGCTCGTTTACTACCTTGAGCAGCTTGGGATCGAAGTTGAATACCACCACCATGAGGTTGGTACTGCTGGACAGATTGAGTTGAATTTCAAGCCAAAGACGCTTGTTGATGCTTGCGATGCCTTCTACCTCTACAAGTTCGCCGCCAAGAATGTGGCATCGATGCATGGCCTTTACGCAACATTCATGCCCAAGCCCCTCTATTTGGACAATGCGAGCGGTATGCACACCCACCAGAGCCTTTGGAGGGGTGAGCCTTTCAGCGGTGATGCAGTTTTTGCAGATCCTAATGACGAATACCTGCTGAGCCAGAAAGCTCGCTATTACATCGGAGGTTTGCTTGAGCATGCAAAGGCGATAACAGCCCTCTGCGCTCCTACAGTTAACAGCTACAAGCGCCTCGTTCCGGGATTTGAAGCTCCTATTTACATCTGCTGGAGTCCACGAAACCGATCAGCTCTCGTTAGGGTGCCAATGTACGTTAAAAAGCCTTCGGCAATTAGGGTAGAGTACAGGGGAGTTGATCCAAGCTGTAACCCATATCTTGCAATCACCGCCCAGCTTGCTGCTGGGTTGGATGGTATAAAGAAGAAGATTGATCCCGGTGATCCCCTGCTTAAAGATGTTTACGAACTGACGCCAGCCCAGAAGAGAGAGTTGGGTGTTGGTGAGCTGCCAACAACGTTGAGAGATGCAATAGACCATCTGGCCAGCGATGAACTTATGCAGGAGGTTCTCGGATCGCATATCTTTGATGCGTTCATGGAGCTCAAAATTGATGAGTGGAACCAGTATTGTCTGTACATAACGCCATGGGAGTTCATGAAATATTTTGACGTTTGATTTTTTAAATTTTTGAGCTTTCTTGGGTCATTCGTTGAGTAGGAAAGTCTTGGGCTCTTGTGGGGTCTCAATTTGCCTCAAAAGCGATAATGTTTCAGGGAAAAGGAGTTATTCAGGTTACAGGAGTGGTGAGATGAAGAAGTAAAACATATTCTCATAAAAAGAAGACTACGAAATATGTATGCATAAAAATAGGACTGTATAGTATATTTTCATAAAAAGAAGTCCGTAAAATATATATGCATGACAAGAGTTCAGTTGCCGCGGAGGTGAATTGAATGGAACGCGTGTTTAAGAATTCGTCCTACCTCAATGCAATGTCTACTACAGGAACGAGAACGAGAGTCAGAGACGTGAACCCGCAGAGCGGAATGTGCCCGATTTGCGTCAGAGACTGTCCTTTCTTGTGTGAAATTGGACTGTCAGCCTTCAGGGGTAGGGAGGTACTGTATCCCGACCCTGAATACTTTGGAGACAGTACGGCATCGAGTTTAAAGGACTACGGCCTCGACTGGTCACACTTCAACATACTCTCAAGGCTGATTGGGGCCGAGGGTGTTGAAACAGACCCCGACAAGATGGTGTTCCCGAATGCCAGTGTTGAAAGCAGCGTTGGCGGGATTAAGGTGAAAATGCCTTTAGCCATAGGCGCATACGGCTCAACAGACGTCGCAAGGAGGTACTGGGACGGGATTGCTGTGGGTGCAGCTCTGGCAGGAGTTATACTTATAGTCGGTGAAAATGTATGCGGTGTAGATCCAGCATCCGAGTTCAAAGATAGAAAGGTTGTCAAGTCTCCCGAGATGGAGAGGAGAGTAAAGCTGTTCAAAGAATTCTGGGATGGAAAGTACGGAGACATTGCGGTCCAAACTAATGTCGAAGATCAGAGGATTGGTGTAGATGAATACGTGCTGTCAAAACTTGAAGTGAACATCGTTGAGAGAAAGTGGGGACAGGGTGCAAAGGCGATTGGTGGTGAAATCAGAGTTAACTCGCTTGAGAGAGCTATAGAGCTTAAGAAGAGAGGTTATCTTGTACTTCCGGACCCTGAAGATCCTGATGTCCAGGAAGCTTTCAAGGATGGGCTTTTCAAGACCTTTGAGAGGCACAGCAGAGTTGGGTCACCTCTGAGGAAGGATGTTGTCGAGGACGTGGAAAGGCTGAGGGAAATGGGAGCGAAGGTTGTCACTATCAAGACAGGTCAGTACCGCCCAGCAGACGTAGCGTGGACGATGAAGGTTGCCTCGGAGGCAAAGGTGGACTACATAACCTTCGACGGCTCTGGAGGCGGAACTGGTATGTCTCCGGTTCCAATGATGAACGAGATGGGTGTTCCAACGGTCTATCTGGAGGCATTGGTGCTCAAAGCTGCCAGAAAGCTGAAGGAGCAGGGTAAGTACGTCCCGGACATAAGCATGGCTGGTGGCTTTATAAATGAGAGCCAGATATTCAAGGCAATTGCTATGAGCAACTTCGGAGATGGGCCATTCATAAAGACGGTAACCACTGGCAGATCACCACTCACAGCTGTGATGAAGGCTTCATACTTCTGCGAGCTTGCAGAGAAGGGCAAGCTGCCCAAGGAGTTCGCGAGAAGGTATGGAGACTCACCTGAGAAGTTCTTCATACTGGCGGATGAGTTGAAGGCCAAATACGGAGACAAGGTGGGCAAGGAAATCCCGTGGACGGCTGTAGGACTTTACACGTACATTGAAAGAATGAAGGATGGACTGAAGCAGCTTCTGGCAGGAGCAAGGAAGTTCAGACTTGACCTCGTAGACAGGTCGGATCTTGCAGCCCTCAGTCCTCTGGCGTCTGAAGTCACTGGAATCCCAATGATGCACGAGGTTGATAAAGCCCTCTTTGACGTTATCATGGGTCTGGACGGGGAAGACATGGATACTATCTATAAATACTTCTAAATTTTTTAACTGCGACTTCTCTGCAATCACACTAAGAACTGGCCTTGGATTAAGCAGCTGCAAAGATATGAACATCTTCGAAAGTAATGCTGAGAGATACGACAGATGGTATGAGAAGAACAGAGAACTTTACGAGATGGAACTTTCTGTAATTCCAAAGTCGGAAAGCCCATCACTCGAAGTTGGAGTTGGAACCGGGAGGTTTGCAGTTATAGGAATCGACGTTGGAGTTGACACCTCCTCGGCGATGCTCAAGATCGCAAAAAGGAGAGGAGTGGAGTGTATCCGGGCTGATGCGGGTCATTTGCCCTTCAGAGATCGTGTTTTCAAATCGGTTTACATGATCTTCACACTCTGTTTCCTCGATGAGCCTGTCAAGGCTCTTTCTGAGGTGAAAAGGATTCTGAGAGATGACGGATTTTTTGTTGTGTGCATAATCCCAAGAAACTCAGGATTGGGAGAGGAATATGCGGGTAAGGATAGCCCCTTCTACAGGGTGGCGAAGTTCTACACCGAGGATGAGGTTGTTGACATGCTGAGGAATGCTGGATTTGATATCATCGATGTAAGAAAAACCAGACTTAAGTATTCGGAAAACGACTTCGTTTGCTTCACTGCGAAACACAGAAATAACAGAGTTTGAGAGATAATTACATGAAATACAGATTCGTAGATCACACCGCTGATATAGCCTTTGAAGTTTACGGTAGCAGCTTAGAAGAACTCCTTGAGAATGCCACTCTTGCTTTTTACGATTCCTTTGTTGATTTGAACAGAATTGATACTTCTAAAGATGTTAAAATCGAAGTTGAGGGAGAAGATGAGGAGATTTTACTTTACAGATGGCTTAACGAGCTTCTGTATCTATTCGACACCCAGTTTTTCGCTGCAAAAGATGTTAAGGTTAAGGTTGAGGAAAATAACGTTAAAAAAGCAACTGGAAAACTGAAAGGAGGAAAGTTTACACCAGAAAACGTAAAGGTAGAGCCGAAGGCAATAACAATGCACAAGTTCAGGGTTGAGAAAACCCCTGAAGGTCTCAAGGCCTTTGTGGTCGTGGATATATGACTGGAGAAATTTATCTTCCGCTCCACCACGGAAAGGCTCCTTACTGGTTACTCAACAGAATGAAGAAGTTAGCATCTCCACTTGTTAAGCTAATCGTTCTCGAATACGGAGAAAAGGAGTTTTTGGAGAGAATCTCAAACCCGATATTCTTCCAGTCCATGTCAAATGTTCTCGGATTCGACTGGAATTCGAGCGGAGTTACAACGGTTCTCACTGGTGTGCTGAAATCAGTATTGAACAGCGAAGATTTCTCGATCAGGGTTGCTGGTGGGAAGGGGAGCAATGCCCTGAAAACCCCTGAGGAAATCAAAAAGTATTCAGATGAAATTGGGGCAAAGGGCGAGAAAATAATTCAGTTCAGCAGGTTTGCCGCAAAGGCAGACAATGCCGCACTGATTGATGGATATAGCATTTATCACCACGCGGTGTTTTTTACACCAAAGTACTTTACGGTAGTCCAGCAGGGGATGAATGAGAAGGACAGGATGGCGAGAAGGTATCATTGGAGCGTATACTCAACAACCCCTGAACTCGAAAATGTACATGAGGGGATTATGGCCGAAAGAAGGGAGAGAGAAGTTGTGAACATGGCCTCAGATTTGAGCAGAGAAGCAAGAAAAGCCTGTGTAGATATAGTGAAAGATGGAAAGTTCAAAAAAGATTACAGAAAGCTTATCTCAATCGTAAGATGGGGAGGTGGGATGAGCGTTCCGAGAAGGATTGACTGGAAGGTTGTTGAGAAAGCCTACAATCTCCAGCCTGAAAGGTTTGAAGATATTCTTATGATAAAGGGATTTGGTAGAGAAACGATTAGAGCTCTTGCTCTTATCGCTGATGTGGTTTACAATACGGAATACGACAAGACTGACCCAGCCAAATACTGCTTTGCCGTCGGTGGGAAAGATGGTGTCCCGTTTCCGGTGAGAAAAGACATCTACGATGAAGTTATTGAGTTCATGAAAGATGCTGTAAAACAGGCTGAACTGGGTGATTATGACAGGAAAAAGATGCTTGAGAGGTTGAGTAGGGTATGGATGTGATTGTTAGGAAGAGCGAGGTTGAAGGGGATGCTGAGGTGCCACCCTCGAAAAGCTATACCCACCGCGCCCTTATTGCAGCCTCTCTCTCACCTTCAAGTAGACTATCCAATCCATTGATCTCCGCCGACACTCTCGCAACGCTCAATGGATGTAGAAAAATTGGGGCTGAATTTGTGCGAAAAAATTCGACATGGTTTGTGAGTGGTGTTGACAGGATAACAGCCTCCGGATACTTCAACTTTGAGAACTCTGGAACAACACTCAGGATTTTTGCTGGGATTCTTTCTCTGTCCACATCTCCCGTATTCAGTGTGCTTGATGGTGATAGTTCGCTGAGAAAGAGACCTAACAGAGAACTTGCCCTCGCCCTAAAGAAACTTGGAGCAGAGGTTTATGGAGATTGGAATTTCAGAGCACCGATCAGTGTGAGAGGTGTGTTGAAGGGTGGAGAAGTTGAGATGGAAGCTGCAAGTTCGCAATTCGTTTCCTCTCTGCTCTTCTCTCTTCCAATGGCAGGACTGGACTCAACTCTGAGAGTTTTAAAGGTTAAATCCCAACCCTACATCAACATAACCCTCGATGTTCTGAAAGCGAGTGGCATCAGGATTGAGAGAGAAGGAAATGAATATCACCTTCCGGGCAATCAGAGATTCAGGCTTAGAAAATACACGATTCCCGCAGACTTCTCTTCTGCAAGCTATCTAATTGCTGCAGGTTTGCTTGCCGGAGAGGTCAGACTCAAAAATGTGTTTGATTCAGAGCAGGGGGATAAAAGGATAATAGAAATTTGCAGGAAAATGGGTGGAGATGTCAAATGGGACAGAGAGAAAGGTGTTGTTATAGCCAGAAAGTCGGAGCTTGAGGGAATAGAGGTTGACGCTGCCGATATCCCTGATCTCGTTCCCACGATCTCTGTGCTGGCTGCGACAGCGAGGGGAGAGACGAGAATCTACAACGCTGAGCATCTCAGAATAAAAGAAATAGACAGGATTGACGGCATAGCTAAGAATCTAAAATCTCTGGGTGTTGAGGCTGAAGCAATGGCTGATGGAATTATTGTTAAAGGTAGAAGCGGTGAGTTTAGAGGGGTTGTGGACTCATTTGGAGACCACAGAATGGCCCTCGCCTTCTCACTGCTCGGTCTTCTTGGAGAGGTAAGGTGTTTGAAGGCAGAAGTTGTATCGGTCTCGTTCCCCGGATTCTTCGACGTGCTAAAATCTCTTGGGGCAGACGTTATCAAGCTCTGACGTAATATTCCCCCTCCTTCCTTACTCTTCCATCCATGACAAGCTTCTCAAGGTGTTTGAGAATCATATTTCTCTCAAAGAAATCGAGTATTTCCTTAAAATAAGAGGCATCGACTATAGCAAAGCATCCTCACTCGCTTTGAAGGGAATCGGGGTTTATCTCGTTGGAGTTCTTGTATCATTGATACTCGCAGGACCTGCATCCGCTGCAGCAATTTACACTTCAAATCTGATTGGTTCCGTGGGGTCTTTTTGGGGGTTGCCGTAGTCCTCATTCTGGCGTATCTCGTTGCGTTCAGGGAGGGGGGTGTAGTCCATAATATAATTCTAGGGACTTTCGCTCCAAGACAAACATAACTTTTAAATAGTAATTTTTTATTACTTACACCACTGGTGAGATACTATGTTTGAGAATGTCATAGCAGACATGCTGGGTGTTAATGGTGTCAAAGGGGTCTACATTGTAGATAGAGAAGGAGAACTGATCGAATCTGAATCAATATCACCAGGTGAGGATGAGATTTATGCCGCTCTCATTGCGGATATCTACAACAGAGCATCAGAAGTTCTTAGCAAATTATCCACTGATGATGTTGAACTCGTTATGATTGATGGCAAAAATGACAGAGTTATCGCTTCAAAGGCTGGTGATCTCGTCTTAGGGATCGTTGCTGATCACAAAACAAACTTTGGACTTTTGAAGATTGAAATAAGAAAGGCGGTGGAAAAAATATCCGCAATGGTGTAAGATATGCTAATTCCAAAAGGTGATGCAATAAAACTCGGAAAGAGGGGGTCTTTCAGGGAGGCCATAAGAGAACTATCAGATTCAGGATTTTCTGGATATGTAGAAGTATCATATAAGATAACTGAGCTTTCCAAAGGAAAAGTGCTGTTTAACAACGGTAAGATTGTCGCAGTGGGAATTCAGAGGGTTATAAGCAAGAAGGAAGTCGTAGGAAGCGAGGCCCTTGGAGAACTTCTGAGCTTGGAAAACTGTGTCGTTGACGTTTATGCTTTGACAGAGGAGAAGGTTGCAAAAGCAATGGAGTGGAATAAGAAAGCCGTCGTCGAGGGGCTTCCTGAGGAGGAAAGCAAGGTCACAGGAGGTTTGACGGAGGAAGTAATAACTACACCTTATGAGAGAGAGGCTATTCTGAAAAAGTATGGTATTAGAATGCCCAGTGAGGAGGAGATCGATCAGCTTATAATAAACGCACTTGAAGGGGGTTACGAGATAATAGAGTCAGCAGCAACTCCTGTAGATGATTTTGAGTCGTTAAAGCAAGCACTTGAAGAGACTGCAGAACTTTATCTCGGAAAAGTTTCAAAGAAGGTTAACGAGCTAATCGAATCCTGTACATCAGCTGAAGAGCTCGTTGACAGATTTCCTGAAATAAAGAGCAAGGCAAAGTCTCTTGTTGTGTTTGCATCGCGTAAAAAAATAGATGACATGCTCGCAGAGATGGAAAGAATTATTAGTGAGTATATTTAGTTCTTCAGTCTAAGTTTCAGTGTATTTTTTCTTCAGTCATATTCAAGTAATTTCTGTCGTCGTCATAGCCAAGAAGCACAAATTTCATAAACATCTTTATTGGGCTTTTTAGTAAGCCGGGGTTGCAGAGAGGCACTGCGCCAGCCTTGAGAGCTGGTGCCCGTAAGGGCTCGTGGGTTCGAATCCCACCCCCGGCGTCCAGAGTTGAGGTTTCAAAAATTCTCCTCATCAAAGAGGAGAAATGAGGTGATCTGGTTATGCCCGATGCAATAGACTACCCGTATGAGGAAAAGTTGGTGACTACTCAAAAAAGGATTAGGAATTCAGAAATAACGAAAAGAAATAAGCAACTGTTGTTTGAGTTCAGAGACTTCCTCATTCTGCAAGGGATTAAAGCTCCAAGAATCGAGAAACACCTCGACAACCTTGGGAGAGTTTTGAAGTGGTTGGGCAGAGATGCGGATAGGGCAACAAAGAGGGAGATTGAAGCTATTGTTGCCAGGATAACAAGGTCGAGGACAATCAGCGACTGGACTAAATATGACTACAAACGGTCAGTCAGGGCTTTTTGGATTTGGCTTGGGATGGAGGAAGCTGTCAAGGACATAAAGAATCCCATGCCAAAGAAGAGTCTTCCAGAGGAGGTTCTGAGTGAGGATGAGGTCAAGAGGATGATAGATGCTGCTGAGAATCTTAGAGATAAAGCTATGATTGCCGTTCTGTACGAGAGTGGAGCGAGAAGAGGGGAGTTCATGAACCTCAGAATTCGTGATGTCGTCTCTGATGACTATGGAGCGGTAATAAAGGTGAAGGGGAAGACAGGGGAGAGGAGAATTAGGCTGGTTAGTAGCGTCCCATATTTGTTGAGGTATATTGATGTCCATCCCTACAAGGATGACTTAAATGCACCTCTTTGGGTGAAAATAGGTCATCCGGGCAAGGGAGAACCAATAACCTACAACACGTTCTCAGCTCAGCTCAAGAAGATAGCCAAAAAGGCTGGAATTAAGAAGAGAGTTCACATGCACCTCTTCAGGCATTCAAGGGCTACTATTCTGGCAAACTATCTTACAGAAGCTCAGATGTGTGAGTTTTTCGGGTGGGTTCAGGGTTCCGACATGCCAAGGATTTACATCCATCTCAGCGGGAGAGATGTTGATGAGGCCATTCTGAGAGTTTATGGTTTGGTGAAGGATGAGGAAAGACGGCCTAAGCTTACTCCTGTAAAGTGTCCACGCTGTAACATGCTCAACGATGGAGATTCGAGGTACTGTTCACGCTGCGGACTTCCACTCGCCAAGGACGCTCAGGTTGACGTTATCGCAGAAGAGATGCTGATAAGAGAATTCCATGACGCTATACTTAACGATGATTTGTTCAGAGAAGTATTGGTAAAGCTCAAGCCGTTCATAACAGGTGTGCTCAGAGAGGAGATAGAGAAGAGGAGAATGTGTTGAGGAGAGTAAACAGCTTAATTCGTTTTATTTTTTAAATTCTCTTTTAGTTAGAGTGATAGCTGAGCTTCGGATTGCCTTCCGTCTATTCAGGTCTCTCGACCACTTTAAATCTTAATCTCTTACGTTTATGTCATGTGTTTTTCCACTTGATTAAATGCAGAACTCTCTTTTTTGGCTCTTTATAGTAATAGGTCTCCTTATTCCTCCTGAAAAAACGATTATGAGAAAGCTGCCTGCAATGTAGAGCGCTTTGGTAAGCATCCTCGTAAATTGGTCTTCCCTACATCCTTAAAAGTTACGACGAGAGTCACTTTGCCCTTCTTTTCAGCTATTCTCGACGCAGCAACGTAAAACCCATTCCTGTATGGTGCAAAAAGGCTTGTAATCCATCCGCTTTGCATGGAGTAACTGCAATTCCGTGTTTTTCTCCTTATTCGGATTATCCCTTTCCTGCGTTCAAGTTGCTCGTATTTCGATGGAGTTTTCGGGCTATACTTGAGAGAGCTGCCGAATTTGAAATTTCGGAGGAGTTCTATGTCTTTTTGTAGTTGCTTCACTCCCACAATATCTCAACTAAGGATTCAGAAAGAAGAAGTATACAAATTGGCCAATTATTGCATGCATAGAGATATTTCTGTTTGCTCTTTGGTTTACTCTCTGGTGTCCGAACCTCATCAAAGAATGCGGCGAATGCATGTTTAGACTTCGGAAGAAATTTTATGGTTGTTTTTTAGAAAATACGGAATTTGCGGAGGGTTGAAAAATGCGAAAAATGGGGTATATTCATTTTGGGGGTCTGCCCACTAAAAACCTCTAAACTTTTTGATTTTGATTACACGTGTAATCAATATCCTACTGGTAACTTTCTCTTTCAGTTTTGAAATCCTTTGTGGTGCAACCAAGTTTTATGAAATTTGTTTCGATTCAGAGTCCTTACCTTATCCTCCCCCTTAATCCTCTTGAAATGTTCTATCTCTTCTATCATTCCCTCTGTTATCTCATCTCCAAAAACCCAGAGCTCATCGCAGAATTCCATCAGCCTCTTGTTCATCTCCAGAGCTTTTCCCCTGTCTTCAGGGTTGCTGTCATCCATGAACTGGCTAAAGTAGATGTGAGGGGCTAATGGGATGTATCCTTTCTCAAGGACATATCTGCAGTATTCCTTGGCTTTCTCGATGTTCTCAGACTTTCCCTGAAATGGAGAACAGACGAATACGATTTTCATGCGAACAACTCTAGATACTTCCTCTGATCGTCTTTTAGAGGATTACTTCTTTGTTTCTTTGTTCTGGATAGATTTCTTCGTTCCTAGTTTTTTCTCACTGATGTAGCAGCACCTATTTTCACGAGATAGTAATCGCCTTCTTTGATGTACTTTATGTCCAGCAATCCTCACTTTTGATATCATTTAAGGGTAACAGAATTTCCCATTAGCTCTCTACTTCTGAGTACTCTCAATCAGGGTTCAGCAGCGGAGTCAACAAGTTCTATATCGATTATTCTGACCGATGAAGTCTACATGCCCTATTAAGGTTGGCCTGTTTATTATTTTTGATATTTTCTATCTAAATTTATTTTTTTTTCATAATTAAGTAAGATACAGCACAATTTGATCAAAGTTTTCAACAATTTTTTCGATCACTCTAAACCTTTAGGTCGGCTATGTGGATCAAGACTTCCTTGATCATTTTTTAATTTAAATTTATATTAATGTTATACCTTAGATAATAAACTTTAAGTTCAGATGCAAAATAAAAAATACATGGACGAAAAGGACAGAAAGATTATCTCAATTCTCCAACGGAATGGGAAGGCTACATTGGCTGAAATGGCCGAAGAAGTCGGATTGTCTGCTATGGGCGTTAAAAAGAGACTGGATAAGCTTGAAAAGGAAAAAATAAAAATAACCGCACTGCTGAACGTTGAAAAACTCAAAATTATAACAGCTATAATTGCGATGGAAGTTGAGAATGCTGAAGCGCTGGAAAAACTCCTTAAGAAGTTTGAAAATTGCCCGAGAATAATAAAATTTTTCATTACCACAGGCGGCTACAATCTCTTCGCCTTAGTTTTTGCCGAGGACTATCACTCCTTGGAAAGTGTCAGCATCGAAAAGTGCTCTTTGAGATCCCAACCTGGAATAAGAAGGTTCGAGATATACCCGGTACAGGAGATATACTACGACAGCTATCTTGATATCAAAGTTGTTGCAGACAAGAGCAGAGAGATTGCTCCATGTGGAGTTTTCTGTGGAGATTGCATGAGGTATGAGGTAAAAAGGTGCCTCGGATGTCCAGCCACAAAATTCTATAGGGGTAAATTATAGGTCTTCCTAAGTTTATTTTTTAAACAAAAAGCTTAAAATCAATAGAAATTTAAATACGCGGTAGGAAACTAAGGTTTAGAGGGTTGCAGTATGTCCGAATCTGGTAGAAAGCTGAGAAAAAGAGTGAGAGAAAGGGGAACAAAGATTAGGAAGTTCCTCCAGACGTTCAAAATAGAGCAGAGAGCACATATAGATATAGAACCTGCCTCGCATAAGAGAATGCCTCACCCGAGGTTCCAAGGGGTAGGACTATTGCCATGGTCGGCCAGAGAGGCAGAGCTTACACAGTATAGATTAAAGACGGCGGGGAGAAAAAACTACTCTTCGTTAGATGGGCGCTCAAGCCACAGGTGATTGAAGATGCCTAAACATTCGATGGTGCTGAGGTTAGCCGCAAATCTCCTTGCCATCGCCGGGATTGCGGATTCTGCTTACCTTATGTACCCGATATTCCTGAACTGTTATGCAAACGTTTGCCTCTACAACCCTCTCCCGTTCCCAAGTGAACTGCCCGCACTGGGTGGGTTGTTCTGGTTCGTCGCTGCGCTCGTTGTATTCAATGCAAAAATCCCGTTGACACTTAAGAGAATTTGGCAACTTTTGGGAATTGCAGGTATTGCGGCGTTGATAGTAATCTCTATCGTTTATTCATACTTCTGTCCTTACTGCTATGCTGCTCATACTATAGGTGCAGCACTCATATTGATATCGATGCGAGAAATCTGAAGCTCGCAGAGCTAAAAGACTCTTCGTGCATCTGCAAACGATTCCGATCTTTGGGAGCCGCCACAAATATACTTTAGTTTTTTTAAAGTTTATAATTTAAACCGCTACTCGGATATTACTTTTAAATCCAGTGCTTTAAACTTTGAAAGTATGGAGGGATTTCAATGTCTCATGGTTTGCAAAATTCTCGGGAGTAGAGGTGTGGCCTTAGCATCTATACCGTTTTTATCCACCGCTGACATTAGCCTTAACTTACATACTGACCTTTATTTTCGCCATTCTAACTTTAACCTGGGTTGCGAAAATAATCAGGTATGGAGAGGTCGTAAAGAACGAAATTCAGCATGTGGTGATTGGAAACTTCTATCCTCTTCAACCGATTTCTGCTTATACTTGCGATACTTTACAGAAAACTGGGTTTTGGCTTTGACTTGCCACTTCTCATCTACGGAGCAACACTCATTTTTCTGCTAACAGTGTATCTCTCCTACCACTTCTTCGCCAATGTCACTCCCCAGCTCAGCCACATTCACGGTGGATGGTTCATACCTCCGGTTTCGACCATACTCGTAACCGATGTTCTGCTCCTCTATCCTCCGAACAAAATGTTTCTTGCAATCTCTTTAATTTACTTTGGAATGAGGACTATGCTTTTCCTCTTCATAGCGACAATACTGTTCTTGAGACTAATAAACCACGAGCTTTTACCTTCAGAGCTTGCACCAACAAATTTCATTCTTCTCGCACCGATCGGCATTTTAATCGTCGATTTTCTATCCATATTTAGCCACGCAGATTTGCTTTTTGGCTCATCGAGTTCATCAATTGCCCTAACCCTCTCAATCTCGTTATGGGGATTTGGACTCTGGGCTTTAATCGTAAACGTAATGCTCTTTTTGAGATACATGAGGAGGGAATTTCCTTTCTTCCTCGGATGGTGGAGCTACGTGTTCCCAACTGCTGCGTTCACGTTAGGAACAATTGCCCTATCACAGCATGTCGAACTTTTCAAACCTCTGTCTTTTATACTGTATGCACTTTTAATGTTCATATGGATCGTGGTCTCTGCAAGAACAATTAGGCTAATGATTTTGAAATCAGCATAATTTCTCAATTCAAACTTCAACTTCAAAACCGGCAGCTGAGAGCAGACCGATCAAAGCCTCTCTTATCCCCGCATACTTTTTCTCCCTGAATAAAGGTTTACAGTCTTTAACATCTTTCTCTCCGTTGAGCAGTTTTACTGCAAAGGCCATGCACGTCTGCTCTCCACACTCTTTGCAGTTGGTCTTTGGCAGGTAATTGTAAACGTCCATCACCGTTACGTTAATCTTCTCCTTTGGTTTCGATAGGTCGATCTCGTCCTTTTTCTCGTACGCTTTATTAACGAGTTGTTCGATCTCATCCAAAATCTGCATCGCTTCC
>JAPDIX010000046.1 GCA_029259345.1 Archaeoglobi archaeon
TACATCTTTTATGCAAAAATCACAAGATTTATATATGAAAGAATCCCATGATGAGATACTTAAGAGGTGATGTGAATGAGTGAGGTAAAGGATTTGATTAAGAAAATGTGTGAACTCCAGAACAGCACTGAAGAAATCCAGAAAGAATTGGCTGGATGGAGTGGAGTTGTGCAGTACAAACTCGATGGTGAGGAGTTCTACGTTGAATACAAGTCAGATGGAACCTGCGAATTTAAAGAAGGTGTCCATCCGTCTCCAACCTTCGCAATAGTTGCCCCGCCAGACTATTGGCTTTCAGTCATGAAGGGGCAGGAGGATCCTGTCAGCGGTTTCATGATGGGCAAATACAAGATCGAAGGAAACGTAATGGAAGCCCAGAGGCTTGCCGGAATCGTCAAGAAGTTCCAGGGCAAGTTCGACCTCTAATTTTTTCTTTTTTTAAAACCAAAGACTTTTTAACCTCTGAATTTTCAAGTTAGAGAGTGGCCAAGTGTGATATTTGTGGTAAGGAAATAACGCTCCCTTTCAGATGCAAGTACTGTGGGGGTACGTTTTGTGATGAACACAGGTTGCCGGAAAGTCACGATTGTGATGGCCTTGATGAGTACTGGAACGTCCCTGTGAATGTCAGGAGAAGGCTGTCGTCAACTACAAAAGGTGGTGGTTTCAAGATACCAAACTACGGAGCAAACAACACAGTGTTGATAATTTGCACAATTCTGTTCTTTATCTCTCTAATAGCACCATTTCAAATGGTGAATCTCTTTGCTCTCCACCCTCGAATTGAAGTCCTCTCAACAAGACCATGGCAGATTATTACGAGCATGTTTCTCCACGTTGAGTTCTGGCATTTCTTCGTCAACATGTTCGTGCTGCTTTTCTTTGGCACAGAACTTGAAAGAAGGCTTGGGGACAGAAAGTATCTTGAGATTTTCTTCGCTGCAGGTCTCGCAGGAAATTTTGGGTATATCGCCTATTCCTACGCTGTTGGAAGCTTTTCTCCAGCACTTGGGGCATCTGCTGCAATTTTTGGTGTCATGGGCTGTTTGGCGATTATCGCTCCTGAGATAAGGATAATAATATTCCCTATTCCAATACCAATTGGTATAAGAACTGCTCTTCTAATCTTTGCAATTTATGACTTCTCTATGATGTTTGCCAGTTATACTGGAATTTCTTACACAAATGTCGCCAACATCGCCCACCTTGCAGGACTTGCAGTTGGACTGTACTATGGAAACAGGATTGGCAGGAGGGGTAGAGTTAGGCATGGGTTCTTTTACTAAACCGGCAGTCTGGAGGGAGAAGGAGAGGCTGGATGGCAGAATAGTTGATTGTGCTACAATAATACTTCGCACGAGAGGGTGTAGATGGGATAGCTGCTATATGTGTGGATACACGAATGATGCCTATCCCGCAACGAGAGATGAGCTCATCCAGCAGATTGATATGGCTCTGGAAGGCGTTAGTGCAGAGGTCGTCAAGATATTTACTTCCGGCAGTTTCTTTGATGATGCTGAAGTTCCCAAAGAAGTTCGCACGTATTTGCGTGACAGGATTAAAGATGTGGGAGCTAAAAAGCTGACAGTCGAGAGCAGACCAGAGTTCGTGGAAAAGGAGAAGCTGGATGATTTCAGGGGAGTGAACCTTGAAGTTGGGATAGGGCTCGAGACTGCGGATGATGAAATCAGGGAGCTTTGCATAAACAAAGGCTTTAGTTTTGAGGACTTCGTGAGGGCTGCTGAAACTCTCAAAGAGATGGGGTTCAGGACTAAGTGCTACCTGCTTTTGAAGCCCCCATTCCTTTCGGAGAGAGAGACAATCGAGGATGCTGTCAAATCCATAAAGGCTGTTAAAAAACATGCCGATGTCATCTCCCTCAACCTCACGAATGTTCAGAGAGGCACACTCGTCGAGAAACTGTGGAGAGCAAAGCTCTACCGACCCCCATGGTTGTGGAGTGCGGTAGAGGTTCTTAAGAAAGGAAAGGATATAGGAGTTGAGATTATCTGCGACCCGGTTGCTGCTGGAAAAAAGCGAGGCCCGCACAACTGCGGAAAATGTGACGCTGATATGTCCAAGGCCATACGAGACTTTTCTCTTACCCAAGATGCGAAAAAGCTTGAAAATATTAAGTGTGAGTGCATTTTAAAGTGGAGAAAGGTTCTGGAGCTTGAGAATTATTCAAGGATCCCTCTGCTGTAATTTAACTATTTAGACCAGTGGCAATGGGGGGGAAAATGAACTTATACTTCTTCACCTACACTGGCAACAGTAGGAGGATTGCGGAAATCGTAGCGAGTAAGCTAAATGTCAAGCCGAAAGAAATCAGGACATACAGATTTCCCTATCCTATCTGGCTTCTTTTATCCTTCATCCCATTTCTGGGGGTCAAAATAGACGTGGATGAACCTGATGATGACAGAATCCTTCTCTGCTTCCCGAAGTGGACTTTCAACTGCCCCCCAATTACAGCCTTCCTAAAAAAGTTCGCCAGAGGCAGGGAAATCCTTATGATAATCTGCTACGGTGGTTTCGACGAGAGAAGGTATGCAGAGTTTTACAGAAAATTTGCCCTGAAGTGTGGAGCGGTTAAGGCAGATTACCTGATAATTAAACGGAGAAAGCTAAAAGAGAGCCCAGCAGATGTCGAGAAAGAGATTTTAGAATGGCTTAACCCTTAACTACCTCCTCAACACATCTTTTCAGGTCACCAAACGCCACATTAACCTTTCTCATTGATGGAAGATAATTGAAAGCCTTGCCCGAGTTCACCATAACACACTCAAATCTCTGTGTTGCAGGAGAGACCACCATGCAGGTGTCGTTGAAAACCTTCACACCCAATGCTTCGAGCTTCCTGACCACATCCCTCTTTTCGGAAAAAACTCTGCGTGAGGTAAATATCCAAAACTCCTTTTTCACCCTTCTTCCATCCAGCAACTTAAGAACCATCTCTAACTCCTGACCAGAGGTGTGGGGACAGCCAACTGTGATTAAATCCGGTTCACATTCAGCTTTAAGCTCTCCAGAAATCTCTATCTTCTCCGAAGGTCTCTCAAAATCCTTCCATTCTGGCGTGATTCCTTCAGCATGAAACATCACAGTGTTGCCGGATGCCGCAAGTGCCGCTCCTAACAGCTTGAGTTCCCACTCTTCTACCTCTCTCTCGAAAACAAAGTAGGGAATCTCATCTTTAAGCTCTTTTCCCCCGATATATCCCGCTGCTGCAAGATTTCCTTTGACTTTAACTGTAATCGTTGGAGATCTGTTCTCCTTTATGTGCATCCCGTAGTAGGGTGTTTTTCCTATCATCGCTGCGGCTAATGCACAAGGCCCGCATTCTCTGTTTGTTCTCGCCCCTATAATTGAATTGGCATATACTATAGCGGAGCTCTCAGCCCATGCTATGTGCTCCCCAAAATTTGGCCTTGAAAGGTAGTAGGGGGTGCAGGTCAAAACAATCTCCACCCCAAGCTTTTCGAACACTCCCAATACCCTCATCTGCTTTTCATAAAAATCCTCACTTATACCCATCTCCCTCCATCTTTTCAAATCCATTCCGGCTGGATTCAGAGTGGTCGGAACTCTAACCCTCCCATCCAGCGATTCGAGCCACTCTAAACCCGCATCACCGATATTATCATAGCTAACACCAGAAATATGTGCAGAGGTTATTTCAACCAGCCTCTCAGCGTCATTAGTCTCCCCTACTGCAACAAGAATCTCCATACACTTTCTGATGGTTTCATTCTCACTGTTAAGCATCCTCTCTTCGTCTTTTGTCAGATACATCACTCCACCTCCTTCTTGAGCCATTCGGGTAAAGCAAAGGCTGCTTTATGAACTTCGGGATTGTAGTGCTTCGTTTTACCCCTAAGTCTCTCGAATCTCTCCTCTAACCTGCCAAAGTCAAAGTTTCCAGCAATTATGAAGCTCCACAGTGCAAGCGGATAGGTGGGTATGCAGGAGGTGTAAACTTTCCTCTTCCCGAAAACCCTCGAATTTTCGATTAGTTTTTTGAAATACTCCTTTTGGATCAGAGGGGACTGGGACTGGCAGCAAAATACGCCACATTTCTTGGCAGCAAGTTCGAAGAATTCTTTATCAAAGAGCGTGTCACTAACACCAACCGGATCGGTGCTGTCCACAATAACAACATCAAACCTTTCGCAATTTGCGAGAAATTCCTTGCCATCGGAAATCACAACCTCAACCCTTTCATCCTCAAAAGCTTTCTTGTCAATCCCAATATACTTTCTGCAGAGGTCTATTACGTTTCTGTCTATATCTACCAAAACAGCCCTCTCAACATCATGCTTCAGAACTTCCCTCAAAGCTCCGCCATCTCCCCCTCCAACTATTGCCACCTTTTTTGGATCAGAATGGGAAAGCATGGGAACGTGAACAAGCATTTCATGATAAATTGCTTCATCAAACTCAGTAAGCTGAATCTTACCGTCTATTACAAGCATCTTTCCGAAGGACTCAGTTTCATAAATCTCAATTTTCTGAACCCCACTTGCTTCGTAAATCTTCCTGCGGAGTTTAATGGTCAATCCGCATCCATTGTAATACTCAACAAACCAATCCATAAGTTAATAAAGAGGTTGTGGAATTATAAAAGGTATGGCTCTGGTGGTTGTAGACTTCCAGGAAAAACTCGTCCCACATATTGATGGAATTGACGACATACTGAAAAATGCGGTTAAGCTAATAAAAGCTTCGAAGACTCTAAAAATTCCCATTCTGGTTACAGAACAGATAAAACTCGGAAAAACTGTTGATGCTGTGGCAGATGTGTTAGAGAGTGAGGCAATCGAGAAAGCGACCTTCAGCTGCTTCAAAAACAGGGAATTTAAAAAGAGACTGGAAGATACTAACGCGAACAGAGTAATTCTTGTTGGAATAGAAGCACATATATGCATTCTTCAGACAGCAATTGATTTGAAAAAGGCAGGATATGAGGTTTATGTTGCAGCAGATTGCACGGGATCGAGGAAAAGCTACGACAAAGAAATAGCCATTATGCGGATGCAGAGTGAAGGAATAAAGCTCACAACATCAGAGAGTATAATCTACGAACTCATGGAGAGCGCTAAACATCCAGCCTTCAAAAAAATTTTGGAGATCGTAAAAGGTTAAAGTTTCTTTAAAAACTCCTTAACTGCCCTGTTGAACTCTTCAGGTTTTTTGAGCATTACCATGTGTCCCGCTTCTGGTATAACCACCATCTCGGAATTCGGTATATGTTTCTTTAAAAATTCCGAGTACTTTACTGGCGTCAGCAAGTCCTTCTCCCCAACGATTATCAGCGTGGGAACGTCAATCTTAACTTCTCCGCTTCTGTATCTCTCTAGAAGGTCAAACCTGTCGCAGATAGACAGATCTTTCAGAAGAATAGAGGCTCTCTCCGCAAATACCTTTGAAAACTCATCTGCAAGCTTTTCATCTGAAAAAGCATACTTCGACATCATCCTTGCGGTCTCTTCAGGTTTCTCCCTCAATCCTTCGAGAATCTGTGGCAGAACTCTAAGTCTGACACCTGTCCCAACCAAAATCAGACCTTTTACTACCTTTGGATGGTTCAGATAGATCTTTTGGGCTACTGCCCCTCCAAGACTGTGTCCGGCAACAATAGCTTTACCCAGTATTTTCTTTACAGCCTTTGCAACGAAATATGCGTAGTCATCAATACCCATAATTTCAGCCTTGCAACTCTCTCCATGATTTGGCAAGTCCACAGCGTATCCACCTATGTCTGAAAGCTGACTCTCCCACAAAGTTGCGTCACAACCCGAACCATGGATATAAACGATGTCTGCATCCTTTCCTTTAAGAAAGGATAGCTTGACAGCATCTACATCCACCTCAAACCTCTCCATACAACAAGTCTATTTTTCAGGATATAAAATTTAATATGGTGTTCCACCAACGCACAATTTATTAAACAATGTTGCATTAAAGTCAGCATGGAGGCTGAAATTACACGGGCGATAATCGAGAGTGCATCTGAAGAGTGGGTCGAACTTGCTGAATCTGACGTAATAGTTGTTGGAGCTGGCCCTTCAGGATTAACTGCCGCAAAATACATGGCAGAGAGGGGGCTCAGAACGCTCGTCCTCGAAAGAAGGTTGAGCTTTGGTGGCGGTATTGGTGGAGGAGGTATGCTCTTTCACAAGGTTGTAGCTGAAAAAGAGGCAAAAGAGATTCTTGATGATTTCAATATAAAATATAAAGTTCGCAGAAATCTCCTTGTCATTGATGCAGCCGAAATAATGGCCAAGCTTGCTGCCAAAGCCATAGACAGCGGGGCGAAAATCATCCACGGTGTTTCGGTAGAGGACGTGATTTTCAGAGAAGACCCACTTGCTGTAAAAGGTGTCTGCATTCAGTGGAGTGCTGTTGAAATTTCCGGTCTGCATGTTGATCCTATCTTCTTAAGAAGTAGAGCGGTTGTTGATGCCACTGGCCACGATGCAGAGGTAATATCAGTCGCTTCGAGGAAGATTCCTCTTGATGTGCCAGTTGTTGGAGAGAGGTCAGCATATTGCGAGGTTGCAGAGAAAGAGATTGTGGAAAAGACGGGCAGAGTTGTGAAGGGTCTTTATGCTGCTGGTATGGCAGTGGCTGCAGTCCATAACCTGCCTAGGATGGGGCCGATATTCGGCGGTATGCTCATGAGCGGAAAGAAGATTGCGGAGATAGTTGCTGAAGACCTCTCATGAAGGTAGTTTTAACCTCTCACAGAGTTGAAAATCTTCCTTTTATTAAAGAAGAGTTTGAAAAGGCTAACATAATCATACTGGAGGAGCCAAAAAATGATTTGCTCTATGACGCTATTGAGGGGAAACTGGAGATAGATGAGTACGTGAGAAGGTTGGACACCCCATTCCCAATCTACACAAAAAAGCTCATAGAGATGCTTAGGAATTTGAAAGGCAAAGAAATTTTACAGATTGAACCTTATCTCGAAGAGGTAGAGAAGCTCAGAACTTTCAATTCTGGAGACGAGCGAGTTAGAGAGATGGAAAGGAAGGTCAACATGACTTACATTGATTACGCTGAATCCTTTCTAAAATCAGACTTTGACGAGATTGTTGAGAAGGTTCTAAGGTTTGCACAAGCTGACGCGGAGAGGACTGTAATGAGGGACAGAATGAGGGCTGATGCAATCGAACCGGTAGATAGTCAGGTCATTGAGGCTGGATTAATGCACAGAAAGCTTGCTGAATTTCTCGATGCTGAAGTTGTAAGTATTCCAGAGATGATAGCAGAGAAGATCAGAACAGAATATCTTGAAAGCCCAGGCAATATGCTTACACAGGCATTTATAAATGGTGAAGAGTGCGACTTCAATTTGCTTGCTGCGAGAAGTCTCGTTTTTGTAACCCTCCTTGAAAAAAAGGAGATAGTGCCTGACTTTGAGGGTGATTTTCCCCACTTCATCCACGAGCAGAAACTCGCGAGGTTTGTGAACAGGCTTGACTACGAGAAATGCAGAAAGGTTTTCACCAAATTCTGGACTCACAAATAAGCTCAGCAAGGTTTATATTTCCTGCCAAAATTAGGCCAGAAAGATGAGAATCATAATGAAATTTGGAGGAGTCAGCGTAAAGGATGGTAAGAACATACTTCATTGCGCTAATCTTGTCAAAAAGTTCTCAGAAGGTAATGAAATTGTTGTAGTGGTATCAGCGATATCTGGTGTTACTGATTCACTCATAAAGGCTGCAAACAAGTGCTGCTCAGAGCCATCAGCAGGATACATAAAGATGTTCATTGCTGAGATGATGAAAAAGCATTACGAGGCAATTGAATACGCGGTGAAGAATGAAGAGATTAAAGCAAAAGTTATTTCAGCCACTGAACGTCTTTTGGATGAACTTGAAAAGGTTTTGCTTGGAATAAGCTATCTCGGAGAGCTTACAAGGAGGAGCGAAGACTACATAATCTCTTTCGGAGAAAGATTGCTGGCTCCGATATTCTCAGCCACACTTCTTTCAATCGGTGTTGATTCTGTCGCTTTAACAGGCGGTGATGCGGGCATCCTGACAGACAAGAACTACGGAAGAGCAAAGCCAATTCCAGGTGTTTACAAAACGATAAAGAGCAGGCTCGAACCCCTATTGACTATAAAAAAGACGGTTCCCGTTGTCACGGGATTCATTGGGGCAACTGATGACGGAAACATAACGACACTTGGAAGAGGAGGTAGTGATTTCACAGCAACGATTTTAGCTGCGGCATTAGATGCAGATGAAGTCTGGCTTTGGAAGGAAGTTGATGGAATTATGACCTGCGATCCTAAGTATGTTCCCAACGCCAAGGTTATCCCTGAGATATCTTATCAGGAGGCGATGGAGCTTTCGCATTTTGGGGCAAAAATTCTGCATCCAAGAGCTTTAGAGCCAGTAATGAGAAAAAATATACCGGTTAGGATCAAAAACACGTTTAATCCAGACTCTCCTGGCACCGTAATCGGAAGTAGAACTGAAGAAACAACAGACATAGTAAAGGCACTTAGCCTGATAACCAATGCGGGCATTGCAAACGTGAGCGGAGCAGGATTTGATTTTGCAGAGATAATGTCTGAGGTTTTCAGAAGACTTGCCGATGAGAAGGTAAATGTGATCATGGTCGCCCAGAGCTCTTCAGAACTGAATCTATCCATTGTAGTTGATAGCAAAGACCTTGACAAGGCATACAAAACTCTAAGGAAGCTTGAGAATGGAACTATAAAGGTTGACAAGTTGACAGATGTAGCGGTGATAAGCGCTGTTGGGTCAGGCATGGCCGGAACACCTGGTGTTGCAGGCAAGATATTCTCTGCACTCGGTAAGAACAAGATAAATGTTATAATGATAAGCCAGAGTTGTTCTGAGTTTAACGTTTCGTTTGTCGTAGATGGCAAGGATGGAGTAAGTGCTGTGAGAGTTGTTCACGATGAGTTCAAACTCGGGGATTAGTCTGCTTAGAGAAAGGGCCAGAAAGGCAGCCAATCTTGTTGAAAGGCACGATTTTGTCAGAGTATATACTCACCACGATGCAGATGGAATATCCGCAGGGGCGATTATCGCCAAGGCACTTCTCAGGGCAGGAAAGAACTTCCACATCTCCTTTTTAAAAGGTTTGAACGAAAGTTTTGACTACGAAAAAGGCGATTTACTAATTTTTGCCGATATGGGAAGTGGTTACGCTGACCTAATGTCTGAAGTTGACACCGACCTCGTAATTCTCGACCACCATACTCCAAACGGAGAAATCAGTCCAAAAAGAGGTTTTGCCCACGTTAATCCTCATCTTGTGGGTATGGATGGAACCTACGAACTTTCAGCAAGTGGTGTATCTTATCTGTTTGCAACCGAACTCGGCAAAAACAGGGATCTGGCTTCGATGGCTGTCATCGGCATGCTCGGTGACAAGCAGAAAATAGTTGGCGGTAATGCGAAAATCATCAGGGAAGGGATTAAAGCTGGAGTAATTGCGGAGAAAAGGGGGATAGCGCTACATTCGGGTAAGCTCAGGGATTCTTTAACTAAAAGTCTTGAACCCTATCTTGATTTTTATGGTAAAAAGGAAGAACTTGAAGAATTCCTTAGAAAAGCCAAGCTCGATGGGGACAAAGCTGTTGACGATTTAAGCGAGGATGAGATCAGAAGACTCTCGGATGCAATTGTTCTGAGACTACTTCAAATGAAAGCATACACTGGCGTCTTTGAGCAGGTTATCGGCAAACAGTTTATTTTGAAAAACATGCTTGTAAAGAACTCGATAATGTTAACAGACGTTGTCAATTCATGCGGAAGGGCTGGAGCAATGAGTTTGGCTCTTTCACTGCTACTCGGAGACGTTGACTCGCTAAACAGGGCACTGAAAATTAACGAAGAGTACGTCATCCAGCTTCTTGAGGAACTTAAAAAGAGGAGGAATGAGGTCAGAGAGGGATTCTGCATCCGATACCTTGTTATGGAGAACGGTCTTTCAGCCAGCCATATAGCAACAACCTTCTCCCGCTACCTTATGGCCGATAAACCGCTTGTAGTGATCAACATCAAAAATGAGCACGCCAAAGTTTCGGCAAGAACAAACGAGGATTTAGCAAAGAGGGTTGATCTTGCCGAGGTTATGAAAGCTGCAGCAGAGAAGGTCGGAGGGAGAGGAGGGGGGCATAGAGTTGCTGCGGGTGCTAACATATCTGCAGAGAAAGTTGATGAGTTTATAAAGGAGGTAGATAGACTTTGCTGTGCCATGCTCGCTTAGAAATTGAAGTGGATGATGCAAAAAAAATTGTAGAGGCGCTGAAGCCCGATGATCCTGAATGGTGCAGATGTTACGCTGAAAATGAAAGAATAATCATAACTGTTGAGGTGGAAAAGCTCGGAACGCTTCTTTCAGCACTTGATGATTATCTCATGAACATAAAGATGTGCGAAAAAATACTGGAAGTTCTTTAAATTTCACCCTTCATCCTCTCCAGTCTTGACCTTATCTGCGATAACTCATCCTTTGTCACGCTCACCCTTACACCTACTTCTCTCAATTCTCTGTTTAGTGCTCTCAGTTTTTTTATCAACATCAAATTCAAAATTATGCTTATCAAAAGAAGTATTACCAGTAGGTACTCAACTACGCTCTCCATCAGATCACCTTCGCCTCCTAAAAATCTTTAACATCTTCGTTAGTGCACCCTCTTTTTTCTTTTCTTTTGCCATGACAGCAACCTCTTTCTTTTTACCACCTACAACGCGTTCAGCAAGATCCATAATTGCTTTTGCAGCAGGAGAGTTGGGTGATCTCAACACAACTGGTTTTCCAAATGCTGCAGCCCTTCTGACCTCTGGATCGTCAGGAACCATTGCAATAACCTTCGCTTCGAGAATGGCCTCAATCTCGTTTTTAGCCATTTCAATACCCAAAGTCGTAATTCTGTTGACGACCACACCAAGAACTTTCGTTCCAAGCCTCTCTGCAACTATCTTGGTTTTAAGACCGTCAGTAATTGAGGCAATTTCAGGGTTGACAACCAAAATTAGCTCCTGAGCCGCTGCAATTGCTATAACTGCACTCCTTTCAAGTCCAGCTGGAGCATCAAGGATGAGAAGGTCAGTGCTTTCCATGATCTGAGTTAAAATATCCTCAAGCTTTTCAGGATTAGCTTTTCTCAAACCCTCAAGACTGACACCAGCAGGAACAACCTTAACACCACCTGGCCCAACATAAATGGCCTCGTCAATCCTTGCCTCCCCGGCCAGAACATTCTGCAGCGTTATTGGCAGACCCTCCATACCCATGATGAGTTCAAGATTGGCCATTGTGATGTCTGCATCGACAATAGTGACATCATATCCAAGCTGAGAGAGAGCAACACCCAGATTTGCAGACAATGTAGTTTTTCCCGTTCCTCCTTTTCCGGATGCTATTGTAATTGTTCTAACCATCGTATCTCCTCTACCTTATCCCCTATGCTCATCATTATTTCACCATATTTAAACATTTTCAAGTTTTCACCTAAGGCTTGCAGTAAGGTTTTTAATAAGTGTTTGATATTATTTAATTGAGAGCGGCGGTGGGCGGCTGACCGAAAGGAGGAAAGTCCCCCCACCCGTATTGGCGGAGAGTCCCCGAGAGGGGATGGAGGAGGAGCAGAAACGATACCGGAATGGGGAAATGCGATGAGTCTGAGAGGATGAGATCACCCATTCCGGATGAAACGAACTCCTCCCCGCCGGGTGCAAGGCCTTGAGCCGCTCAGACTAATGCCGCCAGAACAGAAGGGGGCTTACCACCGCCACTCCCAAAATTTTTTGAACCCACAGCAGCAAATTTTTAAGCATGCGAAAGCTGGCAATCATTCTGCTACTTGCCATACTTTTACTGGGATGCAGTCAATCCGAGCAGCCGGAAAAGATTAGAGTGGGAATACTGCCAATAGAGGACTCTCTTCCCATAGTGGTTGCAGATGAACAAGGATTTTTCGAAAAGAATGGGCTTGACGTTGAGGTGATTCAGTTCTCAAGTGCTGTTGAGAGAGATGCTGCGCTAACTGCTGGAGAGGTTGATGTGGTTGTAACTGACCCGCTTGCAGTGATACTGCTGAGAGACAAAGGCTATGACGTCAGAATTGCGTCACTGTGCCTCGGAAAGACGCCCAAAGAGGGTGTTTTCGCAATACTCGCCTCACCAAACTCGGAAATCGAAACAGTGGAAGACCTGAACGGAAAGGAGATAGCTGTATCGCTTAACACGATAATAGAGTATGCACTGGACGTCATGCAGTCTGAATACAACGTAAGCTACACCAAAGTCTCCATTCCGAAGATACCGGTGAGAATGCAGGCACTGCTGAACGGAAACATTGAGGTCGCAGTCCTGCCAGAACCCCTGGCGAGTTATGCTGTCAGCAAAGGTGCCAGGTTAATCCTGAGTGATGCCATGCTGAACGAGAGCATCACCCAGACGGTCATGGTCTTCAGAGGGGACGTTGAGAAAGAAAAGGTTCAGAAGTTTTTGGAAGCATACAGAGAAGCTGTGAAGGAGATAAACTCGAATAAGGAGAAATACAGAGAAAAGTTCATTGAGATTGCACGAGTTCCCGAAGATATTGCGGGAAGCTATCCAATTCCCGATTACCCAGAGCCACAGCAGCTACCAAAGGAGTACTACGACCGCTACCTTGAGTGGGCCATGCAGAAGGGGCTGATTGAGAAGGAGGTGCCCTACGAAGAGGCTATCATATGATTTCAGTAAAGAACATTTCAAAATTTTTTGAGGACATAAAAGCCCTGGATGGCGTAACCTTTGAGGTTGAAAGAGGAGAAAGCTGCGCCATTATTGGCCCTTCGGGCTGTGGGAAGTCAACACTCCTGCTGATTATGGCAGGGATCCTCGAACCCTCAGAAGGAGAAGTAAAGGTTGATGGCAAAACAGTCAACTCCCCTCTGAGAAGCGTTGCTCTAATTCTCCAGGATTTTGGACTCTTTCCCTGGAAGACCGTTTACGATAACGTTGCTCTTGGTTTGAGGCTCAGAGGTGTTGATAGAAAAACTGAAAAGAGAAGGGTTGAAGAACTCCTCAAAAAATTTGGTCTTCTTGGCTTTGAGAGGGCTTATCCCAAACAGCTAAGTGGTGGGATGAAGCAGAGAGTTGCCATAGCCAGAGCAATAGCCATTGAACCTCAAATCTTGCTGATGGATGAACCCCTGTCCTCGCTCGATGCTCTGTCGAGAGAGGAAATGCAAAACTTCCTTCTCAAGCTCTGGAAAGAAACAGGAACAACAATGGTTCTGGTGACGCACAGTATAGAGGAGGCGGTGTTTCTGGGAAAAAAGATAGTGGTTCTGACAGAAAGACCAGGGAAGATTAAGGCGGTTGTGGAGAATAAAGAGGTTGGAGATGAAAGTTACAGGCACGAAGAGGTGTTTTTTGAAAGATGCAAGCTTCTGAGACGAATTATAAGGGCTACCTGATAACTCTGCTCTCCCTTCTCCTTCTGTGGGAAGTTGCAAGCTACTTAATTAGTAATCCAGCTCTACCAAACCCAATTGACGTGCTGGCTCTGATGCTATCTCGCAGAGGGCTATTAAGCCACACAGCGATGAGTTTACTTAGAGTTATCTACTCTCTTGCCCTAGCCCTTTCTCTCGCGTTTCCTGCTGGGATATTCAGCCGTGAGAAGATCGTTGATACTGCAATCTCCCCAGTAATCTACCTTCTCTACCCCATCCCACATATAGTTCTTCTCCCCCTTTACATCCTCATTTTCGGAATAGGTGACCTTTCGAGAGTTCTGCTCATCGCAACCATTCTTTTCTTCCAGATTGCAGTCACGACCAGAGACGCGGCAAAGCAGGTGAGCGATTACTATATATACTCAATCTTGTCACTGGGAGCTTCAAAGCTCGACATTTACAGACATGTCATTATTCCAGCAGTCATGCCAAAAATCATGACAGCTTTAAGAATAAGCATAGGGACTGCGATAGCAGTTTTATTCTTTGCCGAAAGCTTTGCCACGACGAGCGGGTTGGGGTATTTGATAATCGACTCCTGGAGCAGGGCGGATTACAAGATGATGTATGCGGCAATAACCACAATGGCTCTTCTCGGCTTCATCCTATATGTTATTGTGGAGAGCATTGAAAGAAGAGTTTGCAGGTGGATGTAGCCAGTATTATCATGTATTCACGTCTCCCTCCCCGCCAGAGTCTTAAACCTCTGGATTGTCTCTTGAAGTTCCCTTTCAAGCTCCTCAGCTGAGAATTTCTGTCCCTTCATATCCCTAAGAAGGTCTAGTTCCTCCTCTTCCTTTATTTCAACTTCCCTTGCAATGGTTGAGATTAAATCCAAGATTTTCTGGCCAATTCTGCTCAACGCCTGACAAGCGGAGACGTATAAAGGCTGTAACACGTCTGAGTGTTTTGAAGTCACATGAGTTTTTACAGAGCTTATGTTCAACTCAAAGTGCCAAAATCCCTCAACAAGATTTTTTGGCCCTGTTTCATCATACTTGGAATTTCACCTCCACCATATAACCCTTACCAACTAACTCCCGAATAAACGACTCATACCTCTCCCTTTCAGCATACCTTCTCAGCAGCAAATTCAGCAGATTTCTGGCACCTCTAACACTCCAAGACATCCATTTATTCTTCATCCTCTTCGCTATCTCGCCCATTAACCTCTCCATCCAGTTGTTGTGCCAAGGAATTGCTATCCCTTCAAGCCTCTTGTATGCAAACAAAAGAATGTTCTTCATATGCCTTTTGAAGAACCTTGAAACCCTCCAATAACCTTTCGATTCCATCTCCTCAGCAAATTCACTCAGAGCCTTCTCTGCTTTCTTAATTCTGCTCTTTAGATCTGACTTGTCAAGAGAGTTCTTAAGCCTCAGCAAAATCCCTTTAACTTCATTCACATACCTCTTTCTCGTTTCGAGGTCAACTCCATGCTGCCATAGCTTGTAGTTAACTTCTCTCCAGACGTGAATCAAGTCGATCTGCCTTTCTTCAAAGCAGCTGAGGTCTTTGTCGGCATCTCCTACGACTGCTGCTTTGATGTCGTGATTCTCCTTCATTTCCCTATAGCCTTCGTTGACTCCAACGATGACACTTCTTCCAGCGATAACCTTTACATCGAGCTTTCCTGAACCAGAGTTGGGATTAACATGGAGCTTTGTTCCATCAGCTGAAACGAAGCTTTCGTATTCAAACGATTCTTTTTCTCCTTCCATTCCAAGCTCCTGCACCCTCCTCCATATCGTGAGATGGGATGGAGACTCTGTTATTCTCTCAAGTCTCTGCCTTGATTCCTTTAGCATGGATAAAGCATAATCGACAGCTATTGCAGCTATGTCTGGTTGATATAGCCTTCTCTCATCGAATTCTATCAGGTTATAGAGAGGGCAGAAAGTTCTGCCACTCGATTTTTCCTTGACTCTTGTAACGCTGAAGGTTGTCTTTCCAAGCTGCGTTACAATCGTCCTCTCTTCCTTGCTGTGCTTGTGGTAATCGTTTTTTCCGTATCCTTTCTGCATTGAGGAGATCAGAACGCTGTCTATTTCCTCCAGAACTCTTCCCAGAATTGCAGCTTCAATTCCCTTTAAAGCAGATGTCAGCTCCTGAATGGGAATCTTTTTATTCTGGATGTCTATTGTTAGCTGTAGTGGAATTTCTATTTGCAGCTGCATGGGTGGGGTTGAATCCCTGCCCTTTTTAATTTCCAAGGAAGATGTAACAGCACCGATTTTTTAGTCCCCTATTAAATAGAGTTCATCCTGAAAGACGATAACAAATAAATAAGTATATCTTCATTGAGAGTGGAACTTTTGTAGTGTTAACCATCCATTCTCTCCATTAGCCCATAGCCTATACAAAACTGTCTTGAATTTTATCACTTAAATATAATAAAAAATTACTAAGCAGTCGCCGATAGCTCTTCAGTCATCAGTAGCTCTTCCTCACTCAGCACCTTACCCAGATCAATCAGGATTAGCAGTCCATCTGGTAGCTTCCCAACACCTCTGAGGAATTTCGATTCCGCTCTTGATGTGATAATCCCTGGAAGTTCATCTATGTTTTCCTTCGAGAGGTATTTCACCTCTGTCACAGTATCAACCATCATGCCTATTATGCTCCCGTTGTGCTCAAACACTATTATTCGCGTGTCGTTGTCTATGGGCTTTGGCTCCATTCCGAAGCGCTTTCTGAGGTTGACGATGGTGGTTATCTGCCCTCTCAGGTTTATGACTCCCTCTATGAACTCTGGAGCGTTTGGTATGGCTGTTATCTCCTCAACCCTGATTATCTCCTTGACCTGAGATGTCTCGACTCCGTATCTCTCGTTGTCGAGGTTGAAGATTACTACCTGTATCGTGGAATTCTGAAAGTCCATCTGGAGCATTGTCACCACCTTAAAAAATTAAGAGAGATCTCTAAATCTCTTTACCAACACTTCCAGATTATCCTGTGCCATCTGTAGCAATCTTTCAGACCCGTTGGCTATCTGCTGAACCGCAGCGGTCTGCTCCTCTATTGCTGCAGAGGACTCTTCACTCGCAGCAGCAGACTCTTCGGCAGTTGAAGCAACCTCCTCGATATTCTTCACGAGAGCTTCGAGTTTCTCAATTCCCCTCTGAGATTCTGCAGCTATATCGTTGAGCATTCTGTCTATTTCAGCCACCATCTTCCCTATTTCTTCAGACATTTTCAGAGCCTCATTAATCCTCTCTCCACCTTCATTTGATTCTGTTTTCACCTTTCTTACAGCATCTATAACTCTCTGAGTTGCCTCTGTAACGCTTGCAACTATCTCAGCAATCTCGTCGGTGCTCTTCCTGCTCTCCTCTGCAAGCTTTCTAATTTCATCTGCAACAACAGCAAACCCCCTTCCGTGCTCTCCAGCCCTCGCAGCCTCTATGGCTGCATTCAAAGCGAGGAGGTTGGTCTGGTCTGCAATGGACTTTATCCTCTCCGTTACTTTGCCAATGTTTTTGACGGTCTCGTTCAGATCCTCGACAATTTGCCCTGCAACATCAATTTCGTTCATCACTTCCTGAAGCTTGTTGATGGCCGCCTCCCCACTTTCTCTCGACTTTCCAGCGTACTCCATGGCGTTGTTTGCATACTTGCTCGACTCACCTATGTTTGAGTTGAGCACTTCAAACAAATCCATGGTCTCCTTAACCAGAGCGTGTGAGCTGTTCGACAATCTCGATAAATTCTCTGCTCCGGTGGCTATTTGCTGGGAGGCTGAGCTTATCTGCTGCATTCCAGCATTTAACTGGTTTATCGCCTCCATGTTTTCCTTAGCCAGATTCTCAGTCTCCTTCATAGCCTTAACTGTCTCCTTAAACACACTTCCGAGATCTGCTGCAAGGGTGTTTACAAGCTCAAAAATTCTTGCATAATCTCCATCTTTAACCTTTTCAAGTCTGACGTCCCAGTTTCCTGATATTATCTCCTTCAGAGCATGCTCCAACTGGATCAAATACTGCCTGTGGTGGTCTTCATGCCCCATTTCCAGAACTTCCGAGCTCATATTACCACCCCCGTATTCTTTTTTTAAATTTCGATTATAGATTACTTTCTTGAATCTCGTATATAATTATTTCCTACATAAAACAAATTACATTTTAGAAGTTGTCAGAAAGGAATTATAAAAATCTATGGTCTTCCCAACATCACCACTCTGATACGCACGTCACTTTGTGACGGCGCGCCGTTCTGCGAACGTGCGACCTCTGAATAACCCTCTTTTCACTGAAACCCAGCTTAATCGTCATCCCCGTCAGCAGGACAGAAATAGAATACCTATTTTTAATCGGCTCGTAATCATAACAGTGCAAATCCTTCAAACTAAACGCTTCTTTCCCCAGTTTATTATGTTCTCTACTATAGCCTTAAACTCTTCAGATTTAGCTTTAATCCTTAAAATAACCTTTTTACAGCTTATACCTCTTCATCTCCCTTTCTACGTTCCTGGAGTTAAAGATGAACAGAGGATAACTAATTAAACCTTTAAGCATCTCAATACTGAAGCTTTTCTTTGGAATTATCAGGAGGGGCACTACAGAGCTTCAGCCCTCCTCCACATCCTGAACTTCATTTAACACTTCTAATAAAATACGCAGTATCCGATCACCCCTCGGTGTCAGGACATAATTATTATTTTCTTTTTCGATTATATCGTAGCTGGACAAAGATTTCAGCAATCTGCTAAGGACACTCGGACTGAGCCTCGACTCGAACATCAGCTCACTGAAACCCGCTGGAGTTTTACGTAAGATTATAAGAATTTTAAGTGAACCGGGATGGGTTACCGTTTTATACACATCCATCTTTCCGTTGAGTTCACACACCCCCATCATTTCGATCATCTCTGCTTGTTGTACTAATTTGTATTGACTACAAGGTCATAAATTTTACTTTTGATGCATTTCAAAAAGTAATTCATTATGTATAAACAAAAACATTTAAAAAATCCGGAGAATAAATTAACATGAACAGGGAAAGAAAGGATGTGATAATCTCCTTCAGGATTCCTGAATACCTTAAATCGGAAATGGACAAGATAAACATTAATTGGAGTGAGTATCTGAGGAAAAAAATAGAGGAAAAGCTTAGGCTTGAAGAAATGAGAGCTATTTTGTCAGAAATCGAGGCTTTAAAAATTCGTCCTGGAGGTAAAACATGATAGTTGATGCATCTGCTGTCGTTGAAATTTTGTTTGGTAGTGATATTTATCAGAATATCTTGGAAAAAGTGACAAGTGGAGAAATTAGACTCAGAACGTCTGAAGCTGTCAAATTCGAGGTATGTGATAATCTCAGCAAAAATGAGGACATAGACTCTGAACTTCTTCAAGAATTGTTACCACTCGCCATCAGATTCCTGGACCACATAACGACAAAAATGAGCTCTGATCAGCTTTCAAAAGCTGCCAAACTTTCCAAAGCACTGAACTTAAATTTTCCACCTGCGACCTGCGTTATTCTTGCTCTCTCATTGGGAGATGTTTACATAACGGCCGACGAGTCTATATCAAATAAACTGAAGAAAGAGGGGTATCCAGTTTTGCACCTTGATGAATTAATTTTTTAGTTTAGCCTTTTTTACTCTGGATGTCTGGAAATTAAGATATGATACTCACGTTGGCGGTATAATAAAAATTAATTCAAATTTTTTTATAAATTTTTTCCCTTAAACTAACGCACTCGAATTTATCCTTAAACCCAGCGGGAAGGGTTTCACTTTTACCTATTATCAGGTATCCTCCTTCAACAAGGGCGTTGTAAAAGTCATTAACAGCCTTGGCCTTCTGCTGCTCACTGAAATAGATCATCACGTTTCGACAGAAAACTACATCCAGATACCTCGACACCGGACCTTCTGTTGTTAAATCGTGTTTTTTGAATCTGATGTGCTTCTTCAGAAAATTCTTTACCCGATATCCATCTCCTTCTTTATCGAAGTATTTGTTGATAAGCATCTTGCTCAGATTCTTAAGCTGAACAGGTCTGTAAAACCCATCTCTCGCCATCTCAAGACAGGTATCATCAATGTCTGTGGCGTAGATGGAGATAAGCCACTCCTCCCCCAGAACTTCAAGAGCACATATAGCTATACTATATGGCTCTTCACCGCACGAACATCCAGCACTCCAGAAACGAATTATGTTGCTATTAACTCTCTTTTTTCTGCTTGCTATCTCTGGCAGTATATTCTTCATTAAAAACTCAAAGGGTGTTTTGTCCCTCATGAACTCCGTGACGTTTATTGTTATCGTGTTTACCAGCTTTTGGACCTCTCCATCTCCATCATTCCTAAGCAACCTGAGATATTCTCCATAATCTCTTAAGCCGAGCATTTTCATCCTTAATTCGATTCGTCTTCTGAGATATCCTTCTCTGTATTTTGTTAGGTCTATTCCTGATTCTCTGCTCACAAGATCAATCAGGCTTTTGAAAGCTAAATCCACAGTTCACCACCTCTGCTATACCTAACAAGCATTCTCCCATCGTTCGTAAAAAAATAGACGGTTCTGCCCTGATCTCCCCCTAAATCTTTGGAAACCAGCCGTATACCAAAGTCATCCAGTACCGAAGTGATAGCCTCCACATTTCTATCACCAATCCTCAGCATGTCCATCGTCATGTGTTTGAATATCTGCGCCCCTCCAGCCATCTTCGCAACCACTCTGTCTCTCTTTCCTCCAAGCCTCTCCATAGCTTCAATCATCATTTCAACAGCTTGATCAGCATACTTTGCACTTCTCTTGGTTCCATTGGATTGAGGGAGCATTACATGGGCAAGTCCCCCTACCTTCACTACTGGATCATAGAGGGCAATACCTATACAGGAACCAAGCCCCACGGTTTTCAGCACAGCTCTCTTAGCCACCCTGAATTCACCGATGCCCACCAAGACCTCATTTTGCATCATTCCACCATTCCGAGGAGCTGGAAGATGTATTCCACGAATTTCTCATTTGGAAATAGCATCACGAAAATCTCAATCTCATTCTCATTCTCTTCAAGCTTCGTTTCAAAGATTACGACATAGTCACTTTTCTCAGCAAGCTGGGAAACTATTGCATCTACGACAGCGATTGCGATATCTTTTGCGAAACTCGGTGGAGTTGGAATCAGAATTTTATTCAACATCTCAGCCGTAGCATCGCAGAAAGCTGATGAAAGAATATTTCCAATCTCCATCAGTGTTGAATCAACCATCTCCTCATCGCTCGTATCTCCAAGAAGTGCTTCTGCAAGCTTGAGCGAAGATTGTTCTGGAAAGTTGATGTACAGAAATCCTGCCTGCCCATCATCGACGTCATCAAGGCCTGTAACAACCCCCGCGACAATCTTGTCCACATCAATCACGTTGTGGAGTTCCTGAACTTTAACCACCTTGACCACTGGTACAGACATTTCAATGACCTTGCCGAGCATTTGTGAGAGAGACGTTGCAGCCATCCCAACACCTATATTTCCCAGCTCCCTAAGGGCGTCAAGTTCTATTTCGCCCAAATCCTCAATACTATGCAAGCCTATCACCTCCTAACAAACTTGAAATATCAATAATGGGCACAACCCTCCCATCTCCAAGAATTGTCACACCGCTAAACCCCTTTATTTTGGCGAGATAGCCTGTAAGGGGTTTTATAACAATTTCCTGCTGCTCCGCTATGGTGTCCGCTATCAAAGCATATTTCTCACTCTCTTTCTCAACAATAATCCCCACCTCCCTTTCAGGTTTGCCATTCACAACGTTGAAAAGTTCTCTAAGCTTGAATGCTGGAACAAGCTTTCCACGAACGATTAAAAATGGATTTCCGTGAATTACCTTCCAGTTCTCATCGGTGACATACAACGCCTCCACTACGCTGGAGATTGGGATAGCATAAGTCTCATCTCCTACTTTGACGAGCAGCGATTTAATTATAGCAACCGTGGGTGGCAGATGTATTCTTATCCTTGTTCCCTCTCCCCTCTTCGAGCTTATTCTTACGCTACCTCCAAGTCTCTCCACTGTCGTCTTAACTACATCCATTCCAACACCTCTGCCTGATATCTCCGTTGCATTATCCTTAGTTGAGAAGCCAGGAGCGAATATCAGCATCTTGAGTTCATCCTCACTCATCGAATCTGCCTCAGTTTGAGTTACTATGCCTCTTTCTATTGCTTTCTGCTTGATCTTCTCCACATCCAAGCCCTTTCCGTCATCTTCAAGCTCAATTATAATATTGTTCTTCTCTCTCCAAGCAGCAAGCCTTATTCTTCCAGTTTCGCTCTTTCCTGCTGCAACTCTTTCTTCGGGAGTTTCTATACCGTGATCAACTGCGTTTCTCACAAGATGAACGAGTGGGTCACTGATTTCATCGAGAACTGTTCTGTCAAGCTCTGTATCGAGCCCTTCCATTACGAATTCAACCTTCTTGCCGAGCTTCCTTGCCAAGTCCCTAACCATCCTTGGGAATTTGTTGAAGATTCTCTCAACCTTCACCATTCTTATCTGCATTACCTCGTCCTGAAGGCTCGTAATGGATTTGTCCATAATGGATACCGCCTCTTTTAGCTCAGGAATATCGTATTCGCTTGCAATTTGCAAAAGTCTTCCCTTGCTTATGACAAGCTCACCAACGAGGTTCATTATGGTATCAAGCTGGGCTATGTTGACCCTGATGCTCTCAAGCTTTTTGTCCTTCTTAACATCCTTTTTCACACCATCTTTGACAACTTTGCTCCTGTCTTTTTCTTTGTTTTCCACTTCTGTTTCAACCTCTTTTTGCTCCGCTTTGTCCTCACTTTTTTGCTCAAGTGGGGAGATCTCGAATTTATCAACTTCAGCTACTTTGCTCATCACTTCTTCGATCTTATTGATGTCTGATGTTTTTATAAATACAACAAAATGACCGTCAAAATCTTCCTTCTCCATATCATTTTCATCAGGGATGACAGTTAAAATCTCAGAAACTTCACTCAAATTTTCGACAACAAGAGCTGCTCTAACACTCTTCATTATACAGTCTTCACTCAGGTACACGTCAACTCTTACGTTAGCACCTTCAAAACTTTCCTTACTTAAATCGACCTCTTTCATCTCTTTTTCATCTTTTCCTTCCTGCATGAATTCACCAAGAGCGTTGATAATTTCGGATACATCAACGTCATCACTGTTCTCCTCTTCTATCTTGTTGATTGTCTCTTCAATCGCATCCACCGCTTTTAGCATGACATCAACAACATCACTCGTGATTTCGATTTCCCCGTCTCTAACCCTACCCATCGCACTTTCGAGCTTGTGGCATAGCTCTTCAAGGTTTTTGTAGCCCATAAAACCAGCCATTCCCTTTATGGTGTGGGCTACTCTAAATATCTCGTTTATAGCATTTAAATCTCCATTTTCAAGTTTAATGAAGTTCTGGTTCATCAGATCAAGATACTCTCTTGCCTCCTGTATGAACTCTTGCCTATACTCCTCCATATCACTCTCCATTCAACTTCACCTCCAGAAATCTGACTACTTCCTCAGCAATTTCAAAAACAGGTTTGACTGATACTATGCCGCCGATCTCTATCGCAGCCTTTGGCATACCAAAAACAACGCACGTATCTTCGCTGCATGCTATTGTCAACCCTCCCCTGTCCTTTATCATCTTCATACCGTATGCCCCATCTTCGCCCATTCCGGTCAGTATAACTCCAACGACGTTGCCACCGTAGGCCTGAACAACCGAATCTGCGGTTACATCAACCGAGGGTTTCACTGCATTGACTGGCTCCCCATCAACAATCTTTATTCTAACAACGTTGGCGGCTCTTCTGACCTTCATGTGATAACCGCCGGGTGCGATGTAAACGACACCATCCTTAACTCTCTCGTTGTTTTCAGCCTCTTTAACTTCGACTTCGGAGATACTATTGAGTCTCTCGGCAAGTTGCTGTGTGAAGTCAGGTGGCATGTGCTGAACCACAAAGATCGGTGCCGGAATGTCTGCAGGCAGCCTGGGGATTATCATTTCCAAGGCTGAAGGTCCGCCAGTGGACGAGCCTATTAAAACGCAGACATCCTTTGTCTTTACCCCCCAACTGCCTCTCACGACATCAAGCTTCAGCTTCTTGAGATTATGAATTCGCATGAGGTTTGGAGATGTTCCTGCAACTATCTTGACTTTGGTCACAAGTTCTTTTTCAATGGATGAAAGATCAACAAGTGGACCACTTGGCTTTGTAACGAAATCAACGGCACCGAGTTTCAGTGCTTCAAGCGTTTCTCTTGCTCCTTCAGTTGTAAGAGTGCTGAGCATTATGACCGGTGTGGGTTTCTTTTCCATTATCATTTTCAAGGCTGTGAGCCCGTCCATAACCGGCATCATTATGTCTAAGGTTATAACATCAGGATTCAGCTTCAAAGTTTTCTCGACTGCTTCCTTTCCATTCTTTGCGGTACCAACTACCTCTATCCCTGCTTTAGCCAGTATATTGCTGACTGCCATCCTGACCAAAGCCGAGTCGTCAACTACAAGAACCCTCATGGCTAACTCAATCCAGCAACCTTCTTAAGCTCCTCAATCACCTTCGGAGCCTGAAATGGCTTTACTATGTATCCTCTCGCCCCAAGCTTGATTGCCGCCTTCACCATCTGCTCCTGTCCCACAGCAGTGCACATCACAACCTTTGCATTAGGATCCATCTTCTTTATCTCCTTTAGTGCCTCAATTCCGTTCATTTCTGGCATCACAATGTCCATGGTCACTATGTCCGGCTTGAGCTGTTTGTAAAGCTCAACTGCCTGCTTTCCATTCTCAGCCTCTCCCACTATATCAAAACCTCCCGAAAACAATATATTCCTCAAAAGTTTCCTCATAAAGGCCGTATCATCCACAATCAAGACCTTCGGCATTCTACATCACCTCACAGCAGCTTTTTTCATAATATCATTTACGAGAGCCACACCTTTTGGCGTGAGCTCGATTTCCTTTCTTATCTTCACAACTCTCGCCAAACCCATATCTACGAGCTTATCGTAGAGTTTGTTCAGCTCATCCGTAGTTATGCCGAGAATCGACTCTACACTCACCGAGTCAACTCCAGTATATACCATTGTTAGTATCTGCTCCTCAATCTCAGAAATCCCGTCTTTTGGTTTGTTCTGGTCTATGATGTTCTGGATGTAGTTTTGCAGCATTTCGAGAGTTGTTTCTGGACACAGAACAAAGCTTGTAATCACCTCTCCGTTTTCAACGTGCGTTATCACAAGCACGACCCTTTGCTTCTTTCCTATGGCTCTGATGTCCTTTTCCACTGAACCCAAGTTGTCAATTGAGATCCTGATCTGTTTTGAGGATGACAGTAACCACAGGGCTTCGTCAGTTATGCTGAGGTATCCCTTGTCCCACCTGCTGTCTCTCACAACAACTCCACCACGTGTGGCGGGAGAGAGGAAGTACACTGCAAATCTGTCTGATTTTAGATTGAATGTCAGATATCTGAAAATCTGATCCTGACTCTTTCCAAAGGCCACATAATAGTTCTTGTTATCTTTCTTGATTCTCACCGCATCCTTGCCCTCGTATTTCAGCTTCTCAAGGTCTTGGATCTCCTTGAACTGGATCGTCGTTCCGGCGAACGATATTGAGGTTTTGGTTATAGCTACCTCTCCCTTCTTCCATCCGCCATCAAAGTATTCTGCTGGTACTTTGAGCAATACATTGTCCTTGTCACTCATAGCCTGCCTCTTCCTACCTCAACCTCTCTACCTCATCCTCACTCAACACCTTGTTCAGATCAATCATTATTAATAGCCCGTCTGGAAGCTTCCCCACTCCTTTAAGGAATTTTGCCTCCTCCCTAGCGGTTATTATACTCGGCAAGTCCTCGATGTCTGCTGTAGAAAGATATTTGACTTCATTAACTGTGTCCACCATCATCCCAATTACAGCATTATCGAACTCTACCACGATAATTCTTGTATTGTTGTCAATTGGCTTTGGCCTCATTCCGAAGCGTTTCCTGAGGTTGATGATGGTCGTGATTTGCCCTCTGAGATTGATCACACCTTCAACATAATCTGGAGCGTTGGGAATTCTGGTTATCTGAGAGGGACGAATGATCTCCCTCACCTGAGATATATCCACACCATATCTCTCATCCCCAAGATTGAACACTATTACCTGAACCGTATCACCCCCCCTTACCTGAACGGACTCGCCATGCATTGTGCATCACCTCACAAAAAGGGAATTATTTTCCATACTCCCACCATTCGCCATTGTCTCTACATAGCTCTCATACACATCCACACCTTCAGAGTCAAACACCTTAAAGTTCTCTAAGATTATCTGAAGTGTTTCTGTTGCGATTTTGTTCATCCTCTCCATTGCCATGCTAACTTGCTGAACTGCTATAGTAGTAGATAATAATAAACTCATAATCTCACCACCCATGATACCACCCAATTGTTGGTTGTTGAAATAAAAAATAAAATTTTCTTTATAGAGTAAAATTCCTAATAAGAAAATACAAAAGTGAAATCACTTTAGAAGAACATATGTAATAAACTTTTATGCAGGTATGCTTGTTGCTGCTATAGTTTTATTGATCTTGAGAAGATAGCCACATTTCAAGATATTCGATTGCCCTTGAAAGAACGAGAACCATATCCTTCAGCATCTGAATTGTCTCTTCGTCAGCCTCTCTTAGATAATACATACGCACAGAAAGAGTCTTCCCAAGAGTGGCAAGGTGATAAGGTACTTGTGCTCTACCCTTTTACAATCACAACTTTTTTTGTGTACACTATGTTGAATACTTTCGGACGATACCTCAAGTATCCGCAACTCATAACGTTTTCGCCCATGCGATAGTGTTCAACCCGTTTTACCAGAAACAACAATAGCTGTGCAGCTTTCATTTTCAAATACTTGATCGCAGAAAAAATCTAGCATCTTCTCTCTGCTGTTAAACATCCACACATTGCTTGAAAAAGTAAATGCCGTAAAAAGAAGGTCATTTATTCGGTTTAAACTTCGCTGCACATCATCTCACCCCTGCAGAGCTTTCAATCGCTGAAGCGCCTCTTCAAGCTCTTTTTTAAGTTCTTCTGCTGAGAACTTCTGTCCCTTCATATCCCTAAGAAGGTCTAGTTCCTCCTCTTCCTTTATTTCAACCTCTTTTGCTATGCTTGAAATAAGATCATCCTCTTCATCAAAATCTACTTCCTCTACCTCCTCTTCCTCCTCATCTTCACTCTCTGGTTCAAGCTTTATTTCGTTCTCCAAGCCACCAACATCCACATCAAGGTCATAGTTTAGTTCCGGAAGTTCAGGAATATCAGGAAGATTTGTTGTTTCTTCACTTTCAGTTTCTGGAAGTTCTGGTTCGAGAGTGCTTGCAGTTTCCATTTCTTCAAGCAGATTTTCGTCTATCTGCACAGTCTTAGCAGCATCGTCCAGTGGGACTATTTTCTCCACTACTTTACTCTCTATTTCTTCCCTCTTACTAACTCCAGATGATACAACTTCCTCCAGTTTTTCATCCACTTCCTTTAACTTTTCCTCAACCTCTTTTTTTCTCGAAAAACTGAGTTTCGGCATTTTCAGTCTCTTCAACACATCAATACCCATCTTGTCGTATATATACGGCAGAGCCAGAATGATTGCTGCGAAAACAATACCGACTACCAACTCGATCATATCCTCTCACCTCCTCATGTCTCCATAAATGAGGGTAGAGTAAACGCCCATTTGACGGCTGACGGAACGACAAGTATTAAAATTCCTGACAAAAACAGGAAAATTACTGCATAGTACAGATAAAGGTATTTTCCTCCACCCTTAACGATGTTGGCTGAAAGAGTATTCGCAAATGTCAGAGAAACTATTATCATAAGCGAGTACTGGTTGAGGAGATCAACGGGTATTCCTGAGAATATCCCTATGTTCAACCCCTGCAACCCACCGGGAACTTTGCTGAACACCTCTCCAGTGCCAACACCTCCAAGTTGGGTGGCGAAAAGATTTGAGATGTATTCCGAGAATATGGCGAGTATTTGGGTTACGAACAGAACGAGAGAAACCATGGCGATGTGGAGCGGAATTATTAGGTTTACAAATCCCGAGGATATTAAATCTCTCTTTAACCTCAGCAGAACCATCTCCAGGTTTGATGATGAGACAATCTCTCCAACGACGTCAGCATCACCGCCGAGATCGGTTGCATCAACAAATATCGCCGTCAGTTTTGAGATTAGGTAGCTCCCGCTCTCGCCAACAAATTTTTCCCATGAAAATCCTGGATCCAGACCCATTGAAAGCCTCCTGTAAAGCTGCATCACGAGTTCTTTAAGCTCTCCAAGATTTTTCTGGTCAATTCTGCTCAACGCCTCAGCCACTGAAACACCCGCACCAGCCTTTATCGCTCCAAGACTTCGAATAAAGGACGTAAAGGCTTCATCCCTTCTGCTGACCTTAATATCATCAACCCTCGCCAGATATCCGATCGGTAGGAGTAAAATCCCTGCTAGAAGGAATCCCAGCCCCCTGTAATCCGCCCCTTGTAGCAATCCGAGATTCAAAATTCCTGTTTCGAGATTAAACACGGTTGGTAGGATTGAAAAGAATGTAATCACCATTAAAGAGATCGGGAACAGTACTGGAGCAAGTCGTGAGATCGTAACCTGCTCTTTTGACTTAATCCTCATCTCATGAACCTTTCTATCTTTGGGAACTGCTTTGAAGAGCATAAAAACTCCAAACATGGCAATCGCGAAGTTTCCAAAAGCGGAGGCAATTAAAGTCATTCCTGGGTCACCTGTACTGTATATGACCACCGAAAGCAGAACCACAACCGATATCAGCGATGCCGAAACAAGAAGGGATGTGTAAGCATCGCTCCATTTTCTCAGACTTTCGAGGTTTCGCTCGTACTCATCCTTTCTTACTGTTTTGAATGTTCTCCACTCCCTTTCGAGGAACTCATCGTCCGGCTCTCCTGCTGCTATCGCATTTGAAAGTCTGTTGAACAGCTTTTTCAACCTCTCATGCTTGATCTTCTCTGCAACCAGTTCACAGGCTGTGGCGTAGTCATAGTGCCATTTCTGGGTTAAGTCTCTTACCCTTCTGAAATACTTGCTCGGAGCATACTCTTCCTTTTCTGAAGCCATCTCGAAAATCTTGTCTCTACTCAAGTTTGCAGTGGATAAAGAAGCCATGTAGGTCAGCATGAATAGTAGGTCATTATCCATTAGAAGTTCCTTACCTGAACTCCTGAGAATATCCAGAATGCGACCTAAGGCTGGCAATTTTCCGAATTTTTGTCCGGTTAATATCTTTGGAACTTTTGTCGTCTTGAACTCCATCTCCATCACCTAAACTTTAACACTCAGCAATCCGCTCTTGTATATCTTCGATATCGTCTTGAAGAACTCATAGAAATCGGTAATTCCCTGCTCGTGCAGCTTTTTGATTACCTTTGCTCTCTTTTCAACCTCATCATAGATAAGCCTCTTCTTGCTCGGAGGAATACCGAGTCTCGTGGCAATCTTCTGCTCTAAGAGATAGGAGCTTCCGAATCCTGTAAAAACGAATGTATCTGTAACGGGATCCCACTGGAAAACCTCAATGAAGGACACTCCCCCCTTCTGCGGATTATAGCCTACTATTTCACTCACACTCAGAACTCTTCTGACAAGCTTCCCGTCCGGTCTTCTAACAGCACTCTGAATGACCACAAAGTTCAGGTTGTCTATGAAGGTTTTGGGAACGCTGATGGGTTCAGTTGTCAGCCTCTGAATGAGTTTCTCAACCGTTGCAGCATGGAATGTTGACATCACAGGATGTCCTGTCTGCATGGCCTGGAAGGCGATGTTGCCCTCAACACCTCTGATCTCACCAACCAGGATGTAGTTAGGTCTCTGCCTCAAGGCAGCCTTCAGCAGGTCGAACATTGTGACATCACTCCCTCCCCCCTCTCCAATACTGCCAGCTCTTGTAGATCCTCTCGTAACCTCTCTCGTCCAGTTCCTGTGGGGAACCTGCAGTTCGGGAGTATCTTCAATCGAAACAACTTTGGCTTCAGGTCGGATGAAGGCCGTAATCGCATTGAGCAAAGTGGTTTTACCGCTCGCTGTTTCACCACAGATGAACCCGCTCATGCCCTCGCTGATCAGCAGCCAGAGGTAGCCGGCAATCATGTAGTCAAGAGAACCAAACTCTATGAGCTGCAGAACGCTGAATGGAGTCTCGTTAAACTTTCTGATCGTGAAGTTGCTCCCATTCTTGCTTATGTCGCTTCCATAGACAATGTTAATTCTGCTCCCATCTGGTAGAGTTGCATCAACTATTGGATCCTTGTACGTTACTGGCTTCCCTATTCTCTCTGCAAGCCTTATTATGAACTTGTTGAGAGTTTCTTCATCCCTAAACTCTATAACACTCTTCAACCCCTTGAATATCTTGTGTTCAATAAATATTGGCCCAAGACCGCTGCATGAAATATCCTCAATGTATCTATCCCTTATGTAGGGCTCAAGGATGCCAAGACCAACCTTATCCCTAATCAAAGCATACTCCAAGGCCTTGTACTGCTGCGGTGTTACCCTTATTTTACCCCTGAACCCATCTTTACTGTTCTTGAAGAATCTCAGTTTTAACTTAGGCAGGAGCTTCAGTTCACCCCTGCTATCCTCCATGAAAGAACTCCTGCCATCAGTGATCTCGCAGACTTCTCTCAAAGCCTCTTTGAGAATCTTTATTTTCTCCTCATTGTCCTCTGGATCGAACTCAATGTCCGTAATGTAGTCAACCAACCTTATCTCGACTTCCCTCAACAGCTCATCAACTCCAGTCAGCAGCGTTGGCTCGATGGGGATATAGAAGTTCCTCATATCATTTTTGTCCGGATAAACGTGGATGTATATCTGCTCATCTGCTGGATAAATCAGGTTCGGTCTTTCCAGATTGCCATGCTTCTTCCTGTCGAGCTTCGGAGCAAACCTGGGTATGCCAATTCTGTCGAGGGGGATAATATGGAGGTATTCAAGGAGATGGAGATTCTTCTCAACTTCTTTCTTCATCCTGTCGGGGAGTAGCTTGTAAATGCCGCAGGTTACGATGTTGGAATGATCGTGTTCTTCCTCCAGCGCTCTCGGCTTGAATGGAAAGTTAGCCACCACTCCCTGCTTCATACCTTTTGGCTTTAGGCTGAAATCTAGCTTCTCGATGTCACTCCCCATATTCTCCCCCTCCCATTATTACAATTACCACTATTAACTTACTTATACTTTACTACGCTACGTTTATACTCTGCTACGTCCTTGCTTCCGAGACCGGTATTATCTTAAGCCCGAATCCAGGGTGGACCTCAAAGCTGACAATATTACCCGTAGTCTTTCTTGCTCCTCGTATCTTGGACACTTCAAGCACGCTCACATACCTCTCTCCCACCTGCTCCTTCCTGAGAAAGAGGTGGCAGTCGCATGCAGACCTCACCCTTACGAGTGTATCCTCCTTGAATGCATGCTGGTGAAGTGTAATCATGATGGTCTTTCCATTGTCACAGAGGTTTTTGAGCTTGGTGAGAAGATCCAGGACGTCATCTTCAGTGGAGTACGTCGTGAACATAGTAAGAGAGTCAATAATGACAATATTTTCCCTGATATCTCTGATGTGATTCGCAACGAGATTAAGTATGCTTCTCATCTGCTCTGTGTTCCAGTCTATCCCCTCAAGGTGAATGGGAAAAACTCTGAGATACCCCCAGGCGTAGAAATCCGAAACGTCAAGACTTAGGGATTCCATCTGTCTCAGAAAGCTCTTTATCGTGTTCTCCGTTGTGTAATACGCGACGTTATGACCACTTATAAGTCCACCATAAACGAACTGCTGGCAGAGAACACTCTTCCCAGTGTCGTTCTCACCCTCTACGAGAGTCAGAGAACCGAGCGGTATTCCACCACCGAGTCTCTTATCTATCTCAGAGTTTCCACTTGAAAGGATACTCCTTTTCTTTTCCTCCTCCAACTCCTTAAGACTTTCAACCATCCAACCACCTCCTCATGGAATTGTAAAATCAAAGCTGTCACAAACGGCGTTTGGCGTGCAAATTAGCAGGATGTAACTGCCGTTTGCAAGCGGCTGCGTGAGGAGCGAATCCATTTTTGCAATTTCGCATGGGTCAAATATGCCCGGATTGATCAGCTCCTTGACTATGGTATAGCTGGTAGAATTGAGGTAGAACGCCACCATCTCCCCGGTATCGGCTTTACCATAGAGTATTGCATCAAATTCTGAGAATTTTGGATATTTCTCTTCTCCCGTGTTCTTGAAGTACGCTGTAACGGTTCCCGTTGAATTGTCGTAGGTTATGTTAAGAATACACATGCCACTTCTGAGCTTCTTGCCAGTCATCTGTACCGCATCTTTATAGCTCTCAATCGAATACTCAGCAATGGTTGTGGATCCGGCAAGGAAAGTGTACGCCACTGCTACAATTATTGCCGTGACCATTATAGCCGCAACAACAGTGTCAAAGCCCATCTGCATCACCACGAGAAGTAGTCGGTAGCTTTAACCCCGTTGTAAAGAACGAAAGTTAGCAGGTACTCGTCCTGTGGTATTTGGTCTGTATCTATGTTTTCAATAGAGAATCTCAAAGTTTCTCCTTTTTCCCAGTAGTTGTCTCCATCTCCGTTCTCTATTGCAAACGATACGCCGGAATCTGATGGTGTGAAGTGCAGGTAAGCTGAGCTTGAGGTTAAAAATATGTCGCTCATTTGAATTAAATCGGTATTCAGCTTCGTGCTACCGGTATTTTTCACCCAGAAATAAACGTTGACAGTCGTTGGTTCACTAACAACCTTAACGAAGATTATTTCCATATCTGTTTCAACTTTCTCGTTCAGATTTCCAGAAACTGAGGTATAAGAATGGGCTAAATCTTTAACAGCGGGCAAAATAACCATAATGGCAGCGGTAATCGCTACTACTGTTGCTATCATCAGAATAGATGTAGATATCACCTCCCGTGCCATTGCTATACCTCAACGCAGCCGCTCTCACAGCCTCACAGCCTCTTGTCCAGTTTCAGACTCAGCACCTTTGAATCCATGCTTGTATCCTCAGGATTCATCAGCCTGTAAAGTCTGTAAAGCTCCCAGACAATATCCTCGTATCCATCGTTAAACGTGATGAGATCTGCAACCTTCGTCACGAACTCTCTCTCTTCTTCAGAGATGTATCCTGCAGACTCGAAGATCTCAAGCATCAATCGCAGTGAATCCACAGTGTACTTCTCAAGCATCCCCTTGACCCACTCCATGAGATTGAACAATGTAACGATATCGTATTTTACGCCCGTAGTCCTTTTCACCATCACCTTTCCTTCCAAAGGCTGCGTTTTTTTTTCTTTAACACTATATACCTGTTCACCCACTACATCACTCTCTTCTTCAGATATCACCTCCACATTTTTATCTACAGCCTCCTCCTCAACCTCATTTTCCTCCTTCTCTGCCTCCTCCTGCTCACGAGGAGGCTCCGGAGGCTGGGCGGGAATGACCTGAACTTGCTGTACGGGTGGCTGGTGCATGGGCAGCGCCCCCTCTGCAAGGTTCTGGAGATTCTGGAACGGGTTTTCAATGTTGTTTAGAGTCTCTCTCAAATCAAGTAGCAATTTTTTTACAGATCCCTTAAGAACGTCGACCTCCTTTTCCAGCTTGTCGAGCCTGTTCTCTGGAGTATCGGCTTCAGCACTTGCAAGAATCTCATCGATCGCTGCCTGATCAACAGTCTCACGCATTCTATCACCCATAAAAAAATTTAAATAAATATTAAAAATTTACCTAAGCAATACCATCACATTGTCAATGGCTGGTGGAGCCTTGAGCTCGATTGGATAGGTAGCACCTACTGGTGGTTTAACCTCAACTATGAAGTTCTGGTTCGGGCCGATGTTAAGGCCTGCCTGTTCAACGTAAATTGTGACTTCTGCCTTCTCATATTCTTCAAGATAGTCGTCAGGAGATTCATCCAAGCTGTAGACCCAGCTGACATAATACTCTTCGGCCTTATTTAAGTCAGAATTTGTATCCTCATACGTCAGTTCCTTGTAGGTACCCTCCTCTGGAACAAGCACTGTGATTAGGGTATCGTTGAGATCAATTGGCTGACCACCAGCAGCAAGCTGGAGGGTGAAAGTAACATTTGCGATTTTGTTTGAGCTTGTATTTCCATATGCTACAATGCTTCCAACAAGCTCTAAGCTGCTCGTCGCCTGCTTGACACCAGTATGCACTGTCTCCTGACCTTTCTGGGTTGCGAAGAAGCCTGCTCCCAACAGAACGTAGCTGAACACTGCCGCAACTGTGACAAACGCTATCAGCACGATTGCTGCCTCAAGTCCTGTGAAACCTTTCCTATCTCTAACAAACCTGCGCGTCATTTTCCATCACCTCACACATATGTCAGATTCGTAAAGCTCGGTGGCAGTGTCTTGGTTACAGACAGCGGTGCACCAATTGGTGGACGGACTTCAATAGTTACCTCATCGCCCGGATTCAGTTGTCCAATCTCGTCCCAAGCCCAAACCTCATCATTGCTAACGTTTATCAAAATCTTGTACTTCTCGTTCTGCTCGACTACATTATCATTATCACTAACTACACCCTCATACCACCATGGACAGTAAAAACCGCCCGTTCCCATTGCGCATCCGGTTTCATTATAGAATATCTGCTGATATCCCTGCTCAGTGGTTACTGCTACAGATGTCTTATTGAGGTCAACCGGGGTACCACCAGCAGTCTGGGTTACGTAGAAGTACACAAGTCCCGCATGACCGTCTGAACCAGTACTACCACCTGCAAGACTGCTGCAGTTCAGGTAGATGTACTGCCCGTCCAGCGTAAGGCTGCTCGAAGCCTGCTGTACTCCGGTGTCAACGACCTTCTTTGACTTCTGTGTGGTGAAGAAACCCGCTCCCAGCATGACGTAGCTGAACACTGCAGCAACAACTACGAACGCTATCAGCACGATTGCTGCCTCAAGTCCCGTGAAACCCTTCTCGTCCCTTCTTATTTTCAAAACTCCCCTCATGCCATCACCTCACTTCACAATCTTCAGAAAACCCGTTAAATGAAAATATATATAAGAATTTTTTCACATGTTGAAATTACTTTTTTCTAAGTTGGAATTTCTTTTATGCAATTTCAAAAAAGCATGCCCTTCTGTCAAGCTCATAGTGGATGATGGTTATGCACTGCTCTGCCATTAAGGAGATGTGGGAGAGCTTCACCTTGGCGATTGCATGATTCTCCACAACCCTTTCCTGCTCTTCTGTCAATCCCTGATGGTCTCCTATAACAAAAAGGGGTTCAGGAGGAATATTTACTTCTTTCACATCAACTCCATCTTCTTTCAGATAAACAATCTTGTAACGATTGGTTAACTCTTCAAGCAGGCGTTCAAGACTCTTTCTCGCCACGTAAACTCCCGAGTGAACCTCAGTCCAGTCTTCACCACACTCAACCCCAAGAGCCTTTCTTATGTGTCCAGCAATGTTCCTCTCATCAGGAGACATTCTCCTTACTTCTCCACCCCTAACCATTACAGCCTTTGGCGGTTCGGGTGGGCCGAGTAAAAGAAGGTAAACCTCAACATCACTCCTTATACCGTGTGAAACGAGAAGGGCTTGAGATGTGCAGCGGCAAAGAACGTCCATTCTTCCTGCTCCAGGCAGGTCATTAAGGCTAAAAGGCTTAGTGAGGGCCTTGTTTCCAACAATTAAAAATCCTCTCACCAAACCACCCCTGAGAGCGTGAAGTAGGCAAGGTATAGCAAGATTATAACACCGGCAGCCTTTTTTATTGTTCTGTAATTTGCTATAACAAACCTCTCTCCTGCTCTGAAAACCGCAGCAATCGTGACAGCCATTCCAAGTCCGTAAGAGGTCATTACGAAGGGATTCTCAGACAGGAGTGTCTGGCTCAGGGCAATTCCCGCAAAGGGCAGGATGCAGGGGAGCCAGAGAAACGCGAGTAGCATACCAAAAAGGAGAGATGGTAGAGATTGAGTCTTTAAATAGGCCTTTGAAGTAAAGCGAGATGTAACTACGGAAATTTTTTCCTCAAGTTCCTCTGAGAGAAGAATGATGGAAAAGAAAAGCAGAAAGAGCAACGCTAAGGTTCTGAAAAAGAGGTTGAAAAAGAAAGATGCGGTAAAACCAAGGACTAACATGCTGAAAGTAAGTCCTATAACTATTAATGCTGCATCCCTCGCCCTGCCCCTTGATCCGGCAAAGATTAGCGGCAATACGGGAAGCACACATGGTGAGAAAACAGAAACTATACCAAGGGCGAATGCAATCAGCACTTCGAGCATAAAAATTGAGAAAAGTGACTTAATTTAAATTTTCATCTTCTGTAAACTTCACCGATATCCAGCTCGATTTTCTCGCTTATCAGATCAACTATCTCACCAACCACCGAGAGCAACCTGTTGTATGATTCTATGAACCTTACAACACTCTCTCTTGCATTAAGCTTTGACTGTAATTCAGTAAGCTCACCAAGTAAATCCTGATCATACTCACCCGAAAGCTGCTTCGTCACAAAATCCTGCTGCTTCTGCTGAAATTCAACAAGCAACTCTTGGGCAACTTCATCCTCTTTAAGCAGCTTCTCCATTTCAACAAACTCCTTATACTCCTCCAAACCCTTAATGCTTTCAGCCAGTTCGACTGCTTTGGTTTTTACACCTTCATCCAACATTTAAACCACCTTTTTTAATTTCAACCCCTCTTTTTACACACTATATTAATTTTTCCCCATCTGAAAAATAATTCACAGGAGTGTGTCAAGGATGTTGAGGACACTGAGGAGCTAATAGAAGTTATTTTTTCTTTCTTTTTCTTTTCTGCTCTTCCTCCGCGTCCTCTATGCCCCTTTCCGTTACTTTGAATATTGCCTCTCCTTCCGGAAGATGAGGTGAATCAATTAATCTTGCTATTCTCAAATCTCCCTGACTTTTCTTGAGGTAAACTCTGAAAGTTGCCGTGTGGGCGACAATATGTCCACCAACAGGCTTCGTTGGATCGCCGAAGAGAATATCGGGTCTTGCCATAACCTGATTTGTCACGACGATGGCAGCATTGTAGAGCTCACCAAACTTCATCAGATCGTGCAGATGCCTGTTCAGTTTCTGCTGCCTATCCGCCAGAGTTCCTCTGCCGACATATTCCGCTCTAAAGTGGGACATCAGCGAGTCAACGATGATCAGCCTTACAGGTTTGCCCTCTTTTTTGAGTTTCTCAGCAAGCTCCTTAGCGTTATCAACCAGCAGCATCTGATGGTTTGAATTGTAGGCCTGTGCTACATAGATGTTTTTCAGAACCTCATTTCCATCCAATCCCTTTGCCTCTGCCATCTGGATTATCCTCTCAGGTCTGAAGGTGTTCTCTGTGTCAATAATGACAGCAGAACCATTCAGTCCCCCCTCTTCTTCAGGAAGCTGCACATTTACGGCAAGTTGATGGCATATCTGCGTCTTACCACTCCCGAACTCTCCAAAGAACTCTGTTATAGCCTGGGTCTCAACTCCCCCACCCAGCAACTCATTGAGGTCTTTACTACCAGTCGTTATTTTCTTCACAGTTTTCCTTCTTTCAAACACCTTGTCTCCACTTTCAAACCCACCGATATCAGCGAGTTTTCTTGCCGCCTGAACAATCTTGGCAGCATTCCCTTCCGAGATTCCTGCAGCGCTTGCCAGTTCAGATGGGGATGCCACAGCAACTGCCTCAATTGTCGAAAAACCTGCATCTCTTAATTTTCTCGCCGTTTCCTGTCCTACACCTGCTATATCCTCAAGATCCACAATTTTGGATTCTTCACTCATCATCATCCTTAAGGCACAATCCATTAAATTTTTTTGGTTATTATCAGAAAATCCCCCGTGTCATCCCATGATGAAAAACACGTTGAGAGAGTGGTAAGGCTGGCGAAATTTATCGCCAAAAAGGAGGGGGCAGACCTTGATGTCGTTCTCACAGCAGCAAGGCTCCACGATCTTGCGAGAGACTGTAAAAACCACGCTGTTGAGTCAGCTGAGAGGGCAAGAGAGATTCTTAAAAAGACGGGGAAGAAAAAAGAGTTTATTGAAGCTGTAACCCATGCTATCGAATCCCACTCTTTTTCATCGGGTACAGAACCGAGAACGCTCGAAGCCAAGGTGCTCAGCGATGCGGACAAGCTCGATGCGATTGGAGCAATTGGTGTGGCGAGGGCTTTTCTTTACAGTGGGGAAAAGGGGAGAGGAATTGAGGAAACCTTGAAGCATTTTGAAGAGAAGTTGCTCAAACTCAAAGATTTGCTTTACACAGAAACCGCCAGAAACATTGCAGATGAGAGACACGAATTTCTTAGGCTTTTTTACGAGCAAATAAAAAAAGAGTTACATCAGCTGGAAACCGAAGAGAACGCTGAATCCGATGTAAGCGATGACAAGCATTATTAGCGAATGCTTCGCTCCAGCACTCAGGCTCCCTTCACCCATAACTCCCGCGACCATCCCTGCGAATATTCCCTGAAATATTGCAGCATGCATGAACACATTTCTGTAAAGGTTCACATCTACTCCCTGAAGCATTGAGAAACTTTGTCCTGTAGCCTGAACCTTTGCAGCACTTTCCGCAAGTGTCGAAAGAAATGTGGACGAGATGATGTATACGATTCCGATGAAAACGAAGAAGGCGATGTAGACGATGACAACATACATGAACATATTGGTCATTCTTTCCCTTCTCAGAAGTTCTGCGCTCGTCGCATCTTTTGCTGAAATCATCAAAACCTCTGTAACGTTCCCGGTTGACTTCAGTGCTTCATTGAGCAGTGTCATTGTTCTCGAAATTTCGAAAACCTTAAGCCTGTTTGCAAATCTGACAAGGGCATCTGTTAAACTTACCCCCCAGTCCAGATCCGATTTGATCTTGCCAATCTCCTTTTTCAGCGGACTGGTGTCAGTTTTGGCAATCATGTTAATTGCCCTGTAAATAGGCATACCACTCTCGTTCGCAGAAGCGAGCTTGTTCAAGAAAATTGGCGTGAGACGCATGTATGTTTTTACATTTCTCCTCCCCCACTCGAAAAAGATGGCAAAAGGAACGAGAATTACAATGAGTGCTATGAAAATATAGTCGTCAATTGCGAAGAACCAGTTCCTTAAGTCCATTCCGGGTATGTACGGGTTAGAGAGAAATCCGTAGGCAACAAGAACTATCCCAACCGGAATAGAAAAGGCAAATGTGTAGTAGGGGTTATCTCTTATTAGTTTGAAAGGATTTTTGAGCTTTTTCTTCAACTTGTATCTGTTCACCTTCTTTTTAATGGATTTTAATTCCTTATCGTCAACTTCTGAAGACCTCCTCACATACACATACCTTTCTCTGAGTCTGGGAGGTTCTCCCTCCTCACCCGGAGTTAGCAGCTTTATCACCATCGCAAACATAAAAGAGCCGATCGGAATCACGAAGTAGATTATCGCAAAAATGGCTATGTCGTTGGTCTGTCCCATGACCGACATAACGGTCTGGATAATTATCAGGAAAAGCGGCCCGGCTACGAAGGCTGTGATATAGGTTTCGGCCATCAAACCAAGAAACTCAAGAAAACCCTTCTGATCCTGTCTTGCCCTTTCAAAGTAGAATTCTGCCCTCTCCTCAAAATACCTTGTAACGTCTCCTCCACTGTCTATTATTGTTATTAGCCCGTGTAGAAATTCCTTGAAGTTCTCTGAGGGTGAGTTTTCAACTGCTTCTGCCAGAGCCGTTCTTAAGTCCTTTCCAAGCCCCTCCACCTCCCAGAGTACTCTCGAAGCCTCTCTCGAAGCTTCACCATAAACTTCGAAATTGTCGGCAAGAGACTTTAGAATTTGTACAAGACTCATTCCACCTTTGCTCAGCGAGTACATGAATGTTATGGCATGTGGAAGAACCCTGTCTATCTTACTCTTCCTGTCGCTTATGACTGTTGAGGGATAAATTGCGAAAATAAGATTGCCAATGTAGTAAAGGATCAAGGTTATCACTATGGCGAGAATTCCGGCATAGACGAAGGGGCGGTAAATTAGCCAGTAGGTGGCGATCGGTTCTGGGAGGCGGACTGCAAACAATGGAGGGATTCCGACAAACTTTACGAGTATGAAAGCCGCAATCAATCCGAGAACTGCTCCTATGATGCCGAAAAGTAGAGAGAACATCCTTGCGGTTGCGATATACATTTCGGGTGGCATCGAAATCATGGCTTTTTTAAGAGATCTCTCAAGTTCGAAGTATTTCATCTCCTTTTTCCTAATTTCCTCCCCAAACAGCCTATATCCAAGATACGTTAACGAGTTTGCTTCTTTGAACATATACTACCCCTCCGAAATCGCTTCAAGAACTTTATCCGGCTTGGTCTGGTAAGTATGGATTATATTGCTTACCCTCTTGAATTCTCTGATGTTGTGATTTAGCATAAACTCCAGCACCCTCCTCCTCCTCTCCAGCTCCTCGTTCAGATCCTTCACACTCCAGCCTCTCTGCCTTCTTATCTCCTCCAAGGCTTTGGAAGTGCCAACCATCGCGTGTTCATCCCTAACG
>JAPDIX010000018.1 GCA_029259345.1 Archaeoglobi archaeon
TTAGAGGGAAATGGAATAAGGGACATAATTGTGGTTACAGGTCATAAGGGTTACAAGTTGAGAGAATATCTTTCTCTGTTCGATCTAAACTTTAAGTTCGTTCATAATAATCTTTATAAAAACACAAACAATATATACAGTTTGCATCTTGCCATTGATTACGTTCAGAAGGGATTTTACATTTTGAACTCGGATGTCCTCTTTCATCCAAAGATATTCGACTACCTTCACGAAAACACCAATGATAATTTGACACTATCTGTTGATACTGTTAAAAAGCTTGGGGAAGAAGAGATGAAGGTAAAGATCGTTAATGGTTCTGTTAAGAAGATCAGCAAACAGATACCACCGAACGAAGCTAACGGTGAGTATATAGGGATTGCGAAGGTTCATCAAAATGCTGTAGATGATCTGAGCGAGCACATAGCTCTGGTTATGGACAAAAAAGGGAGAAGAGTCTTTTACGAGGAGGCTTTTCAGTCAATGATTGATGCCGGAATTGAAGTTTCCTACGAGTCCACGAGAGGTTTGCCGTGGATAGAGATAGACACTCCGTCCGACCTAATGGCTGCAAGGTATATCATTTATCCGAGCATTCAGCAGAGTTAAAACTTCAATATCGCTCTGGCTGAATAATAATAGGGGTTCATGGTGAACCTTAAGATAAAAATATATAGATTCAAACTTTACTTTAAGTATGGCAATCGGTTTTACCTTTACCGAAGAGCAAGAAGATATAAGGAGGGCTGCAAGAGAATTTGCAGAAAAGGAGTTCACACCTGAACTGGCAAGAGAGTGCGATAGAGAGGAGAAATTTCCCTTCGAACTCTGGAAGAAGTGCGCTAAACTTGGATTTCATGCAGTGGATATCCCGGAGGAGTATGGCGGTGGTGGATACGGGCCCATAGAGAAAATGATTGTGATGGAGGAATTTTCAGCGGTAAATCCCGGTCTTGGGCTTGCCTGCCTCATTCCGACATTCGGCTTTGAGATACTGCATCTGCATGGCAGTGAGGAGCAAAAGGAGAAGTGGCTTCCAAAACTGGCAAAAGGAGAAGTGATAATGGGTATGGCAAATACTGAGCCAGATGCGGGCAGTGATGCTGCCAATATCAAAACAAGAGCTGTTAAGGAGGGAGATAGCTGGGTAATTAACGGGACAAAGCAGTTCATCAGCAATGGATCTATAGCTGACTTTCTGCTGGTTACTGCAAGGACGAGAGAAATGGATCCGAAGGCCAAGCACAGAGGAATAAGCTACTTTATTGTTGAAACAGGCAGAGAGGGATACAAAGCAACAAAAATTTTGGGGAAGATGGGGATCAGGGCGAGTGACACGGCAGAGGTCAGCTTCAGCAACGTCAGGGTTCCGGAGGAGAACCTTGTTGGGGAAGAGGGCAAGGGATTCTACTACATGATGGAGTTCTTCGACATAACCCGAGTTTGGGTTGCTGCACAGGCTGTTGGGATTGCTAAGGGGGCTTTGAAGCTTGCAGTGGATTATGTTAGGCAGAGAAAGGCCTTCAACGTTCCGTTGGCTGCCTTCCAGTACATCCAGTTCAGACTGGCTGAGCTGGCAACAAAAATTGAGGCGGCAAGAACACTCGTTTACAGAGCTGCTGCTGTGCAAGTTGAGCAGGGTAAGCCAGACAACATGCTCTCAGCTATGGCTAAATGGTATGCTGGTGAAGTTGCTGTTGAAACATGCAACTGGGCTCTCCAATTCCACGGTGGTTACGGTTACATTGATGAGTATGCCATCAACCAGTTCTACAGGGATGCGAAAATAACTGAAATCTACGAAGGGGCAAAGGAAATAGAAAAGCTTATTGTGGCGAGAAATTTGCTCGGAGTTCGCTAATTTTTTTATTTTTAAAATTAGGAGAGCTTGGAATACCACTTCTTCAGCTCTTCAAACTGCTCGTGTGTGTTGATCACATTGGTATCCATTGGACTCTTGAAGAAAAAGGCCATTTCTTTCACAACTCCCTTCACACCCTTCTTCTTGGCAAAGAGCAGAAATCTGGCAATATCAAGGATAAGAGGTGCTGCGACAATTGCATCTATGGCATCCCAGATGAAGTAGAACTTCATCAGCCTGCCGAGGAAACCCTTGAAGTGTATGAAGTCGAAGGCAGTTTTATTGTCAACAAGGCTTGGGAAGTACTGTATCTCCGTAATGCTGTATGGGGAGTAGCCGAGCATTTTTTCCAGAACCTTATCCTTGCTCAAAACTTTACTCTCCTTGTTGTCCCTCGCTGAGAGAACTTTGCCATCGTAGTCACCAAGGATGTTGTAGCTCATCCATCCCACTACCTCCATGTTTCTATAGGCAAACATCGGTGCGAGAGTCGTTTTGACAAGTGTCTCTCCCGTTTTCCCGTCATTTCCTGTATGTGGAACGCCCATTTTTTCTGCAAGCTCCTTTAAAGCCGGAATGGCCGAGCCGGGACTGGGTGTGAAGTTCGCGTATGGTAGTCCAAGCTTTAGGGCTGCGTAGGCGTATAACATGCTTGCTGAAGCATACTCTTTCCTATTTTCGTCAATCATCCTCTCAAACCCTTCCAACGTTCCGTGATACTCCTCGCTGAGATTTGGCAGTGGTTCGGTGGAAGCAACGTTTATAACCACAGTCTCATCATCGGCAAATTTCTTGATATCCTCTGTCAGTCTGCCGACTATCTCTTCCAGAGTAAGCCCGTCATCCTCAAGCGTCTCTATCCTCCCAAGGCCTTGGATTCCTGTTCCGCAGTTAAGTGCTGTGCCTTTTCTTGCAATTATTTTTTCCAGATCTTCTTTGACTGCATCGAGTAAATCCCTTTCGAAATGTCTGTTGAGTTTCCAGTGCTCTTCTGCGGCATCAAAAGCGTTTTTTAACATTCTTACTTCATGACCGCCAAATTCAAATTCAAATGGAGCGTATTTGTCAATCCCTTTAAAAGGAGGAAGCTCAGAAACTAAACCCGTTTTTGGAGCCATATCTTTGGCTATCGCATTTGCACCCACCATTGCAGTGGTAGAGACAATACCGTAAGCACCAATAACCCAGATTTTCATGAGTCATCACCCCCCTCAGAAATTTGTGGGTCTTTTTGATTCCTAAAGCTGCTCGGAATAAAAATTTTCTCTAAAAGTATTTTTTGGTACTTTCCAGAGATTTTGCTACTATTTCCACAGCGCTCTCCACATCTTTTATATCTACGACCTCCACCGGGCTATGAATATATCTTGCAGGCACGCTAACAACTCCAGCAGGAATTCCGGATTTTGTGAGATTGATTGCGGTTGCATCTGTTGTCCCCCCCTCCGCCACTTCAAGCTGGTATGGGATGTTGTGCTTCTCTGCAGTCTCGGTCAACCACCTCAGAACTTTGGGCGATGCGATCAAACCCCTACCAGAAGCGTCAATCACAGTAATTGCTGCCCCCTTTCCGAGCTTTATATCCATATGCGCGGTTTCACTGCCCGGAAAGTCAGCAGCAACACAACTGTCAACAGCTATCGCAGCATCGGGCTCAATGGCAAAGGCTGATGTTCTCGCACCCTTCAACCCGACCTCCTCCTGAACAGTTGCAACAGCGTGGATCGTGATGTCGGCTTTACTCCTCTTCACAGCCTCGATCATCACAGCTACGCCAACTCTGTTGTCGAAAGCCTTTCCTGTAAGCTTCCCGTTCGCCAGTTCAACAACCTCTCTATCTAGAGCAACCGGTGTTCCAACATTTATTCCCATTTCAAGAACCTCTTCTTTGCTACTCGCCCCAACATCCACGAACATATCCTTGATCTCAACAGCCTTCTTCCTCTCCTTCTCCTTCATAAGATGAGGTGGTGTGCAGCCAATAACACCGTAAATCTTCTTTTTTCCGTAGAGAACGACTCTCTGTGCAAGGGCTATCTGGGAGAACCAGCCCCCAATTGGAGCAACCCTTATGAAGCCCTTCTCGTCAATATACTTCACAACAAAGCCGATCTCATCAATGTGCGCAGCAACCATTATCTCCGGTTTTCCTCCATTTTTTGTGCAAATCAGGTTCCCCATACTGTCTGTTTTAATCTCATCAGCCCACCCCTCAAGCTCTCTTTTTACTATTTCCCTCAATTCATCTTCATATCCGCTTATTCCATGAGCATTGCTCAGTTTTGCAATAATTTCCTTCAGAGTATCACCTCACTCAAGCACGGCATGCCTCGCCTCAAGATCACTTTCAGTTAGGTGCTTTTTCATCATTATCTCTGCAACAAGGGCATCCAGAAATATCATTGTTGTTAGCTCAAACATTGTGCCGAGGGGGGCAAGCTGAGATATCTTTTCGTCCCTCTCGGCCTTCACTTTGCCCTTTATCAGAACGATCACATCCGCCATTTCAGCGAGGCTTGAGTTTCTACTTCCTGTTATAGCTATAAGCTTTGAGCCTATATCTTTTGCCTTTCTGCTTATGTTAACGACAGATGTTGTTTCTCCACTGCCTGATATGGCTATAAGCGTGTCATTCTTTGTAATTCTTGGCGTGACGGTCTCTCCGACGACGTAAACCGCGTAACCCAGATGCATTAACCGCATGGCGAAGGCTTTTGCAATATAACCACTCCTCCCAGCTCCAATGACGAAAATTGCTTTAGAATTGTCAATCAGGTTGATCACACTCTCTACGTTTTCTGGATTTATGTGATTCTTCAAATTCCTTATGTGTTCTGAGACCAAATCAAGAAATTTAAACAAAGTTTCTCCTGTCATAGGTCTTATTATCTCCTTTCACTTTCTGTTTTTAAACTATACGACGGCCATATTAATAACCACTTCTGCAATATCTGCTGAATAGCTCGCAATTCTTGAAATGCTATCAATTATTGATTTGAGATACAGGGCCTCCTCTACATCAGCAGACAAGGAACGGCTGTAGAATCTTTTTTCGAGCTCTTCAAATTCGTCAAACTCTTCAAGCACCACTTCTGCAATCTCTATTTCGTTTTCAAGAAAAGCGACAAGCGCTGTGCGTAGCATTTCAAGGTCTACATCAACCAAGTCGCAGAGATACTCAACGGGTTTACCAAGCTCGAGTAAGTTCTCTGCCATATTCGCGGCGTGATCAGCAACTCTCTCAAGTGACCTGACAACCGTTCTATATTCCTGAATTTTCTCAACAGGTATCTCAAGTTCAGAAGCTACATCAGCATGCATGTTTGCCAGTTTCAACTGTCTGAGAAGCAGAAAATGCAGCCTATCCACCTCTCTTTCCCTTGCTATTATTGAGTTGCAGATGTATCTGTCGAACTTTTTAAGGGCGGTACAGAAATCCGAAACCATGCCCACGCAGGTGTTACCCATTCTTCTCATGATATTTTCGGTCTTTAATCTTGAGTTGTCCAGAAATATCTCCATTACAATTTCTCTCCCAGTATCCTCCACAACCTCGGCACCAATTAGAATGTCTGTTGCCCTCGCAATCGCAGACCTCTGTTCCTCATTGTAAACTGCCAGTCTTATGGAATCCATGCCCGCGAGATAGTAGGAGATTATTCTTCGCATAAGGGTCTCATGCCTCAACTCCTTGGAATCAATACTGGCCAGTTTCTTCTTTAAATCAGCCTTCTTTGGGTATATTGTTATGAAATTCTTTCCTATGCTCATTATAACCTCATTTCCTGCCTCAATCCCGTTCTCCTTAACCCATTTCTTGGGGAGTGTTAGGATATAGCTACTCTTACCACTGAAAAAAACCCTTCTACTCTCTAGCATGGTATATATTCAAAATAGAGGTATATATCTCTATCGCTTTTACCAATTGAATGAAAAAAGATATATACTCAAAATTGAACCCAATTCATGGTTATGGACATTTTAATAATCACAGCAGCTGTCGTGGGCTTTTATGTTGCGTGGAACATTGGTGCGAACGATGCTGCAAACTCCATGGCAACTTCTTATGGCAGCAGAGCTTTAACGCTGAAACAGATTATTATTATTGCCTCCGTGCTGGAGTTTTGCGGGGCAGCACTTTTTGGTAAGAGAGTAACGCACACCGTGGCAAAGGGAATAGTCCCCATTGAATTGCTGGATCACAACCTTGTCGTTTTCGGAGCTCTGGCAGCATTGCTCTCCGCTGGATTCTGGATCACAATCGCAACCTACTACCATCTCCCGATCTCAACCACACACTCGATTGTCGGTGCGATGCTCGGATTTGGCCTCGCAGCGGTATCGCATGACCATCTAACGCTTGAGCAGATTAGATGGGATGTGGTGGCAAAAGTTGTTCTTAGCTGGATTGTTTCCCCTCTGATGGGTGCCGCAATAGCTTTTGTTGTTTTCATGCTGATACGTGTTATTTTATTTAGTAGGTATACCAGTGCCGGTATTGAGCATGTTTTCCGTTATCTTCAGGTTTTAACGGCATGCTATATGGCCTTCGCCCACGGAAGCAATGATGTGGCAAATGCAACAGGCCCTATTGCAGCCATAATGGGGTACAGTGGTGAAGTCCCATTCTGGGTTCTTTTCTTTGGAGGTATTGGAATTGCGATTGGAATCGCAACGTGGGGTTACAGAGTTATCGAAACTGTGGGTAAGCAAATAACTGAGCTTACTTATACAAGAGGATTCTCTGCTGAGTTTGCAACTGCAACAACCGTTCTCGCAGCATCATCTCTTGGAATGCCTGTTTCAACAACCCACACTCTTGTGGGCGGCGTTATCGGTGTGGGGTTAGCTGGTGGTCTGGCGAGCGTCAATCTGAGGATAGTGCAAAAAATTATATTCTCATGGATTGTAACAGTTCCAGTAGCGGCTGCGATGACGATAAGCCTCTATACGCTGGTGGTGGTGTTTATATGAAGTTTTTTAGATCTGTAGGCGAAGTTTTTGGGTATTCACCATTCAGATCTCTCGCTCAGCACGCCAGAATGTGCGGGAGGGCGGTGGGGTTGCTTCAGCGTCAATTTGAAGCATTGCGACTGGAGAATTATGAGAAGGTTGAGGAGCTAAGAGATGAAATTGATGAACTTGAGCATCATGCGGATCAGATAAAAGAGGAGATAAGAGGGAATGTTACAAAATCGTTGATGCTTCCAGTTGACAGACATGACCTCCTCGAATTCTTGAAGGTTCAGGATGATATAATAAACAATTGTGAGCATGTGGGACACATGGTGACCTTCAGAAGAGTTAGAGTTCCTACTGACGTTTGGGACGAGTTCTCGGTTCTGCTTTCCAAGCTGATGGAAATCGTCAACCAATATGAGGAAATGGTTGAAAGCATAAGACAGCTAATTGATACCTCTTTCAGTAAGAGGGAGGTGGAGAGAGTAATGGAATATGTTCCAGTTATAGAGCAGCTTGAACACGAGTGCGACCTCGTCCAGATTGGCCTCCACACGAAACTTTTCAATCTTGAAGACGCAAATCCGCTGGATGTTCACCTGATGGTAACTTGGGTCGTACATCTTGGCTACATTGCAAATGCGGCTGCAAGAGCATCTGATAGGTTCAGGATAATGGTTCTTGGTCGCTGAGGTTTTCGTCGCTCGTGTAGTAGTTGTATATGGCCGTGGCTAAGCCAGCAATCATGGGGGCTACAAAGAAACCGCTAATTCCACCCACAATACCTCCTCCGATGAATGCGAGCATTAGAATGAGAGGGTGAATTTTTGAAGTGTATCCAACAACATACGGTCTTAATATTAATTCGGGAAAGATGTATAGAAACACCACACCCGTTATGAGGAACGTTAAGCCTTTCCCAATGTCAATTAGGAGCAGATAAAGCGATACGGGTAGAATAATCATCCATTCTGCAAAGATTGGTATCAGCGCTGCAAGAAACATCAAACCGGAAAGAAGTGGAGCAAAGGGAACATCAAAATACAGGAAAAATGGCAGACTTGCAAGACCAATCATAATTGCCACTACAAAATTTCCGAACCACAAGGATTCAAAAGTATAATCAAGCTCTTCTATAAATCTTCTTAGCTCCTCTCTACTGTCATCAGGGACAATGCTCGTTGCCCTACTGACGAATCTCTCCATATCCGCGAGAGAGTAAAAGCACACCACAATGGAGATAAAGAAGTTCAGGATTAGCAGCGTAGCTCTCTTTGTGATTTCAACCGCTGATGGTTGCACGGTTTTCTGAAGTATTGAAAATATGTTTGAGGTAACCCATTTCACGTATTCCTCTCCTCTCTCAACTCCGAATTTGCTCAGCAAATCGAGCAGCCCGGATTCTATAATCTGATAGTGTGTGATAAGGTAAATGGCTTGATTCAACCCCTGAAAGAGGCCATAAAAAATCAGAACGGAAATCGGGACAATCACAATTATGGTTGCAACTGCAGACGCTTTTATTTTCCCGATTGGCTCCAGCTTCCTTTTTATCGGTTTTGCAACGTAAGCAAAAACGATCCCCATCACTATCCCGTCGAGCAGAGGTAGGAAGAAATAAAAGGTCAGACAAATTATGGCGAGGACTGATACTATTAGCAGTATAGTCCAGATTTTATTCATGTCATTACTTGTTCATTCTCTTTATGTAGCTAACGGTCTTTCGGAATATGGCGTTTAGGGTCTGTATTTCATGCTTTCTTACCCTTGCTCTGCCAAGTATCCTGCGCAATACAACAACAGTTCTGTTAATTCTGTGTTCTGGGTATTCAACAGCTTTAAGCATATTTGTGAGATTTCTCAGAAAAACTTCGACATCTCCTACAGTAGCTGGTTCATCACCCTCATCGACTTTCATCTTAAGCTCCGGAGAACGGAGAAAGTAAAGGATAACAGCAGCAGCATGGCTTACATTCATAACAGGATACTCTTCACTAGTTGGAACTCTTACGATAATGTGGCAGAGAGCCAGTTCATCATTGTATAAACCGTAATCTTCTCTCCCGAAAAGAACTGCGACCTTGTTAGCCCCTTTAACGAGCTCAGAAAGCTCCTCAGGTGTTGCTAAGGTCTTGCGAAGATACTTGTAGTCTCCTCCCTCAATACCAGTAGTTCCCACAACCAGATTCATCTGATGTAAAAACTCCTGCAGGTTCTCAACTTTGATTGCTCCCTCAAGCAAATCCTTCGCATGTGCTGCAGTGTGGTAACTTTCTTCTGTTACATTGCAGTTATACAGACAGATATTTTTGATTCCATAGTTTTTTGCGACTCTCGCTATAAATCCTACATTTTCAGGGATTTTTAGCTCAACAAGGACAATGTAGATTTCCATTGTTGCTATTGAGGGCTTTTGGATTAATTTTTGTTTCCTTGGGTTAGGTTCAAGTATAGGGTGGGGTAAAGTCAAACTCATGAAACTCGCTGAAATATGTGAATTTCTTGACGAGTACCTGAACATTAAAGAATATCAGGATGTTTCAAACAACGGTCTGCAGGTTGAGGGTGGAGAAGAGATCGAGAAGATTGGCTTTGCCGTTGATGCCTGCATGGAAAGCTTTAGAGCTGCAAAAGCAAATAGTGCAAATATGCTCATCGTTCATCACGGTATGATTTGGGGCGGGATAGATTACGTGAAGGGAGTGGTTAGGAGAAGGTTGGAGTATCTCTTGAGGAATGGCATATCACTCTACGCCGCCCATTTACCCCTCGATGCTCACAGAGAAGTCGGGAACAACGTCATGATCTTGAAAAAAATCGGTGCAGAACCTCAAAAGGAGTTTGGAGAATACAAGGGTGTGAAGATTGGCTACTCTGCAGAATTTAACAGTCCAAAGAGCGTGGTGGAGATAGCTGAAAGGTTTGAACATTCACTCATTCTCCCATTCGGCACGGATAAGGTAAGAAAGGTGGCAGTGGTATCGGGAAGAGGAGGCTTTGCTATTCCTGAGGCCATAGAAGAGGGGATTGAACTGCTTATAACGGGTGAGGCGGAGCATGAAGCCTATCATGTTGCCAAAGAAGGCGGATTAAACGTCATCTTCCTCGGACATTATGAGAGTGAGAGGTTTGGGGTTGAGAGCCTTAGAAGGGTTGTGGCTGAAAGGCTTGGAATAGACACTGTCTTCATCCACGTCCCGACGAACCTCTGAAAGCCTTTGATGCATCTTTTAATCCCATAGAAATAAGATGCTGCTTTAAGTCCCTCTTCAGTTTTTCAACGTTCCCCTTTTTTGCTGAAACAGGGTAAATTACGTGCTTCCAGTTCTGCCAAGGGGGTTGCATTCCGAGCTTTTCAGCTATCGTATCCAACAATCTCGGATCCTCAACCTTATCCATTTTATTCGCCGCAACAAAAACTTTGGGTGTAACTTCATCGAGAAACTCAAACATCTCAATCTCGATCGGAATTTCCCCCCTACTCTCCCACCTTTCCGCTATTTCAACAAAGGAACTGGCATCTATAACCTCAACAGACGCTACTATTCGTGAGGCATTGTTCTCTATGTAGCGGACAACAAAATCCTTGATTCTCTCGTTGAATCCTTTTCCAACACCACTGACGTATCCAAAACCCGGTAAGTCGGTGAAAAGAACCCTACCAACCTGAAACGTATTCGGCTTTATTGTTGTTCCCGGCCTTTTACCCTTCCTTGCGTTGGTTTTTAGGAGGGTTGAAAAGAGGGTTGACTTGCCTACATTCGACCTGCCGGCAAATACAACCTCCTTAAGGCCAGAGACCATAGTAGGCGTTTAGTATTATGACAAGAACACCGGTGAGAATGCCTGCTACCAGAATAGTCTTTGGACTGACTTTGATCTGGGTTTTCTCCTCCTCAAAATATCTCATTATACCTGCTGAAGACATCAGTGGTGGGGTCTTTGCCTTATCCTTCCGAACCTTAGCTTTAGCCATGGTAAAAGTTTTGTGGGGGAATATTTAAACTCTTCCCATGGATACATACAGCGGCATCTTGGTCACCCACGAAGGGATATTTTACGGTGATCTGATTGTTGACGAGTTGACTTTCGAGGAAAGCAGGATTGAGAAAGATGATTTCGTAATCTCTCCAACGTTCTTCAATGCTCACACACATCTTGGCGATGCTGCTTTCCGAGAAGCTCCGAGAGAGGATTTAGAGTTACTTGTCGGGCCGAACGGATACAAGCACAGAATGCTCGCTCAAACTGATAAATCTGTTTTGAGAGATTACGCTGCTCTCGAGGTAAAGGAGAGCCGAAAATGCGGAACGTCACACTTTCTCGACTTCAGAGAGGGCGGGAAAGTGGGGCTTGCTGTAACAGAAGGTTTGGATGGGGTTCTAACCCTTGCCCGACCCTCAAGCGTTGAAGAGGCGGAGAAGATGGATGTATTTGGCTTTGCATACAGCAGCACAAGGGATCATGAAATGGATTTGATTGAAGAAGTTAGAGGGCTTGCGAAAAGGAAGAAAAAGATTTTTGGAATTCATGCTGGAGAAAGGGATTGCGAAGATGTTGAATCCGCATTGTCTCTTCATCCTGACCTCGTCGTGCACATGAACATGTGCCAGGAGATGATCAAGGCTTTTATTGATTCAGGGATCCCTGTTGTAAGCTGTATTCGAAGTAACGCTTTTTTCAACCTCATCAACCTAAGGAGCTATGAGATTCTTAGCGAATACGATCTCTGGCTCATTGGAACAGACAATGCGATGATCTCTACAGCTTCAATACTCGACGAGATGCATTTTGCGGCTTATTTGATGGGTAATGAGGAGGCAATTTTCAGAGCGGCAACGTCTGGCTATGGAATTTTTAGTCTGAGACATGGTTATATAATCTTTAACAGAGAATACAGTTTTAAACGAACGTCCAATCCGATTTTAACGCTCGTTAGAAGAGCGGGGATTCGAGACATTGAAAAGGTCGTGCTTCCCTGACTATCTCAAACGTCTGTATTCCTTTGCTTTTTTCAAAGCTTCATTTTTTAAGCTCTTCCTTTCGAAGTGGAGGTCTACACAGTGCTGTGGAGTAAGTCCCGCTTTATTCCTTATCTCTCTTGTAATCGTCTCTTTTTCAACCTTCTCCGCTTTATCCGTTAGAATCAGCAAGTCCACATCGTTTGCATTTTCAACTTCACCCCTTGCCACGCTCCCTACGATATAAACCTCACTGTCGTCAAACCTCTTTCCTATTTCGTCCAGCACACCCGGAATCCATGTGTTCCATGTTCTGATGTTCTCTTCCCTTTTCCTTAGCTTTCTGTCAATGTAACTCTCGATCTCTCTCCCCGTCCAGAGCCTATATGCCCATTCGGAGAGAAATGAGACAGCAATTAAGGTAAACATGACCGACAGGGCATATGTGCTCTCTTTCATTATCCTCAATACCAGAATTGTAAAGGCAGATAATGCCATTGCTGCACCCAGAGAAGGAATGACAGGATTTAGCCTGGTTTTGTTCCTAAGCTTTAACGCAGCAAGATTGACAGCAAAGAACACGAGCAAGAACCCTCCGCTACCCGCAGTCGCTATCGTTTCGAGGTTTGCAGTGTTTGATAAGATGACTGAGAGCAGAGATACTACAACCAATCCCTCGTAAGCCTGCCTCCAAACCCTCCTCTCGATTGCATGAGGGAGCTGCCCGAACTTTGCCACCATGTAGCTTGCTCTTGCAGTGCCGTAAAGAGTTGCGTTGATTGCAGAGCTTGTTGAGGCCAAGGCTGCAAAGGTTACAAGCCAGAATCCAAACTTTCCCAGAGAGGGTTCTGCTGCTATTGCCAGAGCATAGTCTCTTGCTTGAACTATTTTATCGTATGGTAAAGTTCCAACTGTAATGATGGCAATGAAGATGTAGATTAACATTACGAGTATTACGGAGGCGTAAAATGCTTTTGAAAGGACTCTTGGGTGCTCAACATCCCCTCCAGCGTTTGCGATGAGTTCAAACCCCTCGTATGCGAGGAATATGATCATCCCACCTGCCACGATGCCGGTCGTATCAGCCCAGTAAGGGGGCATCAGTCTTTCCGGCCTGACGAGAGCTATGCCAGCCCCTACAACAGCCATTAGGACTGTTATCTTGAAGGCAACAAGCAAGTCTTCAGCTCTCCCGCTCACAACTGCCCCGTAAGCATTGAGAATCGTGAAAAGCAGGATAACAAAGGTGACAAAGATGCTCCTGAGTAGTGGTATTCCAAGCGCATTAGCAGCATAGCTGCCGAATGCATAGGCATATAAAGACATCATTATAACATAGCTTATGAGAAGCAAAATGTTCATCCCACCGGAAAACAGCCCAGTCCCAAATGCTTTTGTCAGGAACTCAATAGTCTCTCCCTCGCTCGGATACCTCAGGCTAAGCTTGGCGTATGAATAGGCAGTTGTCAGCGCCACTATACCCGCAAGAAAAAAGGCTATTGGAGCAGCCCTTTGGTGAGCTGAACACTCAATCCAAGGACGGCAAATATGCCCCCACCAATCATCCCTCCAACGCCTAGGCTGAAAGCCTCCCAAAACCCGATTTTCTCACGCATATAGCCTAAAATCTTGAGGTCATTTATACAAGTTTTTGTGAATCCTATAAAGCAGTTAAAAAGGAAAATTTTAACTACATAGTGAATCAGAAACAAACAAGCCCGATACTGAAGTATCGGATTTACAGAACACCGATGTCTGAAAAAGAAAACAGGTGATGTCTGTGAGAAAGATTGAGGTTGTGTTTGGTTTAACATTGTTGCTTTTAATATTGGTCGGCGCATTAGGAATACTGCAAATGCACACTCATCCCCTAATGCCCATCGAACCCTTTGAATCTGCAGAGGGAGTCCCTTGGAGGCTGTTGGTTGCCCTTTATGTCTTCTTTGTGGTCTCCACCACTGGTCTCTGTATAATCGCATCTCTCGGAGAGGTTTTTGGGTTTACCAAGCTTGAGCCAATAGTCAAGGAAGGTTTGCTGATGGCTCTCGTCACAATACTCGTCGGATTGATGACGATAGGTCTAGAGATAGAGCAGGTCATGAGGGGCTATTACGCTTTAGCCGGACATGTAAACACGACCAGTGTGATGTTCTGGATGATTATGTTTTACGTTCTGTATGTCATCTTTCTTGTCGTGGAGATGTGGTTCTACTTCTACGATGATCTGATAAAGCAAAGAGAGGAAGGCGGACTCAGAGGTTTGGTTGCAAGAATACTTACCATTCCAAAAGCAAGTGATACAAAGGATTTTGCGAAAGTTATCGGATTTGTGACAGTTTTTACAGCCATAATCGCCCACAGCAACCTTGGAGCACTTTTCGGAGTTAACTATCCCCCCTTCTGGCATGGTCCGTTGCTCCCAGTCTACTTTATCCTCTCAGCCATAGTCAGCGGTGCAGCCCTTACAGTTGTTGGCGTCTACATTACAGACTACATCAGGGGTGTTAAAATCGAAGGTGAGAGATATGAAGCAATTCAGATGCTGAGGGTCATTCTTGGTTTTGCCATCGTTGTGACAATTTTCTTCACAGCATGGAAGTTCATAATTAAAGCCTATCCCAACTCCACACTACTATCAAGGGAGAGCGTCTTGCCGTTTGTAAATGGAGAGTTTGCCTTTAACTTCTGGGTAATGGAAGTTGTGGTGGGTCTGCTTATACCCTTAATTCTGCTTGCAGCTCCTCAGACTGGAAGGAAAGCTGAAGGGGTTTTTGCAGCCTCTCTCCTCACAGTGATTGGTATTTTCTTCCTGAGAATTGATCTTGTGATGGGCGGACTTGCTCTGAAACTCATTACAGGGATGAGCTTTCCGTCACCAGTCTATCATCCCTTTGAGATCATGGCAACGCTCGGCTTCTTTGCGCTCACGATTTTCCTCTACTATGTCGGTTACAAACTGCTGCCGATGGAGGTGAGAGAGTGAACAGAAGGGACTTTCTCAAGCTAATCGCCGGATCTCTCCCGGCTGTAGCGCTTGTCAGAGGACAGAGTGCAGATGAGTCGGAGAAGAGCTATGTAATGGTTGTGGATGTTAACAAATGTACAGGGTGTGGAAATTGCGTTGTAGCGTGCAAGACTGAAAATGACGTGCCGATGAACTTCAAACTTTCCAGAACCTGGATTGAAGGTTATGCAGTCAAGGAGGAGATTCCGATTGAAGAAAGCGATGTTAGAAAGGAAGTACTCAGCACATCCAAAAACCCGTTCCTCGATAAAAGCTGGATTGAAACAACAAAGGGTCGAAAAACGTTTTACGTTCCAAAATTATGTAACCACTGCGCAAATGCACCTTGCGTGAACGTTTGCCCTGTTTACGCCAGATTTTATACCAAAGATGGAGTCGTTCTGGTGGACAAGGAGACTTGTATCGGTTGTAAGTACTGCATCGTCGCATGTCCTTATGGGGCAACCTTCATGCATCCAGAGCAGAAGGTTACAGACAAATGCACCTTCTGCTACCACAGAATTAAGAGGGGTCTCAAACCCGCCTGCGTTCTTGCATGTCCAACAGGAGCGAGAGTTTTTGGAGATATAAACGATGAGAACAGCGAGGTAAGCAGATTGGTGAAAGAGAACAGGGTTGCTGTGTTGAAGCCAGAGGAAGGAACATTTCCAAGAGTGCTGTATATAGGTTTGGATTCGTATGTGGTGGAGTAAAGGGTGGTTGGAGTGAAGAGAAGAACGTTGATACTTGGACTGGGGTTTGCAGTGCTTGTTTACTTAGTCCTTTTTTTCTACGTTTTCGGACTCTCTCCAATGATCACAAGCAGCAGCCAGTCAAAGTGGGTGGAGATGGAACTTTCCAAGGAACCGAAATTTGCAGACACCGAAATTTGCAAGGAGTGTCATTATCAGCTTTACATCGGAATGAAGAATCACTCAGCAGTAAACTGCGAAGCCTGTCATGGAAGTGGTGTTGAACACACCATCAAGAGGTCAAGTGATACCATTATGATAGATAAAACAAGAGATTTCTGCCTGAAGTGTCACTTGGATGTAGATGGAAGGGACGTAATCAAAACAGTAAACGAGACCCACTATGCTGGAGTGTACTGTGTCGTCTGCCACGATCCTCATAAGTAGCTTGGAGGTGTGAAGTTTGAAAATCGGAAGATTAATAAGTAAATCCCGTAACGGCCGAACTGGAGGTTATCCGATGAGTAGAAGCCTAATAGCCTTTACCATCCTTTTAAGTGTATTTGTCCTCGGATGCGTCCAGCAGGAAGAAATCACATCCGTTGAAGAGTTGAAGGACTGTCAATGCCATGAGCTTGCCTACAAGTATCCAAAGCACGTCAATGGCACACCCTACTGCCTTGACTGTCATGAGATCGAGAAACACCCTGATGTGGATGCTGTTATCTCAGCCGATAATTGTTCCGAATGTCACGAGTCAAGCCTCTTCAGAATTCACATGCCCAACTACTCCTGTTCGGTCTGCCATGGTGATGCAAAGACGATACATGAGAAGTTTGAAAAGAGTTTTGTGGAGGGGACAGAATGAGAAAGCTGGCTGTTTTTATTCTGGTCTCTATTTTTGTGATGCTACCTGTAATCTCACTGGCAATAAGCGGCAGCGGTGACAATAATAAAACTGAGAATGAAGTACTGGGTTCTGACCTTTCATGCTTTGACTGTCACAGCAATGCGAGGATCTATCCAAAACATCTCGACGGCTACAGTTACTGTGAAGAATGTCACGGTTTGGATATACATCCCATCCACACATTTGATTGCAAAACCTGCCATCAGAATGAGCCTTTAACACCCTTCTGCCATGGAGCAGACCCAGATGTTGTTGTTCCGGTTTCTGACGGGATTATCTGCAAAGCCTGTCACGAGAATAATCTTGTCGTCGTCCATGAGGAGGACTGCCAGAGCTGCCACCAGGACATTAACGAGATACACAGGAAAGCTGACATTGTAGGAGGTGTTGACGATGTTTGAAGTCATCTACTACGTCATGCTCGTCGTCAGCCTTTCTGTCTTCTTCTATGGCCTGTGGCAGAAGTGGAAGTTCATAAACATGGGCTTGAAGGGAGAGGCCAGAACAAGCAAGCCCTTAGAAAGACTTTGGTTCGTCGTAAGGGACGGTTTGCTACTGGTGAGGCTGTATCTCCGTGAATCCAAAATGGGGCTGTCACACTTCCTTTTCCTCTGGGGTGTGGTTGTTATACTTGTCAACATTTTGATTTTCACGATCTCATTTGCGATTCCAGACCTCTTCAGGGCAACTTATCCATGGTTGAAAGCATCAATGACAGCAGCGGGAGTTATGATCTTGCTTGGATTGGCGATAGCCGCCGTAAACAGGTATGTAATTAAACCAAGCAGATTTGCAAAGAAGTTTGAGTTTGCCTGGGATGACAATCCCGTGCTTGCTATCTTTATCCTTGCTGCACTCTTTGGATTTCTTCTCAAAGAATTTGTGAGGTTCAGCGAACTCAACTCAACCGCTCTACCTTACGTGCTCTGGTTCCTTCACACTGCATTAATCCTTGGATTCATTGCTCTCATCCCATACACAAAACTCCTCCACATTATAGCAGCGCCAATTAACATCTTCACAAGAAGCGAAAGGAAACCAGGTGTGATGAGAGAACCACTGGGTGAAGACTACACGGGAGCAATTACTCCTCTCGACCTCACAAGAAGAGACTTGCTTGCAAGCCTCGCATGTATGAGATGTGGAAGGTGTCAGGACATCTGTCCAGCGGCAAATTCAGGAACGACACTCAATCCCATGTTTCTGATGCAGAACATACGGAGGCTGGAAAAGGTCCTTCTGGGGAAGAGTAAGGGTAATGGTAGTGAAGAGGGATCTGAGCAGGAAGTTCAGAATCCAGAAGATATTCTCCTGGTAGAGACGGTGCTTGATGAGGAGGCTGTTTGGGCGTGCACAACATGCAGAGCCTGCATGGAGATGTGCCCGGTTTACGTAGAGCAGATGGAAATCATAGGGGAAATGAGAAGGGGATTGATAGAGAGTGGTGAGACTCCACCGGACGTAAGGGATTTCCTGCAAAACATCCAGAAGCAGAAAAATCCATGGGGTGAGGGCAAGTTCAAGAGGGATCAGTGGATCAAAAAGAGTGAGATAGAAATTCCGGCTGTCAAGGAGAACCCTGAATTTGAGTGGCTGTGGTTTGTCGGCTGTGCCCACAGCTTTGACAACAGAAACATTCCGGTTGCAAGAAAACTTGCAAGACTTCTAAATGATCTTGAAATAAACTATGCGGTTCTCGGCAGGGAAGAGGGATGTTGTGGAAACGACGTGAGGAGAGTGGGTGAGGAGGGACTGTTCCAGGTGCTCATGGAAGAGAACATGCAGACCTTCGAGAAATACGGTGTTGAAAGGTTGTTTGCCACCTCACCCCACTGCTACAACACTTTCAAGAACGAGTATGGGGGATATGAGGTCAAGTTCATACTTGAAATTCTATACGATGCAATAAAGAGCGGTAAGCTTGAGCTGAAGTATCCCATAAACAAGAGAGTGACCTTCCACGACCCATGCTATCTCGGAAGATATAACGGAATGTACGATCTCCCAAGGGAAATCCTGAAGGCAATTCCGGGAATTGAGCTTGTTGAAATGCCGAGAAACAGAGAGAGGAGTTTTTGCTGCGGTGCCGGTGGAGGAAACCTCGTGAGAGAGTATCCGGGAGAGGACAGACCGAATAACATCAGAGCAAGAGAGGCAGCATCAACGAATGCTGAAATACTGGCAGTAGCCTGCCCTTTCTGCATGATAATGCTCGAAGATGGTGTTAAGGCAGAAAAGCTGGACGACAGGATACAAGTCCTCGATGTTATTGAGCTGGTTTACGAGTCAGTTTACGGCAAGGAAGAATAAAAAATTTTAAGCGGATTTTTTAATTTCTTCTTCTCTCAAAACCCTCCTCAGGATCTTCCCAACCGCAGACTTCGGCAGTTCATCTCTGAACTCGACTATTCTTGGAACTTTGTAAGCTGCTAGCCTTTCTCTGCAGAATTGAATAATCTCCTCCTCACTAACTTTACCCTTGTATTCTGGCTTTAGAACGATAAATGCCTTTACAGTCTCACCCCTGTATGGATCGGGAACACCAACAACTGCAGCCTCAGTAACAGCAGGATGCTCGTAAAGAACCTCCTCAACCTCTCTCGGATAGATGTTATAACCACCAGCAATTATCATATCTTTCTTCCTATCAACTATGTAGAAGTATCCGTCTTCATCCATCTTTGCCACGTCTCCAGTCAGTAACCATCCGTTGACCAGCACCTTCTTTGTCTCTTCCTCCATCTTGTAGTAGCCCTTCATCACCTGCGATCCCTTGATGACTATTTCTCCAACTTCGCCAACAGGTAGAATTTTACCCTCATCATCTATGATCACTGCGTAGGTGTCTGGAAATGGAATCCCTATACTCCCCTCCTTGTTCAGCCCATAAACCGGATTTCCAAGTGCTACAGGGGAAGTTTCGCTCAGTCCATATCCCTCAACAAGCTTTCCCCCAGTTATTTCCTCAAATCTCCTCTTCACTTCGATTGGTAAGGGTGCAGCACCACTTATGCAGGCTTTAACTGACCTCAAATTGTACTTCTTTACCTCGGGGTAGTTTATTATTGCCGCATACATCGTTGGGACACCGCAGAAAATAGTTATTCCGTACTTTTGAATGCTTTCGAGAAGTCTCTTGATATCTCTTGGGTCGGGTAGGAGGATTATAGTCCCTCCGAGAGCTATAGGAGCGTTCATAGAGGTTGTCATCCCGAAGCTGTGGAAGTATGGAAGAACTCCGGCAAACACATCATCTGGAGACCTGTCAGTGACCCATTCGAGTGTCTGATATACGTTGGCAACAAGATTGTAGTGGGTGGACATCACTGCCTTAGGCACACCGGTTGTTCCGCCGGTGTATAGGAATGTTGCGACATCTTCTTTGGGATCTATTTCTGGTCTGTCCTTTGTTGGAGGACTCTTTAGCACATCTTTCCAGTAAACAACCTTATCACTTTTCTCAACCTTTACCTTTTCCTTCTTCAGTGGATACAGGAAGTTAAGGGGGAATGGCAGATAGTCTTCAATTTTACATATAACAGCCTTTTTTATCTTTCCTTCCCTTATCAGGTTCTTGACTCTCGGGTAAACCATCTCCACGAAAAAGCCATACTCAGCTTCACTGTTTTCGAGAATATATGTGATTTCCCTCTCTGTATAGAGCGGGTTACACTGCACAACGGTTGCACCTGTCTTAAGAATACCATAGTATGCTGCGACATAGTGGGGGGTGTTGGGTAGGTCAACAATCACTCTGCTACCTTTCCTAACACCAAGTTTGTATAGGAAGCTAGCAACTCTATCGCTCATCTCATCAACTTGCCTGTAAGTTATTTTCTTTCCAAAGAATATAAGAGCAACCTTATCTGGATATTTGCTGGCTGTTTCCTCCAGAAGTTTGTAGAGGGGTACCTCAGGATAATCTATGTTTGGTCTCACCCCCTCATCGTAGAATTTGAGCCATATTCTGTTTATCTCTTTCTCATCTACATCCCTTATTGTTTTTCCTTCTACTCCAAGCATGATTTTTTATCACCTTTACAAGTATTTTAATTTTTTTAATCATCAAATTTTTAAGGTGCAGGGTGTTATTTATGGGTTAAGAAAAAATTAAATACTTAGAATTTTAATAGCCTCAGTGGATGCAGTAGTGTTATCTCAAAAAATAAAGGTGGAGAAGGCAGCTTTGTTTGGGGATGACGTGTCAGTGTGTGGTATGGACTATAATGATGCATCAAAATTAAAAGAGCTGGTAGATACTCTAATCCCGGCTGAATGCTACATTGGGTATATTTTACTTGATGAGGAGGGTATTGTTTTCAGAAAAGGTTATGGTAGTATGGCATTAGTGGTTGTCGAAAGAAACAGAATCAGATGGTGTTTAAACAAAATGGAGGAGATATTCGACAATGGCAGAGGTTGAGTTTGCATACGTTGGTGAGGGGATTAAAGGAAATTCGAGCTTCGCAATCTCTTACTTGGTGGCAGTAAAAGATATTGTCGTGGAGCACAACATCTCTGAAATTGCCTTCTCATCAAACGGTTTTTCTGGAATTTTGCTGAAAAGTCCAATTTTAATTTTTGTTAAAGTGGAAGGCGAGATTCCAGAAGCAAAGTTTCGTGCAAGAAAAATCCTGAAAGAGCTAGGTTTCATTGAAAAGAGAGATTTGGAGAGTATTTTGAAATTTGCTGAGGAAATTGACGAACTTCCTATAGAAGAAGTTTTGAAAAGGATAAAGGAATAAATTACCGCTCTGCAAGCTCTTTAACAAACCTGAAATTTTTAATCATCTCTTCTCTCTTCATCGCGAGAATAGGGATTGAGAGTGCTATATACACTGCAGAGATGATGTACCTTACTTCGACTCCGGGTAAAACAAGCTGGATAAGAAAAAGAGTAAGTAGAGCGAATGCCTCCTTCCAGCTTATTTTCAAATCACACAGGATTGCGAAGCCGAAGAGTGACTGAGATGCGGTGAGCAAGATTTCCTCACTCTGTCTTGCATCGAGAGGTAAGCTCTGAACTCTGAAGGCTGAGATGCTGTATATGAGAACTATTGTCCCTATAAGAAGCGTCCACTGGTTGATTTTCGAGGATATAAGGGTGTTCATAGCTGCAGTAACTCTCAATCTCCTCACGAAGTATCCTGCTACTATCAATTCTGGTGCCTCACTTGCCAGAGGGGCAATCCACTGAACAGCTAAGAACTCATTAACCCCAAACTCTCTGGCTGTGCCAAGTAATCCTTCAGAGAATGCCTCAACGCTCAGCAATATCACTGCACCAGCAAAAAGGAAGAGAACTACAACAGAAAACCTTCTTGCCTCTTTCTTCAAACTGCAGAGATACGCTGGCACTCCAACTACAGCAAGCTCTTCCTTCTCCGCTCTTAACGTCAGAATAACGTAAAAAATGTACATGGAAACGAACACAAACATGTCAAAAAAAGATATTTCTCCCTTAAAAGGGAGAGTGAAGGCGTAAAGGGTTGCAATCAGGAGGAAGAAATTCTCAAGTCTGATCCCCTCATCAAGGTGCACCTCCCTTTTTCTTGTGGTAAAGATGGCTGTTAAAGCCACAAGACTCCAGCCTATACCAATCAGCAATCTGTTCGCTCCGGTCATGTTTGCTGTTGCATAATGTATATAGTCTCCACCCACTGTGCCTGCTTTCCATGCAAAATAGCCATCAACAGCATACTCTGGGAGCACCGCAAGTAGAGCAACCACTGCAAGGCTGAAAGACCTTGGAACATCCATCTCAGCAGTTTCAGCAGCCCATGATATCAAAAAAGATGCAGAAACTATCGCAAGACCTGAAAGAAAGGTTTGCAAAGTTGCTGGATGATGAGTATGGGTTGATAGTGAAATGAGCCAAGGGAGGGTTAGAAGTATTATCGCAACCATCTGAATTTTTTCTTTTGCAAAATTCATGGTTGGGGAAGTGACTCTCGTTATTTAAATTTGGGGTGGAAATCATTATTTACTCACACCACCAAAGAATTTTATGAGAAGAAAACTCCTTGAAATCCTTGCATGTCCAGTCTGCAAGTCTGATTTGGAGGTTGAAGTTCACGAGGAGAATGAAGAAGAGATTATTTCGGGCAAACTGAGGTGCAAGAAGTGCAACGTAGAATATCCGATTGAGGAAGGAATTCCAAACATGCTTCCACCGGAGCTGAGAACATGAAGTATATCGTCGTCACCGGGGGAGTGATGAGCGGGCTTGGTAAGGGGATTACAGCGGCTTCCATCGGCAGACTGTTCGTTGAAATGGGTTACAGAGTTGTTCCAATTAAGATTGATCCCTACATCAACATAGATGCTGGCACAATGAACCCATTTCAGCACGGCGAGGTTTACGTTTTAAAGGATGGAACTGAAGTTGATCTTGATCTTGGACACTACGAGCGATTTATAGGGGTTGAGCTTACAGGAGACCACAACATAACAACCGGAAAGATCTATAAGAGCGTAATTGAGAAGGAGAGGAAAGGCGAATATCTTGGACAGACGGTGCAGATTATCCCTCATGTTACAGACGAGATAAAGAGCTGGATCAGGAGAGTTGCGGAGAAAAGTAACGCCGAAATATGTCTTGTTGAGATTGGTGGAACTGTCGGTGATATTGAGGGAATGCCCTTCCTTGAAGCTGTAAGGCAGATGCACAACGAGGAAAGGGAGGAGGATTTTGCTCTTGTGCATGTAACTCTTGTCCCTCTTGATGCTGGAGGAGAGCAGAAAACAAAGCCAACCCAGCATAGTGTGAAAGAACTGAGAGAGGTTGGCTTGCATCCTGATGTTATAGTCGGCAGATGTAAGGAGAGGCTAAGGGAGGCTACGAAGAGAAAAATCGCCCTATTCTGTGATGTGCCAGTCGAGGCAGTCATAAGCAATGAAGATGCAGATGACATCTACGAAGTCCCACTGATTTTCAAGAGGGAGAAAGTTGATGAGTATCTGATAAATAAGTTTAAGCTTGAGAGTAGGGAGAGAAGGGGTGAATGGGACAGGATAGTTAACAAGCTGAAGTCTTTCAGTGAAGAAATCTCTATTGCGATTGTTGGCAAGTACGTGGATGTCAGAGATGCTTATCTCAGCATAAGGGAAGCTCTAAAACACGGAGGGATTTATGCTGGATGCAAGGTTAACTATCTGTGGGTGGACAGTGAGGAACTTGAGAAATTTGACGAAGTTGAGCTTGATGTTGACGGCATTCTTGTTCCGGGTGGTTTTGGGTCTAGAGGGGCAGAGGGTAAGATAAGGTCGATAGAGTATTCGAGAGAGAACAACATCCCCTTCCTCGGTATTTGCTTTGGCTTTCAGTTGGCGGTGATTGAATTTGCTAGAAACGTTGTTGGATTGGAGGGTGCAACAAGTTCAGAACTTGCAGAAGGAAAGGCTGAGCACGCCGTCATTGATATTTTGCCAGAGCAGAAAGAAGTTGAGGAGATGGGAGGAACGATGAGACTTGGGGATATTGAAGTAACCATTAAGCCCGGCACGATTGCCCACAGGCTTTATGGCAGAGAGAAAGTTTATGAAAGGCACAGGCACAGGTTTGAGGTAAATCCAGAATACATACCGCTAGTTGAGGAGCATGGACTTGTTTTCAGCGCGCACTCGGATGGGGGGAGAAGGATGGAGATTGCAGAGTTACCGAATCACAGATTCTTTTTCGCCACTCAGTTCCATCCGGAATTCAAATCCCGTCCCTACAACCCGTCACCACCATTTGTCGGTTTTGTTACAGCAGCATTGGAGTTTAAGAGGGATAGCGATGAACGTTGAGAAGTTTGTGGAGAACGCGATAAGGGAGATCAGGGAGAAGGTTGGAAATGGGAAGGCAATAATAGCCCTCTCTGGTGGGGTTGATAGTTCCGTGTGCACAGTGTTGGGTTACAAGGCCATCGGAGACAGGCTAATTCCTGTTTTTGTTGACACTGGTCTGATGAGAGAAGGAGAGCCAGAAAGGATTAAGGAGATATTCGGGGAGATGGGACTTGTCTTCATTGATGCAAAAGATGAGTTCTTCGAAGCTCTGAAGGGTGTTACCGATCCTGAAGAGAAGAGAAAGGTTGTTGGGGAGCTTTTTGTAAGAATATTTGAGAGGGTTGCAGAGGAGCATGGAGCTGAATATCTGATTCAGGGAACGATTTATCCAGATATCATTGAGAGTCAGGGAGGGATAAAGAGTCACCACAATGTTGGGGGTTTTCCAACCAAATACAGATTCAAAGATGTAATTGAACCTCTCAGGGAACTTTACAAGGATGAAGTCAGGGAGGTTGCGAGATACTTGGGATTGCCAGAGGAAATTTCGGAGAGAATGCCGTTCCCCGGCCCGGGCTTGGCTGTGAGGGTAGTGGGAGAAGTGACGCCCGAAAAGGTTGAGGTGGTTAGAAAGGCGAACAAAATAGTGGAGGAGGAGCTTGCAGATTATGACAAATGGCAGTGCTTTGCAGCTCTGATAGGTAGAGCTACTGGAGTGAAAGGGGATATCAGGGTGTGGGGATACGTTATATCCGTCAGGGCTGTTGGATCAAGGGATGGGATGACAGCTGATCCGCTTAACATCGAGTATGAAAAACTTAGACGCATCGCTCTGCGCATCACCGGTGAGATTCCGGAAGTTTCCAGAGTGGTTTATGACATAACGCCAAAGCCACCAGCCACTATCGAGTATGAGTAGACCGTTGAATCTACTATTTATTTTTATATCATCGAAAATTCGAATTTAAGGGATGTTGCAGGTATTGGATACCTTATTCCCCTTTTTGTGGGTGTTTGCAAGCGCAAAACTTTTATTCTTTTGTAAACCTAATTTAATTAATGGTTGACGATATTAAAAGGGTTGTGCTGGCGATAGCGATGGCTTTAATCACGGCAATAAGCGCTCAGTTGAACTTCAAAGTTGGTCCTGTACCATATACAATGCAGAACTTTGGGGTTATGCTCTCGGGATTCTTGCTTGGGCCGTGGTACGGGCTTCTTGCCATGTTGATATATACAGCCCTTATAGCTCTCTCCCTTCCCTTTGCAGCTGGGGGTGGTGGACTGGGTGTTTTAATTGGCCCTACAGCAGGTTTTATATATGGATTCGCAATATCTGCGTTTCTGGCGGGTTTACTGAGGAGGATAATCTGGAGAACGGGAGCCCCAAGGGATGTTATTATGCTGTGGCTATCAACACTGATAGCAGTTATTCCAGCATATCTTCTCGGATTTGCGGTCTTCTACAGCTTTGCTGTTGGAAATGCAAAAATGCTTGGGTGGACAGATAGTGTGGCAAAAACTTTTGATTTAAACCTCTCTGACCCATTTTTGATTGTTTTTACAACAACAGTTCTGGTATTCCTGCCACAGGATTTCTTTGTTGACCATTTGCTTGCTGTTCTCGTTTATCGCTACGTTCACGATATGATCAAGCAGAGGGGGGTTGAAATTGATTGAATTCAGTGTTAGATCTTATTTTTATCCCAACGGAAGCCTTGGGCTGGAATGCTTTTCAGAAAAGTTTGAGGGCTGTGAGTTCCTGGAAGGGGAGACAGGTTCGGGCAAAACAACTGTTTTGAGGATGATGAATGGTTTAATTCCCGAATTCTACGGTGGTAAGCTCGATGGATTTATCAGAGCTTTTGGAAAAAAGCCAAATCCGAGAGATATCTACTACATCAAGCAGAATCCTGAGGAGATGGTGACCTGCCTTGATGTCATTGACGAAGTTGCTTATCCATCAATTCAGCAGGGAAAAAAGGTTTCAGAGGCTAAAAGAGATGCCGAGGAGGTTTGTGAGGAGGTTGGAATTGGACATCTGGTAGACAGGAAAACTTATGAAATATCAACGGGTGAGCTTCAACTGGTTGAAATTGCTGCTGCAATCACTTCGGGTAGCAAATTCATTGTTTTGGACGAACCATTTGCTTATCTGAGTAGGAGAAACGCTTTAAGAGTCATTAGAATAATCAGGGATTTGAAGCATGTTGTTTCAGAGCACCGAATTGAATTTGAGAAGTATTTTGATAGAACCGTCAGTCTTGGACTTGAAATTAAGAGTATTGGTATTCCAGAAACAGAGAAAGGAGATGTTGTTTATAACGGAATTTTGGAGCTAAGAGAGGGAGAGGTTGTGGCTATCACAGGTGATAACGGCGCTGGAAAGACCATGATGCTGAAAGAAATTGCGAAAGATATGCGGAAAAAGGGAATCAACTTTTCCCTCTTTTTGCAACATCCCCCATATCACCTAACAGAAAATACAGTGGAAAAGGAGGTTGAAGGTGTAAACAGGGAAATCGTTACGGCATTCGGGCTTGAAGGCATAAAGAACAGACATCCGCAATCTCTTAGCAGTGGACAAATGAGGAGGGTAGCAATTGCCAAAGCCTTTAAAGCGAAAATTCTGCTCCTTGACGAACCAAGTGCTGCACAGGACGTCAATTTTAGAAAAAAACTCGTTTATCTGCTGAGGAAGTTCGGCAAAACTGCAGTAATAGCCACACATGATGAAGAACTTGTGAGATACTGCGATTGGAGGGTAGAGTTGTGGTAGTCAATTCTTTAAAGGAGGGCTTAAGGGATGGGGGAAGAGAGGGTAGAATTTGTTTGACCTCAGCAACAATCCTTTCCCTTTCTGTTTATATCTCAGCGATGGCTTTTGGGGTGTCTTTACTAGTCATAACATTATCGGCAGTTGTAACCTCAGGCAGATCGCTGAAAGTCCTGAAGGCTTTTTTCCCCTTCTACGTCTTTTTTGTTATAACTGCAATTTTTTTCGGTTTTCAGGTAGTCAAGAATCTGCTTGCATTCATGGCTGTAATTTCAGCAGGAGCTTTAATTTATGCAACTAACATAAAGGAGGTTACTGGCGCTCTGCTATACCTCAAAATACCCCAAAAGGTCGTTAGCATGGTATCCTTAGCGATCTCCATGCTTCCCTTGCTTGTGTCAGACTTCAACAACATGAGGGAAATTCACAACGCAAAAAGCATAAGGGGTTATTACAAGCTTCTCAAAGCCTTCACGTCAACAACGATACTAAGGGCGATAAGCACCTCCGAATCTCTTTATTCAAAAAGCTTCAGCTACAAAGCTTTGGGTGAATTGAGGCAACCAGAAATAAAAGACATTGTGGTGTTTCTGCTGTCACTGTTAATTTTAATTTACGCAATATCCCTCGAAGTATCGATCTGGACGCCCTCTTCGACGTAGAACCTGAAGTATTCGCTCACAGGTCTCTTGCCCCTTAGTTTCGGAACTGCGAACTTACACACTATCCTTTCTCCAACCCTCTCTGCTTCGATGTCGAAGACGACATCTGAGATGTCGAGAACCTTGCTAACGACATTTACTGGATGAAGGTTTTTGACAAGATAGCAATAAATAACAGTTCCGTTCTCCTTGGAGATCGTATAGAGTTTGTTCAACAACCAATCCTTCATCCCCCACTCCACTGAGAGATTCAGGAAAAATGACAGGGAGTCGAAGACAATATTAAACTCTTCACTGTCTTCAGTTATTTTTGTAAGCTGATCATCCACAAAATCAAAAATCTCCTTGTCTCTGTATTTATCCTCCACAATGAATTGCCCATACTCATTCAGATAATACTGACTATAAATATCAACAAAATTTACGTTTTCAGCATCCAAACCCAGCTTTTGTATATCTATTTTGACAAACTTTGGGGATCTGTTGGTTGTAAAGTAGTAGCTTTTCATAACGGTCGCGAATTGATATAGAAAAGCTTCAGGCATCGCAATTGGGTCTGCATAAACACACACGAAGCTACCCTGAGGGATTCCACCATCAAGTCTTCTATCGAGTAGAACGATACCAGTTGGTATATCGATAGTCTTAAGTACCTGCGTTTGTTCCATTATTAATCACTTATAGTTCTATAATTTAAACTTTTCCTATCATCATTATAATGTAGAGTTGATTATTTAACTAGTAGATTATAAAATTCAAACAACAAAAACTTTTATTTCTGAGGGTTAAGAAAATTATGATGAGTTCGAGAAAAGTCAGAGTTCAAACTACATTGGATTCTGAAATTTACAACAACATAATCAAAAAGCTGCTCCCAAAATATAGTCATTTGAACAAACTTATTGAGGAGGCTGTAAAGTGTCTTTACGCAAAGGAAATGGGCGAAATTACAGAACTGGATCAGCTTCTGATTAAGATGATGAAAGAGGTTGGTATGGTTGCTATCGGGTTTGAAAGTGCTGAACATGCTGCGAGTGGTAACATCGAGAAAGCTGTAAAGGAGAATGAGATTGAATTTATGCTGGAGTGGTTTTACGGAAAACCTCTGAGCAAGATATCTTTTGAGGAGACTGTGGATTTCCTCAAAATAGCTCTTCTTGCAAGAAACTGGGCGTCAGATGTAAAAATAAACGACGAGGGAGATGAGGTTCACGTGCTTGTAAGGTCAAATGTAGGGAAAAATCTCAGTGAAATTTTCTGCAAGGCGGTGAAACATTTTGCAGAATCTAAGTTCGGGTTAAAGACTGATTACTCAATCTACAGCCATGGTTTCAACATAATACTCAAAAAACCACATTTATAAGTAAATATGCACACGTGTGCTTCTGCATGTTTACCTGTGCGTCGGAAAACTAATTTTTAATCAGCGTAATGTCAAAAAGTTAAAATATTTGCTCATTATTAGAAGTGCACATGGCAGTGGTTTATCCGTCAAAGGAATGGATGGAAGAGCTATATAAGAAAGTGAACAGCGATGAAGAATATAAGAAGGTGGCTGCAAACTGGGAAGGCGACTACCTGTGCGTTGTGGAGCTGGATGAGGAGGCCTTGAAGGACTTCCAGAACCCGAAAGTTTTAAAGGGCTTCCTTGAAATGCTGGACAGCATTCCGAAAGAGAGAAGAGAGAAATTCAAAGGGACGGTTAACGAAGGGCTTTTGGTAGCTCTCGGACTTTCAGTTGATACAGATATAAGCACCGTAGATGTTGATGAGCTTGCGAAGAAGATTTCAGAGATGGATCCAAAAGTTGTATTGGAAGCTGCAAAAGGTGCATCGCTAAATATGTGGCTGGACTTCTGGCACGGTGAGTTGAGAAATGTCGCGGTAGCTGCTCCGGGAGAACACGAGGATGCAAAGTTTAAACTTATTGGCCCTTATTCAGTGTTCAAGCAGCTTGTTATGGGAAAGGCAGATGCCATAACACTTGTTGTGAGTGGAAAGCTAAAACTGCAGGGTGATATGGGTTACATGATGCGTAATATGGCTGCCGTAAGAAAATTCACCGAGCTAATGTCTTCAATTCCTATCGAATCTTAATTTTTTTAAAAAAGGGGAAAAGCATGTCAAAGTTTCTTGATTTAGATGAACTTACTGAAGAAGACAAGATGCTCAAAGAGGAGGTTCATAGATTTGCTACCGAGGTCGTTAGGCCAGCATCCATAGAACTGGACAGAATGGATCCTGAAGACAGAATTAAGCCTGATTCACCCTACTTTAAGGTTTTCAAGCAGATGAAAAAGCTTGGATACCACAAAATAAATCTGCCAGAAGAGAAGGGTGGGCTGGCTTTGACACCTCTTCAGCGCTACATGATATTCGAGGAACTCGGTTGGGGCAGTCTTGGGTTTGCCACAGCAATAGGTGTTGACCAGATACCCTTTGTAACTGCTGCAGTGTTTGGGTCAGAAAAGCTCTACGAGGAGGCAGTCATACCCTGGATTGAGGACGACAAAGGGAAATATCATGGTTGCTGGGGGGTTACGGAACCTGAGCATGGCAGTGATTACCTAATAGCTTTTAGAGAGGAGCCGGACTTACTCAGAAAGTTTGGTAAAGGTAACGTCATCATAGAGAAAGACGGTGATGAATGGGTCATCAGTGGACAGAAATCTGCATGGGTTTCTTCAGCTCCAGTTGCCACACACTGTGGACTCCATGCTCAGGTCAAGGATGCGAAGTTCTTTGCTGACGGAGCCTTCTGCCTCGTTCCACTTGACATCGATGGGGTGAAGAAGGGTAAGCCGGTTGATATGCTTGGAATGCGTGATGACCCTCAGGGAGAGCTCTTCTTCGATAATGTAAGGATTCCCGACCACTACACTATCGTTGCCCCCGGATTCTTCTACGGCGTGTTTGCCGACCAGTTGCTGTGTTTGACAAGCTGCGGAATGGGCGCCTTTGCAGTTGGATTAGCAAGAGCTTGCTTTGAGGAGGCTCTGAACTACGCAAGGCAGAGGGTTCAGGGTGGTGTGCCAATTGCCAAGCACAAGAACATAAAGCTCAAACTTTACGAGATGTTTGAGAAGATCGAGACTGCTCGTTATTACGTCAGAAAGGCAACTGAATACACCCATAGAAGGGTTATAGAGTTGCAAACAGCAGATGCATCGCCAAGACATGCAAGGGCGGCGCAGATATATGCCAAGAAAGTTGCATTCGAAGTTGCTCACGAAGCTCTGCAGATATTTGGAGCTTATGGGTTGAGCAAGGAGTTTATAATTGAAAAACTGTTCAGAGATGCAAGATGTATGCTAATTGAGGATGGAACGGTAGAAGTTTTGAGTTTGGAGGCTGCAGACGATGTTATCTCAAACTACGAAAAGGATTATTACGATGTTGAACATATAACTAATTTGATGGATTATTTTGAGGGGTGATGTGTTATGTTGAGGGGAATTCCGTTTGATTCGCCTCTTTATGAGGTAGATGAGGATAGGGGGATAGAGTATAGGAATTGTGATGCCATAACTGGGTTTTTTACAATTAAGAACGACATCAGCGATTTGCTACCTGAAGGTCTCAAGCCCTACAGCGAACCTGCTCAGGGTGGGATATGGATATCCCATTACTCCTTCAGCACTGTTGGGGAGTATCATGAATACATTACCGTGATTCAGGTTGAGGACGAGCAGGGAGGTATGGGTTACTACATACCATACATTTACGTAACAAACGACTCTGCTCTTGCTGCTGGCAGAGAGCTTGCTGGAGCACCAAAGAAATTGGCTACAATTGATCTGATAAAGGAGAACGATGTTGTGATGGGCTACCTTGAAAGACCCACTGGAAAGAGACTTGTAACATTTGTAATGAAGCCCAATACAAGGGCTGCTGGTGATATGATTGACTTTGTACTTCCAAAACCAACCTACCTGTATTCTGTGAGACATCTTCCACCGATAAAGGGCAAGGGTGGTGTCACGCAGCTTGTCAAGTGGTATGCTGAGATTGATTTCCATGTTGACCCGAACGGAGAGAAAGTGATATTCAATGGACCGGGAACGGTGACTTACGACTCGCCATCGGCGATTGATCCCGTCCACAAGGTTGAAATTGAAAACCTTCTGACTGCCATCTACTTCCAGTTTGACATGAAACTCGGATTTGTTGACATTTTAAGGGAGTACTGATGGTGAAACAATGCTGAAAAGAAGCAGAGAGGGACTTTCAATTCCTCTGGATGCAAGCCTTTACGGTGCATTAGGTGCAGGGATGGTTGCAAGGGATGCTGTAACTGAATATCTTAACTGCGAGTGTGTCATGGCATTTTTTACAACAACTGAGGATGTTGAGGGATTGCTGCCTGAAGGAATGGAGTTGGCTGCTAAACCTCCAAACGCAGCAGTCTTTATAGCCCATTATCCTTTTTCAACTCTCGGCCCATACTATGAGATGTTCACGTTGATTCAGGTGGATTTTGAGGGTGAGCTTGCCTACTACTTGCCCTACATCTACGTAGACAACGATGCGGCAATGGCAGGTGGAAGAGAGGTCGTGGGCGCTCCGAAGAAATTTGCCAAAATGGGGATCGTGAAATACAATGATCTCGTGATGGGCTATCTGGAAAGGCCACCGGGTAAGAGACTTCTGTCTATAACCATCAAGCCTGAACAGAGAATACCTGACGCTATGGTTGAAGCTTTCTTGCAGGAGGCTACGCCAATATATTCAATCAGGCTTCTCCCACCGATTGAGGGAGGAGACGGTCTAGCTCAGCTCGTCAAATGGTATGGATACATCAGGCTACACGAAGATGATGAGAAAAGGGTGACCTACCATCATGTGAAGCTCGGAACGAAGAGAATATGGGGTGGAGAGACCACCGTTCTTTATGATTCCCCCTCCCTCTCCGATCCAGTGCACAAGATTGAAGTCAAAGACGTTTTGCTGGGAGCATACATGCAGTATGATATGGGTCTGAGGCCTGATAAGGTTGTGAAGGAGTGGAGACTTTAATTTTTTCCAATTAGGGGTTAAAGAGTGGGCTAGTATTGCTAAAATACTTGGTTGAAAACTGTGGTGGAAAACTTCGGGGTAGGAAGGTTGTTGGAAAAATGAGGGTAGCTATCAGTCAAGATGGATCGGCAGTTATACTGTGAAATTAAACAGCATGGCGTGACACAAAAACCGAAACTATCATAAATAAATGTTTGAGTGTGAAAGTATGAAAGTAGGTATTAAAGTAGGTATTGTTGGGGCAGGAACGATGGGCGCTGCAATAGCTGCTCTTTTCGCTAATGCTGACTATAATGTGGTTCTTGTTGACGTTAGTGAAGAAGCCCTTAAGAAAGCTAAGGAAAGACACAGAGGAGAGTGTTTAGAGGAGCTTGAGCAGGCTGGACTGAAGAAAAAAGAAGATTTAGTCTCCAAGACAAAATACGCAACGAATCTGGAAGAACTTAAGGGTTGTGGCTTTGTTGTTGAGTGCATAAAGGAAAGACTTAAGGACAAGATAGAGCTTTTAAAAAGGGTTGAAGAGATTGTTGGTGAGGACATAATTTTTGCAACCAATTCATCAAGCTTTAAACCCTCGGAGATGGCAACATATCTAAGAAAGCCTGAAAGACTAACCCTTTTCCATTTCTCAAACCCTCCGATACTCATGCCGCTTGTTGAGGTTGGTGGGGAAACGGTGGCAGAGGACGTTGTTGCGAAAACCGTAGAGATAGCGAAGAGCATAGGGAAAGAGCCCGTCGTTCTCAAAAAAGAGTGCAGAGGGCATGTGCTGAATCGCATTCTCGGTGCTGCTGGTGCTGGAGTTGGATACTGCCTCCTCTATCACACTCCGGAGGAGATAGATGCAGCAATGAAAAATCTTGGCTCCCCCTTTGGCTTCTTCGAAACTATAGATCTAATAGGTCTTGATGTTGTATACGACGTTCTGATTAGCTACAGAGAGGTTTACGGGGAAAAATTTGCTGGATTCAAGGTGACGGAAACAATCATCAAAAAGATGATTGAGTGGGGAAAGCTGGGGAAGAAGACGGGAGAAGGTTTTTACAAGTGGGTAGATGGAAAGGCAATCATATCGGAGGCCAAGCCAGCAGACCTAACCCCTCTCATTGCTGCAATCGTTAATGAAGCGTTTAGGATAGTGGAGGATGGGATTACAGACAGAGAGACTGTTAATGAGGTTTACAGGCTGGCAACTAACTCTCCCGCAGGCGTTTTCGATATTGCCGAGATGCTTGGCTATGAGAGGATACTTGAAGTACTGGGAGGAATCTACGCTAAGACTGGGCTTGAAGTCTTCAAACCTGCTGAAAGCTTGAAGTTGATGAAATAGCATAAACATTTTGACTTCTTGGAGGCATGCTGATGTAGCCAAAAATTAAATAATTGCAATTACAAAAAATATAGTTAACCTGAGGTGATAAATGGATGAAACTGATTGCAGGTTTTATGGTTCTGGTCGCAATATTTGTGAGTGTAGTGGTGGCAGCAGCACCTTCTGATAACGGATCTCCTGATAACAATTCACAGAGATATTATGTGATGTCGGATAATCCCGCATTGAAATTGATGTTCGGAGCGAGACACGATTTCGGGAAAGCGTTTTCCGCAGAGCTAACGGAGAGGGAAGTCGGCTTGCTGAAGAAACTGGGTGTGAAACTCGAGCCAGTAGGAATATTCTACATAAATGCAAAGCCATTCTGTAACAACAATGGACAATGCGATCCTGAACTGGGAGAGAATCCAAGCTGTTCGGACTGCAAAAATTCGGATGAAGAAGAGCCCACAGAAGGGAGAGCGTGTTCTCCAGCAGACCAGTATCCTTGGGGAGTGGAAATGGTTAACGGAGGTTCAGGAGGCTCGGGCGTTGTTGTAGCTGTGCTGGATACGGGAATTGACACCGATCACCCAGACCTCAAAGGAAACATAATGGATTGTAAGGACGCTACAAAATTAAGAATCAAGAAAGGTTGTGAGGATAACAACGGACACGGGACGCATGTTGCAGGGACTATCGCGGCCAATGGAGGAAGTGATGGCGCGGGGATCTTTGGTGTAGCGCCCGAATCCAAGCTGATGGTTGTGAAGGTAGCGGTGCAAGCGGTTTCTGCTGGGGAGATGACATCGCAGCGGGAATACGTTATGCTGCAGATCACGATGTAAACATAATCTCGATGAGTCTGGGCAGCGATTCTCCGGATCCGCTCATTCTCGATGCCGTCGATTACGCTGTGAGCAATGACGTGCTTGTTGTGGCTGCGGCAGGAAACGATGGTGAGGACGGTATTGGTAGCATAGACTATCCTGCTGCATATGTTAAAGTGGTTGCAGTGGGAGCTATAGACTCAGGCATGAACGTGCCCTACTGGAGTTCCAGAGGTGTAAATCCGGGCGAGCAGGAATATGTAATTGAGGAGAAAGAGGTGGAGTTCGGCGCACCCGGTGTGGGTGTTTACTCCACATGGAACGACGGATGCTATGCCGTACTGGATGGAACAAGCATGGCAACACCACATGTCAGTGGATTGGCAGCAAAGGTGTGGAGTGACGGATCGGCAGATATAGACGGCGATGACAATGTTACTGCAGAGGAAGTTAGAGCGTATTTGCAAGGGTTAGCCAAGAATAACCCGAATAACGATCTATATACTCCTGGAGACGACCCAGCAACAGGCTTTGGACTGCCAGTAGCACCTACTGAATAATAGCCATTTCTTTTTCTTTTTTAAATCTACTTAGTCGGGTTGTGTCACCCTTCTTAACTCTCCAGACTGCAATATAGCTCGCTACATCTTCGATCAACATCTGTTTTCCCGGAACAGCCTGAGGAGTGCTGAAAGTTATGATAGGGATTAGAACTCGAATAAGAGAGCCGCCGGCGGGATTATATATACTAATTACAAAAGCCAACCGAAAACTATATTTGAGGAAGGCTAGTAGTGGAGTCATGGTATTGTACAATATTGATAAGTGGATTAATTCTGAGCTTGGTCGTTTGGAAAAATCAGATGTCTGTGACAGAAATAAAGACCTGATTAAGGAGTTTTACACCAAACTTTTAGCTGAAGGATTGAGTAGAGCAAGGATATATAAATACATCATGACTTTGAGAGTTATCTCACAGAATTATAATAAACCATTTGATGATTGGGATGAGAGGGATGTCATCAATGTCCTTGCTTTTCTGGAAACTAACGGGTACAAGAGGGAAACGATAAATGACTACAAGAAGGCGTTGAAGAAGTTCTTTTCATGGTTGAAAGGTAAAGACTGGAAGCCTTTGGAAAATATAAAGATAAAAAAAGAGAGAAACAAAAAACCCGACTTTTTGACGGAAGACGAGATTATGAAGATGATTGAAGTAATGGAGCACCCAAGAGATAAGG
>JAPDIX010000006.1 GCA_029259345.1 Archaeoglobi archaeon
ATAAAAAGGCTATTTGAAGATGAAGCATTGTATAAGAAAATAAGCAGGAATGCGAGGGAATATGCGAAGAAAAACTTTTTGGCGGATGTCGTTGCGAGGAAATATGAAAAGGTGTTTGAGGAGGTTGTGAAAAAATGAACTTTAAATACAAAATAGGTTGTTTTATCTCCAAGTTAATTTTTGGGTGGAGGTTAGGCAAATTTGGTAAGGATACACTTATTCACTGGAAAGCTAAAATAGATAACCCCAAAAATGTGTTTATAGGCAATAATTCCATAATATACCCGTTTGCAGTTTTGAGGGGGGCTGGAAAAATAGAAATAGGAAATAATTGCGTTATAGAACATGGTGTATACATTCATACGAATAAAAACACTAAACTTGTGTTAAAGGATAACGCTATCATTGCACCAAGAGCGATGATATTTACTACCACTAATTATTATACTAAAGGTAAAATAATCAGAAATGTTATCAAGAATGGGGATGTAGTTGTAGGATACGACGCTTTTATAGGAGCAGGAGCGATAGTTTTGCCGGGTGTTACTATCTCAGATGGTGCAATAGTAGGTGCTGGAGCAGTAGTTACAGGGGACGTTCCGCCTTACACGGTGGCTGTTGGAGTTCCCGCAAAACCAATAAAGGTGAGGGAAAGATGAATATCTGTTTTGTTTATGTTGATTTATCTACTTTTGTCAAAAGAGATTTAGAAATATTGAGGAAATACTTTAATGTAAAACCAATCAAATGGACGACATTTTGGGATTTCAAGATGATTCTCTCGCTAATAAGGGCTATACTGACCTCAGATTTGTGCTTTATATGGTTTGCAGATTTTCATGCTGCATTCACTGTATTACTGTCCAAAATCTTTCGTAAGAAATCCATTATCGTGACAGGAGGATATGATGTTTTAAAAATGCCCGAAATAAATTATGGTATCAGGCTAAGATGGAACAAGCATTACGCAAGTTTTGCACTTAAAAATGCCAATATTTGCTTGGCATTTTCAAAATCAAGCGAAGAAGATTTGAAAAAATGGATAAGAAATGCGAGAACAAAAACTGTTTATTTGGGAGGTATTGATTTGAAAAAGTTTTCATGCTATACCAAAAAAGATGATAAGTTGGTTATTACTGTTGCAAAGGTTACATGGTCAAATGTGCTTAGAAAGGGATTGAAAACGTTTGTTGAATGTGCAAAATACCTGCCAGAAGTGAAGTTTGTTTTGGTAGGGAAAGTTTTAGACGATTCAATAGAGTATCTAAAAAAGTTAGCAAGTGGAAATGTGGAGTTTGTGGGTGATGAAAAGCTTTTGGATTACTATCAAAAAGCAAAAGTTTACGTTCAAGTCTCTGCTCATGAAGGCTTTGGAGTTGCTTTGGCAGAAGCAATGGCGTGTGAATGCATTCCAGTAGTAACAAATCGTGGTGCAATTCCGGAAGTAGTAGGAGATGTTGGATATTATGTTCCGTATGGAGACTCAAAAGCTACTGCTGAAGCGGTAAAAAAGGCATTAGAATCGGATCAGAGTAAAGGGAAGATGGCAAGAGAAAGGATTAAGAAATATTTTTCAATTGAGAGAAGGGAGAAAGAACTTGTTGGCATTGTTAAACAAGTTTTAGAGTCTTAGATAAATTTCCCAATCACATTCCTTATCCATTCGGATTTTATTCCCGTTCTCGCCTCTATTGCTTTCATAACAATGACATCTTCACGCTCAAATGTTCTCATTATTAAAAGAAGCAAAAAGTAAATGGAAATGTAGAGGACGAACATTGCAATTAAAATATAAATTGAAGTTTTAATTTGCCTCGTTAGCAGATAAATCAGTGAGAGTGAGATGAGTGAAGCGGTAAAAATCTTCGCATAATTTATTCTTACTGGCTGAATGTGTGTGATTTTGAAAACCTCTGCGAATGAAAGTAAGCTCACGGTGAGAACAGAAATGCCTGTTGCAATTGCAGCCCCCTCCATTCCATATCGGGGGATGAGCAGATAATTTAGAATTGCGTCCAGAAACGCTCCGACTGATGTGTTCAGCATTATTAATTTTGTTCTCCCACCGTCTTTATTATTTGTCCCGTTGGAAACATTATTGATATAAAGAAATATGAGAGAGTGAGAATGCAAAATGCATAAGCCCCTCTTATATATGCAGAACCATACAAAATATTCAAAACATCATCAGAAAAAAGAACCATAAGCATAACTAAGGGCAAAACAATCATGAATATCCATTTTGTAACCGCATAATTTGTGTCTTTTATTTCCTCATGCATCCCTTTTGAATACAGTTCGGTTACAACAGGAAAGAATATGGAAATAAAGGAGCTTGGAACAATTTTTAGCAGTCGTGCTGTTGCCAACGATGCTCTGTAAATTCCAACATCCTTTGCAGTGAGAAAATAACCAAGCATTAAGGTGTCAATCCATCCCATAACTAAACCGAGCATTCCTGCAAACATCAAAGGCCATGAATAAGAGAGTAACTCCCTTTTTGTGAGAACTGTCTTTTTCTCCCAAAAAGGAAAAATTTTATTCAAGTAAAAAAAAGCAACGAAAGGTGCGCAAATTATAGCAAATGTATATGCAAATGCGGCTCCATATATACCCCAGCCTAGTATAAGAACTGAAACAAGGATTAAAAGTCTAAAAATATTCTGAAATATATCTCTCACAAGAACAACATATTTCATCTCCTGAAATCCTCCTATAGCATAATTGAAGATATTGAATAGTACATAAAATGGAATTCCAACTGAGAATATTCTTAGTATGGGTACTAATTCTCGCTCTTTGAAGATTAAAGAAATTGAATCTGAAAAGAAGAAAATTGTAAAAGATGCAACTATGCTGAGTGGTAAAACTATTTGGATTGCTGAAACTATTACTCCCTTTATCTTTCTACTTTCTCCTCTCCCTCTATAAAAAGAGATAAACCTTACTACCCCCTCAGGCATTCCTATCAAAACAACAGTAGAAGCGATTGTAGTGACAGCAGAAGCCAGAGAAATCAAACCGTAATCTTTTGGACCAAGAAATCTTGCAATTATGAGCACTGTAATGTATGCTGATAGCATTCCCACTGCTATCCCAATGAAAACAATTCCTGCTCCTTTCGCCACCTTCAGCAAAGATTCATCATGCATACTTCAAAAATGGTCTGATTCCATTTAAAGCAGGCAAGCCGATAACAAGCACTTCCATATTTCCTCTCGCTCTGTGCAGAGTCCCAGGTTCAATCACAACTAAATCACCCTCCCTTACCTTTATCACATCATCGTTCAGCTCTATCTCTCCTTCTCTCCTCACAATGAAATAGTATTCCTTCGTTTTCTTATGGAAATGCTTCTCTGCATCCTCAATTCTCACGAAATCAAATGAAATGTCCTCAGACAAAAGCCTCTTCAACGCTCCACAACGTCCTTTCCTCCATTCGACGTCTTCAGACCTTATCACTCTGTTCATCTCACCACAAACTCGTTTACTTTCTCACATATATATATCGCTTCTTCCTCAGTTAGTAGCGGATGCATGGGAAGTGAGAGAATCTCATTGCATATTCTTTCAGTTCTCGGCAATCTGCTTCCGTAACCTAAGAAAATAGCCTGTTTATGAACGGGAATTGGATAGTGAATCCCAGTTTCTATCCAGTTTGTCCTTAAAAATTCCGCTAATTCATCTCTATTTTTTATCCTTATCACATAAAGGTGATAAACATGCTTTCTGCGATCAAACTCTTTTGGCTTCTTAATTTCATCTCTCAGCATTTCATCATATATTCTCGCTATTCTCCTCCTCTTTTCATTCCATTCATCAAGATGCTTGAGCTGTTCAATCCCTATCGCAGCCAATATCTCAGGCATTCTGAAGTTAAAACCGAGCATCGTGCTTGAATATTTTTCTTTTCTTCTGTAATCCCTACCATGATCTCTCAATGTCTTGAGCATTGCATCCAACTCATCATCGCTCGTTACAACCATCCCTCCCTCTCCTGCAACTGTAATGTTCTTTGAAGGGAAGAATGAGAAACAAGCTAAATCTCCGAAAGAGCCTGCTTTCTTGCCATTGAATTCCGCTCCATGTGCTTGTGCAGCATCCTCTATTAAATAAAAATCATGTTTCTCCTTTAACTCAGCGAGAGCATCCATGTCGCACATCTGCCCATACAAGTGAACGCATATAACAGCTTTCGTCCTCTCACTTATCTTTCTTTCAACATCATGAATATCAATGTTGTAATCCTCACCCACGTCAACGAAAACTGGCTTTGCTCCCACCATCGGAATGGGCTCGGCGGTTGCTATGAATGTGTGCGACGGAAGAATCACTTCATCTCCTTCCCCTATTCCTAGAGCTCTCAGCGCAAGATATATAGCTGCTGTTCCGTTGCTTACTGCAGTTGCGTATTTAACGCCACAGTAATCAGCAAAATTCTTCTCAAACTTTTTAACTTTCGGCCCCTTAACAAATCTACCGCTCTCAAGCACTTCCAAAGCCGCTTTTTTCATTTCCTCCGTTATCACGGGCTTTGACAGTTGTATCATATCTTCACCTCCATCATACCACTTGTTGACTTTAGCGCAATTTCACATAATTTCGTGACAATGTAAGCGGAGAATGCATCATTCACGGGTTCTTTATCACATTCAACACACTCAATGAAATGTTTTAGCTCCTCTTTCAACGGCTCCTTTTTTTCAATTTTTACCTCAGTAAAACCCCTATTTATTGTCTCATCCTGCCTCACTTCTATAAAGTGTTCCACCATCTTTTGCTCAAGAAAATCCACATAAGCCTTCCTTTCTGAAGCTATTATCCATGCATCTCTTCGTTTCAAAGGATGAAGCCAAGAAACTTCAAGTGATGCATAAAAATCACCGTAATCGGCGAGAATTACAGCACTATCTTCCCTTTCCTCTGATAGGTAATTTGTTTTCATACATACCAACTTTTCTGGAATACCTATCAAGAATAGAAGGATGTCAAAGAGATGAGATGCAAAGTTAAATATCACACCGCTATCCCTTCTTGGTGGTTTGTGTGAGTGAATATATCTCATTGTTATGTTATGAATAATGCCAAATTCTTTCACCCTTTCCTTCAACTTCAAAACCGCGGGATTAAATCTATAGGTGTATCCCGATGCTAATATTAAATTCTCCCTCTCCGATATTTTAATGAGTTCCTTTGCCTTTTCTGAACTCAATGTAATAGGTTTCTCTACCAAAACATGCTTTCCAGCAAGCAAACAATCCTTTGCAACCTCGTAATGCATGTCTGTTGGTACTGTTATTGAAACAGCATCAGCGAATTTTAACAGCTCTTTGTATGATTCATAGTATTGACAGCCAAATGTCTTGTTTTTAACTATATCTGAGAATCCAATAAGTTCACACAATCCTTCACTTTCAAGCTCCTGAAACACTCTTATATGGTTACTCCCCCATTTTCCTGCCCCTATCACTCCAACCCTAAGCATCACTTTGAACCTCCTCGAGCACTCCTAAATACATATCGGCAACCTCTCTCCATGTGTAAACCTTTACTCTCTTAACGCCATCGGCAAGCCTTTTCCGCAATTCATCATTTTCTAATAGTAATTTAAGTCCTTTTTTTAAGTCATTAGTAAGATAAGCATTTTCTAAATGTGTCAAAACGTAATTTAATCGCCCTCTTATACCAAGGATAGTTTTTCCTGCTTTAATGTATTCAAACATCTTAAGTGTGCAGTCATCATCTGCAGTCAAAACTAAAATGTCTGCAGCCTTTAAATAACGAGGCAGCTCACTCTGAGGAATCAGCCCAAGAAAATGAACATTTTTCATACCTTCCCAATTCCCTTTTAACTCCTCACTCACTTTACCCGCTAGATATAAATCGCATTCAAGCCCTTTAACAGCTTCAATTAGCATATTCACTCTCTTCCTTCGTGATATTTCCCCAGCATAAAATACATTTATATCACCTTCAAGCTCAACAGGACTTTTCTTCTCAAAGTCTTCTGGGACGCCGTGAGGTATATAAAATGCCTTCTTACTCCATAACTTGCATCTTTCATACTTAAATATGCTTGGCGTCGTTATATAATCCGCATTCTCAACTGTGAAATATTCATATAATGCCATCTTTGTTATTCCATGCTCTTTACCATTTATATCAACGTTATCATCTGTCCAATCGTGGACATGTGTTGTCCTTATAAACCTCAATTTCTTCAATATGGAGGGTATGAATGCTACAGGTCCCACAGAGATCAATACATCTGGTTTGAACTTTAAGTATCTGAAGTAAAAGTATTTCCACTCCTGTTTCAGTATATGGTCGACCTCGTACCCTCTCTCTTCAAAGTAGAGTGGGAGCCAGTGCCATCTCATCTTGACTGCTGGCTCCTCCTTTTCGGTGTTATGTGTAATTATTTGAATTCTCATTTACAGCCCTCTGTCCTAGTCCCATTTATTATTAGGCCCATTCGTGACTATTAAGAACATCGTATTTTAAAATGTTACCACAACTGGCTCAGCATATTTGACAGCAAACTTAAACCTGTCTCAAATAAATATCCTTAATTAACTTCAGATACTTTCTACTAACCTCAATCCAATCAAATTTCTCAGCTCTTCTTCTTGCATTTTTGCCCATTTTCCTTCTCAATTTATTATCGCTCAACAGCAAAATATGCTTTGCAATTTCTTCATAATTTGCTGGTTTTGCCCTAAAACCAGTGTTACCATGAGCTATGGTGTCCAGCATTCCTCCGACATTCGTGCCTACAACAGGTTTCCCACACGCCATGGCCTCAAGAACCGCTATCCCGTATGGTTCTATTATGCTTGGTTGCACATAAATATCGCATGACGAATAAACCTGCGGCATTTCTTCGTTCGGAATCGGGTTGGTTACAAACCTAACACGGTCAACAACGTTTAATTTTTCTGAGAGCTTTCTAAGACGGAATTCTTCCTCGCCTCTACCAAGCAGATACAATCTAGCATCCACTTCTTGGGTAACTATCTTCATAGCCCTAATTAGATATTCCAGACCCTTATACACGTGATACCTTGCCACACATAGTACTCGAATGTCTTCATTCCCGTAACCGATAAAGTCTACAGGATGTTTTATAGGTTTAAAGATCCTACAGTTAACACCAACATGCACAACTTCAATGTCTCGCCTAACTCCAACGACGTTTTTCAGAAATTTTTTTGCTTCAGTACAATGAGCCGTCAGAATATCAGCATTTTCCCTCAAAAATTTGCTGATGGTTGCATCGAAAACGTTCAAACCTATTCTTTTTTTGAAATCAAAGGGAATATATGTTCGTTCAGAAGAAAGTATTGTTTTCACACCATGTTTTTTCGCTGCAAAAAATGCAAAATGGCAAATTAAAGGATAATCCTCCTGCAACATTACAACATCAAACTTCTTGATTATTTTATTTAAATCTCCAATCACTACCGGATTTTCAAAAAGATCGATTAGAGTTCTCAGATAAATAACGTCAAAAGGTAGTTCTTTGCTCACATTCCCATTGAAAACAGTTCTCTCTCTTGGAGCCTTGCTTTTGGAAGTAATGATCGTAACATCATTACCTAATGTTGATAAACTTTCCGCCAAACCATATTCGTTCCCCCTAACAAATGGTGTGAAATACGGAGCAACAATACAAATTTCCATTGAATCACCCTCACAATTCATAAACTCGTTTGATTCTCATCGCCACTTCATCCCAAGACACCAACTTATCACTCTCTACGACATCAATTTCCACAAGTTTCTTAATTAGCTCCGTCAAGTTATCTATATCGATTGGATAGTCTACTTGGTACACACTTTTGTTATCCACCCACTCTTTCAAAGCAGCTTCATTTGCAACAATACAGGGTGTTTTTGCTGCCAGAGCTTCGGCAACAGCAATTCCATAAGCCTCATGTTTAGAGAGCAAAACAAAAACATCCGCTTCAGCATATTTCCTTACAAGCTCTTTCCTGCTCAAATCCTGATAAAACTTAATCCTGCCGGTAACACCGACGTCTTTCGCAAGCTTAACAATCTTCGGCTTACAGCTACCCTTCCCAACCACTTCAAGAACAAAGTTTTCTGGCAAGTGCTTCAAGGCTTTGACGAGATAATCCAGCCTCTTGTACTTCTCAATCCTCCCAACGAAAAGTATTCTCCTCAAACTTTTATCTCTCTGCTCTTTTATTTTATCAACCTCTTCGAACTCCTCCAGATTAATCCCATTGGGAATTACGTGGATTTTATTCCCGGCAACTCTGAAATTATCCAGAACCAAACGCTTTTCGTAATTCGAAACACAGATTACCGCATCTGCTTTCTCAAATATCTTTCTTCCGAACAGTTTGTACGGTTTGTGAAGCAGATTTCTGAAAAAGCTGTGTCCGTGAGCATGATAATGCGGGGTGAAAATGAATCTGCTATCTCTTTTTGATAAAGCTGCGAATAAAGCTGGAAAAGCGTGGTAGTTGTGGGCGTGGATTAAATCGTACTTAACGGAGTTTTTCTTCAAATACCTGTAAAGGTCTAAAGAAAAATAGTATGCGTCTCCAGGAGCGAGGGATTTGAACCTCCTGACAGTAACACCTTCAACATCCTCTATCTTCGGCAACTTACCGCTCGGATCTGTTGTCAAAACCTCCACTTCGAATTCCTTAGCCAGCCTTTTTGAAATTTCGTAAACGTGCGTTTCCACACCACCGATATCTGGGTAAAACCTTGGGCAGACCTGAGCTATTCTCACTCTTTAACTATCTTTAGAGCTTGTTATTAAAGGTATCTCATCTGAAATTCAAAAAGGCATCTCAAAATCTAAATATACAAAGCAAAGTTAACTCCCATAAATGAAAACTATTACAATTCTTGGACCTTCAAGGCGATTCCTTTCTGGTGTGAGTTATTATACTATCCGCCTCTCTAACGCATTATCTGAGCTATTCCATGTTAATACCATTTTATTCCGTAATATGTTACCTAAAAGGCTATTTCCAGGATGGAAAAGAGTGGGCGAAAATCTAACGAACCTCGATTTTAATAAAAATGTACGCGTTTATGAATTGCTTGATTGGTACAATCTGTTAACATGGATTAAAGCATACAGAATCGCTAAAAAGAGTGATGCAATAATTCTGGAGTGGTGGACATCTAGTGTGTCGCATATGTATCTTTTTATAGAGTTAATGAACAAAATTTCTGCAAAGATTCCGGTAATCATAGAATTTCATGAGGTTGTTGATCCACTTGAGAATTCCATACTGCCAATAAGAATATACTCGAGAATTATGGGCAGGCTGGTAAGAAAACTCGCAGTGCATTATGTTGTCCATTCAAGAGCAGACTTGGAGTTGGTTTCAAGAGTATATTCAATCCCTGAGAAAGATATAACCGTTATCCCACACGGCATATACGACCACTATCCTAGACTTAAAAAAAAGGTGGCAAGGAAAGCCCTTGGAATCGAGGATGAATTTCTAATACTGTTTTTTGGTCTCTTAAGACCGTACAAAGGTGTCAAATATCTCATAAAAGCTTTTGATTCGTTACCTATTGAAATCATAAGCCGCTCAAAATTGCTAATAGTAGGTGAAACTTGGGAAGACAAAGAATCTGCAATACTCGCGAAAAACTCGAACCACTCGGACAGAATAATGATAGTAAACAAATACATCCCTGATGACGAAATACCACTGTACTTCTCCGCAGCAGATGTTGTTGTTCTGCCATATATAAGAGCTTCCCAGAGTGGTGTCGCCCATATTGCGATGGCTTTCGGCCTACCAGTAATAGCTACAAAAGTGGGGGGGCTTTCGGAGTCTCTCGGCGCTTATTCCGGCACTATATTTGTCGAGCCCTGCGACCCAGACTCAATAAAGAGGGCTTTGATAAGAGTGCTTAATCATCGTGGACACTACCCTCCTCCAGATGATTATAGATGGGAAAACGTTGCTCTGAAATGGGCAGAATTGTTGAATTCCCTCTGCGATCCTATCCAATAACTATCACCTTCTCACCACATTGAAATAAAATACGAATTGGCTGTCCTAACCTCAGGATGCACTTCAACCAAATCCCTGATGAACTCGTTAAAGTTACTGAAGAAATAACAAATGGGTTAAAATATGACTAAGACAAATTCTTTTTGATTATGCAACCATTAGAAGATAAGATCACTCGGCAAAATTAAAGGTTGTGAGCTTTACTCTGAGCCCCTTACCAACCTCTCTGTATACATTTATTAAAAAAGACGTTCTTAGGATTTCTATTTTCAGAACTAAACCTTTACCTTCAAAGCTCTCATGATGGCTGTTTAGAACCTGCCTGAAGGATTCAACGTCTCCACACTTGCTGGAGGAAAGCATCTTTCTGTCTTAGACATCCCAAGGTTCGTGAGAAAACATTCCAACGTGAAGATTGAGCTGATGGAGAATCCAAAAAACACATAAATTCAGGCAGAATAATGAAAGCCATGAAACTCGAGAAGGTTGAGATTCTGAACCCTGATTTGAAGTATCAGGTAATAGTCGGACAGGCGAACTTCTCCGTATTTACCGTTGATGACCTTTTCAGGGCTTTGCTTACAGCAGTTCCGGGCATAAAGGTTGCCGTTGCCATGAACGAAGCTGCCCCAAAGCTTGTGAGAGTAACAGGCAATGATGAAGAACTGAAGAAGCTTGCAGCGGAAAATGCTTTGAGAATTGCAGCGAGTCACGTGTTTGTCGTAGTCTCTTCAAACGCTTTTCCAATAAACGTTCTCAACACCATCAAACTTCATCCGGCAGTTTGCAACGTTTTTGTTGCTTCAGCAAATCCAATCGAAATCATTGTGGCAGAAACGGAGCTTGGAAGGGCTGTACTTGGAGCTGTGGATGGAGCTGCAGTTACAAGAATTGAAAATGACGAAGAGAAAAGGCAGAGGAGAGAACTCTGCGAGAAGCTCGGATACAGGCTTGATTGACAAAATTTTTAATCCCATCAAATGAGGCAACCGCATGGTAGATTTCAGAGAAATCGAGAGGAAGTGGCAGAAAGCCTGGCAGGAATCAAGGATTTTTGAGGTTGATCCTGACGATCGTGAAAAGTTTTTCCTGACAATCCCTTATCCTTACCTTAATGGGAATCTTCATGCGGGACATACAAGAACCTTCACAATTGGAGATGCCTTTGCCAGATACATGAGAATGAAGGGGTATAACGTCCTCTTTCCCCTTGGATTCCATGTAACTGGCACGCCGATTATAGGGCTGGCGGAACTGATAGCCAAGAGAGACGAGAAAACTATCGAGGTTTACACGAAATACCATGATGTTCCGCTAGATGACCTTCTTGAACTTACCACTCCCGAGAAAATTGTAGAATACTTCTCCAGAGAGGCTCTTCAGGCTCTGAAGGAGATTGGGTACTCCATAGACTGGAGGAGGGTTTTCACGACAACAGATGAGGAATATCAGAAGTTCATCGAGTGGCAGTACTGGAAGCTGAAAGAGATGGGAGTGGTTGTAAAGGGAAGCCATCCCGTCAGGTATTGTCCTAACGACCAGAACCCGGTTGAGGATCACGATCTGCTGATGGGCGAGGAGGCTACTATCGTTGAGTTCACAGTGATCAAGTTCAAGCTTGAGGATGACGACTTAATCTTTCCCTGTGCCACGCTACGCCCCGAAACAGTTTTCGGGGTTACCAACATCTGGATTAAGCCCACCACATACGTTATTGCTGAAGTTGATGGGGAAAAGTGGTTGGTAAGCAAGGAGGCGTATGAAAAGCTAACATACACCGAAAAGTCTGTTAAGCTTGTCAGAGAGGTTGATGCAAGGAATTACATCGGAAAATACGTTGTAGTTCCCCTTGTCAACAGAAGGGTTCCAATATTGCCAGCCGATTTTGTCGATACCGATAATGCTACTGGAGTTGTGATGAGCGTTCCCGCTCACGCCCCCTATGACTACGCCGCCATTGAGGATTTGAAGAGAGACGAAGAGAGGTTGAAGGAGTTCGGGATTAGTAGGGAAGTTGTCGAAAATCTGAAGCCTATCGTGCTCATAGGGACATCCGACCTAAAAGGGGTTCCAGCGGAGACACTTGTAAGGGAACTTGGTGTGAGAAGTCAGCAGGATGTTGAGCTGCTGGAGAAGGCGACAAAGACCCTCTACAAAAAGGAGTATCACACAGGAATTATGCTCGAAAACACGATGGATTATTCCGGGATGAAAGTTTCTGAGGCGAAGGAAAGGGTGCATGAGGATTTGATAAGGGCTGGTTTGGGTGATGTGTTCTACGAGTTCAGCGAAAAGCCAGTTATATGCAGATGCGGCACTAAATGTGTTGTGAAAGTTGTAAGGGATCAGTGGTTCCTGAACTACTCGAATCGAGAGTGGAAGGACAAAGTTCTGAAACACATTGAAGAAATGCAGATAATCCCCGATTACTACAAGGAGGAGTTCAGAAACAAGATTGAATGGTTGAAGGACAAGGCTTGTGCGAGAAGAAAAGGGTTGGGGACGAGGATACCGTGGGATAGAGAATGGCTGATAGAGAGCCTCTCGGATTCAACCATTTACATGGCTTACTACATCCTTGCCAAATATATCAACGAAGGCACTCTGAAAGCCGAAAACATAGCTCAGGAGTTCTTGGATTACGTGCTTCTTGGTAAAGGAGATGCAGAGAGCGCTTCAAGTTCCGCTGGCATTGACGTCAGGGTTGTGGAGAAAATCAGACATGATTTTGAATACTGGTATCCTGTTGATTTGAGGAGCAGTGGAAAAGACCTCGTCGCCAATCACTTGCTCTTCTATCTCTTCCACCATATTGCAATCTTTCCACCAGAAAAATGGCCAAGAGCGATTGCTGTCAATGGCTATGTCAGTCTTGAGGGTAAAAAGATGAGCAAGAGTAAAGGGCCTTTGCTCACGATGAAAAGGGCTGTTCAGCAGTATGGGGCAGATGTGACAAGGCTCTACATTCTCCACGCTGCTGAGTATGACAGCGATGCAGATTGGAAGAGTAGAGAAGTAGAGGGGCTTGCAAACCACCTCAAAAGATTCTACAACCTCGTGAAGGAGCACTATGTTGGCGAAGTTAAGGAGCCAACAACACTCGATCGCTGGCTTATTAGCAGAATGCAGAGGGCAATAAAAGAAGTGAGGGAGGCGATGGATAAGTTACAGACGAGAAGAGCTGTGAATGCTGCCTTTTTCGAAATTATGAACGACGTGAGGTGGTATTTGAGAAGAGGTGGTAACAATCTTGCAGTAATCCTCGACGACTGGCTAAAGCTACTCTCTCCCTTCGCTCCGCACGTCTGCGAAGAGCTCTGGCACTTGAAGCACGATAGTTTTGTGAGTCTTGAACCCTACCCACAATTCGATGAGTCTAAGATTGACGAGAGTGCTGAGATGACGGAAGAGTACCTTAAAAGGCTAATAGAAGACCTACTGGAGGTCAAGAAGTTCGTCGAAGGAGCTAAAGAGGTCTACATTTATCCCGCAGATGAGTGGAAAGTTGAAGCTGCCAGAACCGTTCTCAGCAGTAACGATGTCGGTGAGGCTATTAAGAAACTCATGAAAGATGAAAAAATGTGGGAGATTGGGAAAGAAGTAGCAGATTTCGTGAAAAAAGTTTTCAAGGACAGGAAGAAGCTGGTGGTTTTGAATGAGAAAGAGATAATCCAAGAGAATGTCAGCTTCATTGAAAATGAGACAGGAATGAAAGTCTCCCTCGATCCATCGAAGGTTCCTGATGAGAAGAAGAGGATGGCCATTCCAGGTAAACCTGCCATATATGTTGTCTGAATCCAATGGCTAATACGATGTTACTTGACTGCTGCCAACGCGACATTCAAGAGGGCATAAATAGAGAACTTCTTTATAATCACAGTAATACTCGCTCTCACAACTAAACTTGGCAAAAACCTAACAAAATTCAAGAAAGGCTTATATGATGTGTAACTAAAGCCCCTCCATGTCAGAGAACGTTGCTGTTATAGGTATAGGGCACTCCAAATTTGGAACAAGGAAGGACGTGAACACCGCTGAACTGTGCTGGGAATCAATGAAACCAGCTTTTGAAACCGCAAATTTGGAACCAAAAGATATAGACTTCTTCGCTGTTGGCAATGCAGGAATTTGGAGCAGTGAGGCAGCAATTCCCGCGCTTGTTGCAGAGTATGCTGACCTTGCCCCAAAGGGCTCTATGAGGGTTGAGGCTGCATGTGCGAGTGGAAGTGCTGCTGTTAGAGTGGGCTACACAGCAATCAAATCAGGAATTGCCGATTTAGCCTTGGCTCTTGGAGTCGAGAAAATGCAGGAGTCACCAAACCCCAATGTAATAGAGCTGATTGGAAGATTCGGAAGCTACTTCTGGGAATTCGAGAACTTTGGCCTTACCTTCCCCGCCTACTACGCCCTTCACGGCACTGCTTACATGATGAAGTATGGTGCTACCGAAGAAGACTATGCAAGAGTTGCGGTGAAGAACCACTACTATGGAGCAAAGAACCCTTACGCCCAGTTCCAGAAAGAAATAGATATCGAGACCGTTTTGAAGAGTCCTTACATCGCTTGGCCATTCAAGCTGTTTGATTGCTCGCCAATCACCGACGGTTCAGCATGTGTGATTCTTGCGAGTGAGGAAAAAGTCAAGGAGCTTGGAATTGAGGAGAAGGTCTGGATTCTCGGTCAAGGTGTTGGTACAGGCACTGCAAATCTTAGCAGGAGAGAGGAGTTTACTTCCCTCGCATCAGCCAGATACGCAGCAGAGCAGGCTTACAAGATGGCTGGAATTGACATTGACAATCCAGCTAACTATCTCGATGGAGCAAATGTGCACGATTGCTTTACCGCTCCAGAAATTATTGCCTACGAGGATTTGAGATTCTGCAAGAGAGGGGAGGGATACAAGCTCATCAGAGATGAGCAGACGTATATTGGAGGAAAGATACCAGTCAATGTTGATGGGGGACTCAAAGCAAAGGGTCATCCAATTGGCGCAACTGGGGTGAGCCAAGCAGTTGAAGCATACAAGCAACTACTGCAAAAGGCAGAACCGGGAAGACAGGCCGACATCAACAAAGGTAGGTGGTTGGCTCACAATGTTGGAGGAACGGGACACTACACCTATGTAACAATCTACGGGCTTGAAAAGAGGTGAGTATAATGGATGAGAAAGTGAAGAAGAATCTGGAGGAGTTTGGTTTTCCGGTTATTGTTGATGAGAGAAGCGGAGCGATGCAGTGGGTGGACATGAGGGAACTCAGGTTGCGCTACATAATCTCAATTGAAAACATCAAGCCCTTCTACGAGGGGTTGAGAGAGGGCAAATTAATGGCCACAAAATGCAAGAAGTGTGGCAGGATATTCTTCCCCCCACAGAAGGATTGTCCAAGCTGCTTTGATTCTGACATTGAGTGGGTTGAGATGAAGAAAGAGGGGACACTTGAGACGATGACTGTCGTCTTTGTCAAACCTCCATCTTTCGGGCAGTACGACCCCTATCCAGTGGCGATTGCGAAGCTCGATGATGGGCCTAAAATCCTTGCTTGGTATAATGGTGATCCGCAGCAGGTTAAACCGGGTCAGAGGGTGAAGGTTCAGGTCAGCAGGAGGAAAGAAGGTTATCTTATGTATGAGTTAGCACCGATTTGAGGTGAATAATATGGAGGTAAAGAAGATTTGTGTTCTCGGCGCTGGAGCAATGGGTAGTGGTATTGCTCAAGTTTGTGCTACCGCGGGCTATGAGGTTTGGGTAAGAGATATAAAGCAGGAATTCCTCGACAGGGGCAAGGCTGGTATCGAGAAGAACTTGCAGAGAGCCGTGAGCAAGGGCAAGATGACTGAAGAGAAGGCAAAAGAGATTCTCAGCAGGATACATTTCACCCTCGAAATGGAAGAGGCTGTGAAAGATGCCGATTTGGTTATTGAGGCTGTGCCAGAAATAATGGATTTAAAGAAGCAGGTTTTCGCAGAAGTTCAGCAGTATGCAAAACCTGAGTGTATATTTGCGAGCAACACCTCTGGTTTGAGTATCACCGAGCTTGGAAACTCAACCGACAGGCCAGAAAAGTTCCTCGGTTTACACTTCTTCAATCCACCACCAGTAATGGCTCTGGTTGAGGTAATAAAGGGTGAAAAGACGAGTGATGAAACAATAAAGTTCGGTGTGGAGTTCGTGAAGAGTATCGGAAAGGTTCCTGTTGTAGTTAAGAAGGACATTGCAGGGTTTATTGTTAACAGAATTCTTGTGCCGTATCTGGTTTTGGCGATTGATGATGTGGAGAAGGGAGTGGCAACCAAAGAGGAAATTGATGCAACGATGATGTACAAATACAGCCTCCCGATGGGCCCAATCGAACTGTCTGATTTTGTTGGGCTGGACATCCTCTACCATGCGGGTCAGCAGTGGGACATCGTTCCGCCATCAAAGCTCCTTGCTGAGAAATTTGAGGCAAAAGAACTTGGGATGAAAACGGGTAAGGGATTCTACGACTGGAGTGCAGGAAGACCAAAGATACCTCAGGAGCTGGCTGGGAAGTACGATGCATTGAGATTGATGGCTCCGATGGTCAATATCGCTGCCGACATTATCGCAATGGATGTTGCAGAACCAAAGGATGTTGATACGGCAATGAAGCTCGGAACGAATATGCCAAAGGGTCCATGCGAGCTCGGTGATGAAATTGGCCTTGACGTTATCCTCTCAAAGGTCGAAGAGCTTTACAAGGAGAAAGGTTTCGAAATTCTAAAACCATCCGAGTATCTCAAAAAGATGGTTGCCGAGGGTAAGCTTGGAGAGAAGAGTGGCGAAGGATTCTACAGCTATGGAAAGGGAGAAATGACCTTCAAGAATATTGAAGTTCAGAAAGATATTGAGAACAAGATTGCAAAAGTTATTATAAACCGACCTCAGAGACTGAACGCCCTTTCTCCAGAAGCTCTTGATGAACTGTTCGATGCGTTCAGGATGCTCGAGAAGGATGATGAGGTTAGGGTTGTAATTGTGACTGGCGCGGGAGATAAGGCCTTCTCGGCTGGTTTTGATCTTCAGACTGCGATGCAGGATCCATCCGGGTTGGCTCCAGCAAACTCGATGATGCTTGCAGCAAAGGGTCAGTGGGTTTTCACGCAGATAGAGAGATTTCCAAAACCTGTCATTGCCGCAATCAATGGATACGCCTTTGGCGGTGGATGTGAACTTGCGATGGTATGTGACTTCAGGATCATGAAAAAAGGTGCAAAAATCGGTCTAACAGAAGTAAGTCTCGCACTGATACCCGGATGGGGTGGAACTCAGAGACTTCCAAAGCTCGTGGGGATGACAAAGGCAAAGGAGATGATAATGCTTGCAAAAAGAGTAGACGCTGATGAGGCGGAAAGGATTGGACTCGTAAACAAAGCGGTTGAATCTGAGAAGTTTGAAGAGGAGGTTATGGCACTGGCAAAACAGCTTGCCGAAGGCCCACCAATAAGCTTGAGAGCGGCTAAATATGCGATCAACTTTGGCTATGAACTGCCTCCTGAGATCGGACAGGCTATAGAAGCTGCATACTTCGGAATCGCAACTTCAACTCAGGACGTAATGGAGGGTGTTTCAGCATTCTTCCAGAGAAGGAAACCGGAGTTCAAAGGAAAGTAAAATTTTCTCCCTTAAATTTTTAAAAATAGGAAGTTTTTTATTCAGCCTTTGTCATGGTGGGGTTGGAGGTGGTTGAATGAAAATTATAGTGCTTGCAAAACACGCCCCCGACCCGGAGTCAGAGATTAGTGTTGCAAGCGATGGCAAGAGCATCAGCCAGAGCGGGCTCGTTTATGATATAAACGACTGGGATAGATATGCAGTAGAGGAGGCAATAAGAATAAAAGAGGATAAAGGCGGAGAGGTTGTTGTAGTTGGTGTTGGAACCAACTGTGATGATACACTGAGAAAATGCCTTGCAATGGGAGCAGATAGGGCAATAAAAATCCCGGTTGATACATCTCTTGACGCCTACACGATTGCAGAGGTTATAAAAGAGGCAATAAAGGATGAGCAATTTGATATGATTTTTGCAGGTTTAATGAGTCAAGACCTGAACAACGCACAGGTTGGTGTTTTGCTGGCTGCAATGTTAGACTTACCTGTAGCAACGGCAGTGACCGAGCTTAAGGTTGAGGACGGGAAGGCAATCGCAAGGAGAGAACTGGAGGGTGGATATCTTGAAGAGGTGGAGCTTCCAATACCATGTGTCGTTACCGTCCAGAGCGGTATAAATGAACCAAGATACGTTTCAATCATGGGTATCAAGAGGGCAAAGTCGAAGGAGATGAAGGAAGTCAGCGTTGCACCAAGCATCTCAACTCTCGAAATCGAAAAAATGTACCTCCCGCCAGTCAAGAAGGCGGAGATGATTGAAGGTGACCCATCACAGATAGCCCAGAAGTTGATTGAAATCCTGAAGGAGAGGGGGTTGATATAATGAAGGTGTTCTGTGTTGCTGAATATAGATTTGATGAGCTTAACCCGCTCAGCATCGAGCTGCTCAATCTTGCCAACCAGATCAAGGGAGACGGGACGGCTGAGGCAGTTGTGATCGGTAAAGATGTTGGCAAGTATGCCGAGGAGCTTGCAAAATATGCGGACAAGGTCTGGAAGGTTGAGGATGATAGCCTCGAGAACTACACACCCGACCTCCATGTTGATGTTCTGTCGCAGCTCACCGAGAGAGAGAATCCCGACTTAATTCTTGTAGGTAATACCGCTCAGGGTGGAGAATTTGCCCCCTATCTCGCAGCAAAGCTCAACGCTCCAATTGCCACAGATGTTGTAGCAGTTGATGTGAGTGATGGTGTTAAGGTGTCAAGATATCTAATGCAGGGCAAGCTCATGGTTGATCTGAAGCTCAAATCAACACCCTGTGTCCTGACAATCAGACAGGGCGTATTCAAAGAAGGATCAGAGGTTGGTGGAGAAATTGTTGATGCTGGAATCAAACCATCCAAGGAATCAAAGAGGAAGTTCGTTAGCTACATTGAACCAGAGGTTGGAGAAGTTGACATTACACAGGCTGATATAATCGTCTCAGTTGGTAGAGGTATTGAGGACGAGTCGAACATAGAGTTGGCAGAGGAGCTAGCCGATCTGCTGGGTGGCGTTGTGGCTGGAAGCAGGCCAGTTATAGATAACGGATGGTTGCCAAAGGATAGACAAGTCGGTATTTCAGGAAAAGTTGTGAAGCCAAAGCTTTACCTTGCTCTCGGTATTAGCGGTGCCTTCCAGCATGTCATGGGTATGAAAGACAGCGAACTAATTATTGCCATAAACAAAGACCCAGAAGCGCCTATATTCGGAGTTGCACAGTATGGCGCTGTAGCGGATTTGTTTGATGTCGTTCCCGAGTTGATCGAGAAGTTGAAGGAGATTAAAGGAGCTTAAGCTCCATAAATTTTATTTAAAAAGATTTTAAGCTAACTGTAACTGCAACAACAGAAGGGCCAGAGCAACAGCTGATAAAACGAGCAAGTCTTTTATTTCGATAACCGGTTTGGCCTCTGGCATGATTTTTCACCTAATATTAATAGGGTCCCATTGTATTTAAACTTTTTTCCTATAAATAAATGAAAATCTTATAATTACTATTATAATCATGGAGAAGCCGAGTAAATTTATCACAATTTTCTTTTAGAAGCATGACCCAAATTAACATTAACCTCCAGTAAGTGGAAAGGAAAAAAACAAAAGGTTAATATAAGCCCAATATACTCCCTCTGAGAAATTAGAAACATACTCCATTGGAATAAAAATGAAATCTGGAGGAATAAACATGATGTCGAGACGTAGATTTCTGATACTGGCGGGAGCAGCGACTGCAGGAGCTATTTTAACCCCACAGATTTCTGCAAAAACCCAATTTGTCGAATCACCAGAAGAAGTAGAGTCCAACAGGCGCTGGGCAATGGCTGTTGATGTTGACAAGTGCACTGAATGCATGGAAGAGCTGATTGCCAAAACAGGAGATGAAAAAGTAAAACCGCCGTGTGTTGTCGCATGTGACAAAGAGAACAATGTTCCTGAGTTTGAGGAGAAAAGGTTTGATCCGCAATGGATGAGGATAGCCAAACTCAAGCTGGAAAAGCCAGTAAATGCAAAGGAGTTCTACATTCCACTTATGTGCAACCATTGCGAGAACCCACCATGTGTTCAGGTATGCCTGACTAAAGCCAGCTTCAAGAGGCCTGATGGAATTGTAGAGATAGATATGCACCGCTGTATTGGATGCAGATATTGCATGATAGCCTGCCCATACGGAGCAAGAAGCTTCAATTTCCGTGACCCGAGAGAAGGGCTTAAGGAGGTAAACCCGAATGTCCAGATGAGGACTGAGGGTGTGGTTGAGAAATGCACCTTCTGCGTACACAGGATTGATGACGCGATTGCAAAGGGAGAAGAACCTATTCCAGCGTGCGTTGAGGCCTGCCACAAGTATGGAAAGGGAGCACTGGTGTTTGGGAATTTAAAGGATCCAAACAGCGAAATTTCAAAGATTCTGAGAGAGAACATCGTTGTTCAGCTTAGAGCCAATCTTGGAACTGACCCGCACGTTTTCTACACCAAGCTTGGAGGTGAGTGAATGGCGGTCGAGTTTAAGAAGATTGAGGGCGACTCGATCCAGTATATCGCCTTGGTCATAATCCTTGCAGTTGCTACCGGTGCAGGTTTTTATGCTTATATTCTCGACCATGAAATCGGTGGGCTTAACGGACTGAGCAACAGAGTGCCTTGGGGCATTGTCAACGCTGGAATCCCCTACTTCATTGGTCTGAGTGCAGGCTCGCTTATAGTCTCAGCTCTGGCTGGAGTTTTTAACATAAAGAAGTACAAAGTCTTCAGTAGAATTGCTGCATACATGGCAGCAGCTTGGATCATTGCTGCAATTCTGAGCATCGCACTCGATATCGGAAAGCTATACCATTTCATGAATGCAGTCAGATACTTCAATCTGACCTCAATCTTCTCGTGGAACGCCTTTCTGTATTCAAGCTATTTCGTAATCTGTTCAATTTACCTGCTGGTTCAGTTTGAGGAAATGGAGAGAGCAACAAGATTCATGGCAGGCTTGGCTGTTTTCTGGGCGGTTCTGGTTCACAGCGGTACTGGGGCAATCTACAGCTTTATGTATTCCAAAGAGCTTTACCATTCTGCACTGACACCACCAATGTTCATCGTCTGTGCCATAACTTCGGGTCTCGGTCTATTGCTGGCTAACTTATACTTCACCTTCAAGTTCACAAACAGAGAATTGGATCCGTCCCTCATCAGAGGCCTTGGCTTAATCTTTGCGGGGCTTATGATGGTTCTGGGCTACTTCCTCGCCGTTGAAGGGCTGGAGAAAGGCTACATCCCCGGACTTCACGAGGCGGTTCAGTTTGTATTCCTCAATCCCGGAACCGGAGTTTTCTGGAGCTTCTGGCTGCTCGTCGTGTTTGGTATTGCGATCCCAATAGTAATAATACTCTACCCCAAAACCGGATACGACCTCCGCTGGATTTCAGTAGCAGGTATTCTCCACGCTGCATTGGTGTTCGCAGAGAGGTTCTATCTCATCGTTCCGGGACAGGTTTTCCCAGAAGAATATCTCCATGGTTACGAACTTAAATCTCTCCATACCCTCGAAGGCTATGTTGTTTCCTATACACCAACGATATTCGAGTGGCTTCAGGTAATCGGACTGGTTGCCATGGTTTATCTGGTCTACGTGGTCGGAGTTAAACTGTTCGCACTGATTCCTGAAAGGGCAGTTGAGGAGGTGGTAGAAGAATGATAGGAGTGATATTCGGCGTCATTGTGCCATACATCGCCGTCGCGATATTCGTCGTAGGGGTTATCTACAGATTTATCAACTGGGCGAACAGTGCTGTTCCACTAAAGATACCCACCACAGGAGGGCAACAGAAATCACTTCCATTCATAAAAAGAACGATCTACGACAGATTCGATTCCCCCTATACGTGGTGGGAGACTGTTGGAAGAATGATTCTTGAGATATTCATGTTCAGAAGCTTGCTAAAGAATACGCGGTATTACCTCGACAGAGTCTCTCAAAAGGATGCGCGCTGGCTCTGGCTTTTTGCAATCCTTTTCCACTACTCGCTACTCCTCGTACTTATCAGGCACTCAAGATTTTTCCTTCAACCTGTTCCAGAGTTCGTAGAGATGCTTAGCGAAATTGAAGCATTTAAAGGAGTGTTCATCCCATCAGTGTATGTTTCAGGCCTAGCAATAGTCGCAGGATTGTTTTTGTTGTGGCTCAGGAGAATTTTCCTGTCAAGGGAGAGAACTCTCAGTCTTCCAAGTGACCACTTCGCCTTAATCCTGCTTCTCGCCATAACGATTAGCGGAAACATCATGAGGTATTTCTTCAAGGCAGACCTTGAAAAGGTCAAGGAGTTGCTGATGAATCTGATGGTATTCGATGTCGGAAAGGCTGTTGCAATTGCTGACAGCATTGAACCGATCTTCTACGTCCACTTCGTTCTTGCAAGTTTCCTTCTTGCCTACTTCCCCTTCAGCAAGCTCATGCATGCAGGAGGTGTTCTCTTCACACCAACAAGAAACATGCCCAACGACAACAGAGCGAGGAGGCACGTAAATCCGTGGGACAGTGATCCTTCAGTGCCAATACTGGCAAAAGGAATTACGGTGGGCGGAAAGACTTTCACATCAAAGAAGCTCGATTGGGACACTTACTACAGCATGTACACCGATCAGCTTGATGAAATTGCAGAAAGCGATTACAAGATAGCTCCTGAGGAGTTGTGAGGTGATTGTGATGGAAGAAATGCCTGAAAAGATTGAGATAAGACAAAGATTTCCAGAATGGAGAGAAATGCTAAAACCAGTTAAAAAATTCGAAGAGGGAAGGTTAAGCTACATTTCCCTGCCCAAGCAGGTGGATTCAGAGTTCTTCAAAATGCCCTTTGGTGATGTGGAAAGAGACCTCCATGATCTAAAGCTTCCTGAAAACTGGAAGGAACTTTTCCTTGAGGCGATGAAGGAGACTCTGGAAAAGAACAGAGCATTCAAGCTTTTCATGGACATATGTGTTAGGTGTGGAGCATGCGCCGATAAATGCCACTACTACATAGGCACAGGCGACCCTAAGAACATGCCAGTTGGAAGGGCTGAACTCATCAGATCTGTTTACAGAAGATATTTTACACTTTCAGGCAAAATATTTGGCAAATGGGCTGGAGCAAGGGAGCTAACTGAAGATGTGGTGAGGGAACTCTACTACTATGCCTATCAGTGTTCTCTCTGCAGGAGATGCAGTCTTTTCTGCCCCTACGGCATTGATACTGCAGAAATTGTCTGGTGGCTGAGAAGAATTCTGAGCAGAATTGGCCTGAATCAGAGATTTATGACAATTTCAATTGAGGCGTCAGCGAGAACTGGCAATCACCTTGGTCTACTTCCGGGAGGTATGGCAGGTGCCATACAGCAGGGACTTGAGGAGCTTAAGGACGTGACAGGCTTTGATCTGCACACATACATCAACAAGAAAGGAGCAGATGTACTCTTTGTCGCCCCCTCTGGAGATTACTTCGCCACACCGCACTGGTTCGTTATGCTCGGCTATCTTTTGCTCTTCAACGAGCTGGAAGAGAAATATGGATTAACGGTTACCTGGTCAACGTATGCGAGTGAAGGGGGCAACTTTGGTACATTCCACAGCTATGAGGCTGCGCAACTGCTTAACTCCAAAATCTACAAGGAGGCTGAGAGATTGGGAGTTAGCTTCATCATTGGTGGAGAGTGCGGGCACATGTGGAGAGACAAACACCAGTTCATCAACACCATGAATAATCCACCAAAGAATGAGGAATGGAAGAGATTCTGGGAGAATCCAGATCTGGGAGAGCTTGCTGAAGGACTTAGAGGTGTTAGATTTGACAGCTACGCGTCTGGAGAGCATGGATGGATTCACATTCTTGAGTTTACCGCCGCACTAATCGAGCATAAGAAAATCACCTTGGACAAAAGCAGAAATGACCACTGGGCAGCGACATACCACGATCCGTGCAATGTTGCGAGGGGAATGGGATTAATTGAGGAACCAAGATACGTCCTGAGGAACGTCATGAACAAGTTCTACGAGATGCCGGAGCACACGATAAAGGAGAAGACCTACTGCTGCGGTGCTGGAGGAGGCTTGCTTGCAGACGAGATTATGGATCTCAGAATGAGAGGAGTAATGCCAAGGATGATGGCAGCGAGGCATGTTTACAAGAAGTACGGAGTGAATATACTCCTTACCCCCTGTGCAATTGACAAGGCTCAGTTCCCGCATGCCCTCGAATACTGGAAGATCCCCATTGAGGTCGGAGGGCCAATGGAGATGGTTGGAAATGCTTTAGTTCTAACAGCGTTCGGTGAGAAACCTGAAGACAGGCAGTATGATCTGAGAGGTGAACCGCTAAATAAGGAGGAGGGTGAGTGAAATGTATCACAAGCAATACGTGATTCCCCTCATCCTGATTTTCCTTGCTGGGTTCTTCACACCCTACTGGTACAACGCAATGGCTGAAAGCTTTGGTTATGTACCTGAAATGAAAAAGCCAGCGGGCGAGTGTGTTGAAAACAAAGACTGGATGGCAGCAAACCACATGCTACTGCTTCAGCAGTGGAGAACTCAGGCAATAAGGCACGGGGCAGAGGGTGGAAGAATCTATCACAGCTCTACGACCGGTTTGGAGTACCATGCCTCTACCAATACTTGCTGGGAATGTCATGAAAGCAAGGAGGAGTTCTGCGACCAGTGCCATGACTACGTGGGCATCCATCCTGAATGCTGGGACTGCCATTACACTCCCAGCATCGAAAAGCCACACTACCAAGGGACTGATACTCTCAGCAAGTTTTTCTCCTAATTTTTAGTTTTTCCTTCTCTGTCCTTTCTGTAAAGTTCAGCCCTTCTCGCTTCAAGCAGTTCCTCCTCAACACCTGCAAAAGTCGCCGCAGACATCACCTCAACTCCAGCATCCTCTCCACATCTGAAAACATCAGCCATCCTCTCCCTCCACTTCAAATCCCTTGTGAGATGATGGTCGAGGACGAGTTTCTTTACATCGGTTTCATGAATCAACTTTTTTAAGTTTTCAATGCTGTTCTCGAGAGCCCTCTGCGAGTAACGGTATCCGAGCATGTAAGTCATCGGTCCGTCAATAAACACTACTTCTGCAGACTTTTCAAGCATGAAGGCTAACTGTTCATCGTTATTTGGCCCCTCAACGTCAGAGGAAAAGAGGAAGCTGCCATTCCCATTATCCACGAAAACCTCAACAACAAAACCCAGCCTGCTGTCTGCACCGTGAAAAACTGGATCGGAAATCTCAACAACCGTATTACCGAACGAGTAGCTATTTCCGTCGCAGTAGTCTACCTCAACCTCTACCTTGCTAAGCTGATCCAAAAAGTAAGCTGCTCTGCCCTTCTGACTTCTGTTTATGTTTTCGGTGGGGTGTTTTATGAGGAGCCTCTTTCCGTTGAATATCTCAACCTCGTTTGGGTCGTGGTGGTCGTAGTGGTAGTGGGTTATAATTGCCACATTACTCTCAACAAGATGCGCTTTTATCTCTTCCCATTTTAAATTCATTCTTTCCAGTTCAATTCTGTGGGGGGGTAAGCGGTAGCGCTTCGGAGCGAGACTAACTCCGGGATCAATGAGGACGCTAACATCTTTGGTTTTTACGAAAGTGGCCATACTCCTGACACCCATTGAGTCAAAAGCTATCGGCTTTACTTCCATATAGTAAGTAAGGCGAAATGATAAAAAACTTGATGTCAAGTTGTAATGTGCTCAGGGCAGAACTTCACGTGCATTCTTCTATCAGCGATGGTAGAGATAATGTTAAAACCATCTTGAACGCTGTCATCTCGAAAAAGATAAATGTAGTATCCATAACAGACCACGATACCGTTCAGGGATCTCTTGAGGCTATTGAAGTTACCGCGGAAGAGCGTCTTCCCATCAGAGTTATTCCCGGATGCGAGATAACAACCTCAAGTGGCCATCTGCTTGCTTACGGAATAGTAGAGGATGTTGAGCCAAAGATGAGTATGGAAGAAACGTGTGAAAGGGTAAGAGCTCTTGGAGGGGTTTGCTTTCTCGCCCACCCCTTCGACTTTATTCGTGGGGGAAGTTTAAGAATTGCTGACTTCAAGGTCGTTGACGGAGTTGAGATCTTTAACTCCAAGAGCTACTTCAACTTTCTCGCAAAAAGATACGCAAAGAAATTCTCAAAACCCGGAATAGCTGGCAGTGATGCGCACTCTGCAAAATCGGTTGGTATGGCTATAACACTGCTGCCCGAAACACCTGATGTGCTGAGTTCACTTTTAACTGCAAGCTACAACGGCAGGAGAGCGTCGCTTAAGGAGAGATTAGCTTTTCTGCTATTTCAACTAAATCAACGACTTTGATTTTGTTTCCAAGTTTTTCCGCGGACTTTGAGAGGTGATACTCGCAGAAGGGACAGCAGGTTATAAGGTATTCTGCACCAGTATCCATCGCTTCCAGAACCCTCTGTTTACCGATTTCAAAAGATATCTCCTTAAACTGGCTCCTCAAACCGCCTCCAGCACCGCAGCAAAGTGAGTACTCTTTCGTCCTCTCCATTTCCACTAATTCTATGCCAAGCTTCCTTATAACCTTTCTTGGCTCTTCATACATCCCCATGTGTCTTCCGAGATGGCAGGGGTCGTGATACGTTCCTCTAATCTTTTTCCCAATTTTCTCAAATCTGCCCATTCTCTCAAGAATGGACACAGTGTGAATGACCTCTATGTTGAACTCAAGTCCTTTCTCTTCCGCAAACCTTGGATAATCGCGAGATATCGTTCTGTAACATCCAGGACAGGAAGTTATTATTCTCTCTATCCCTGCCCTCTCCCAGTATTTTAGGTTCTTCTCGAACAGCTTTTCGAAGATATCCTTCTGCCCTGTTCTCAGAAATGGTGAACCGCAGCAGTATTCGTTTCTTCCAGCAATGGTAAATTCGATGCCAAGTTTGTTGAGGGCATTTGCAGTAGCTTTGGCAAGATTTTGCAGTTTGAAACTTGCTGTACAACCCGCAAAATAAAGAGTTTTTGACGGTTTAATCTCGAAATTAGCCCACTCATCTCTCCTATCCTGATCTCCACTGTATGGATTAAAGTATCTGTAGGTAATTTCTTTAAGCTTTTTGTGGACAGAGAGAGGTGCGTATCCGTTCTTAGACATTAAATATCTCAGTTCCTCCCAGAAGTCAATTAAGGGTAGATCAATCGGACATACCTCCTCACACAACCCGCAGACGGAACACTTGAATATGTCCTTTACAGTCCTCGCATCAATTTTAATATCCCCATTCAGAAAAGAGAGGGCAATCTGGATCTTTCCTCTCGGTGATACAGACTCCCAGCCATCAATGCGGTAAGTTGGGCAGACGTTACAGTATCCGCACCTGCTACACCTTGCCGCTATTTCTTGGATATTCATGGTACCATCTCCGCGAGCCTTACTAGCTTAGAAATCGCATTACCCTGTATTGCTTTTCCGGGATTCAGCAGGTTCTCAGGATCAACAGCCTTCTTATAGTCTGCAGCATCTTTATCAAGGATTTTCTTGTGAGGAAACAGCATACCTGTCGCGTATGTTCTCCCACCATATTTCTCAGCCATTTTTATGAATTTTACAGCCTTCAAAGCTGTGCTGTAGTATCCTCTTTCCGGAAGAATTCCAAGCATTACCACACAGTCTTGGGCAAATATCGCCTCAACCGCAAGCTTATCCACTTTTTGATAGAACTCCGGTGCAGTTTCGTAGGGCAATACCGCCTCTGTGAAAACTATGTTGGTATCCTTTGCAGCTTTAAGCAGGTAAAATCTCCTGCTCCAGAGTATATTACCAAGCTCGACATCAAAATCTAACTCTGATTTCTGATCTTCAAAGCTCAATAAAAGTGAGTCTGAATCTCCACAACCAAGCATCTTACCCAAATTTCTGTTCACGTAAGATGCATGATATGCCCCTTCTATAAGATCGAGAGAGTCTTTGAAGCTGCATTTAACACCATAGTTACTTGGCTCTCCGCCCTCTCTTACTCTTAGGCAGACTCTGAGTATCAGCCCTGTTGTTCCAAACAACCCGACATAATATTTCAGCTCATCTCCCTTAACCCTCTTCACACCATCAAAATCTGCAACCTCGATCCACTCAACATTCTTTCCTATATCACCATACTTCAGACTTCCAACCCCGTAACCACCCTGTGCTATCCAACCCCCAACGGTTGATGCTGGTGCACTGGTTGGATATACTCTAAGTGCGTAGCCAGCCTTTTTAAGCTCCTTTTCAAGGTCAAGCCACACCACACCACTTTCCGCAACAACGCATCCATTTTTAATTTCAAAGCTGTTCATTCTCGAAAAATCAATGACTATACATTTTTTGAGCGTCGTGGCACCACCGTAGGCTGAAGTTGCCGCACCTCGTGGAACTACTGGAATTTTAAACCTTCTGCTAACTTCAAGTACCGCCAGAACCTCCTCATCGTTTTCAGGCTGGACAATACAGACAGGATATTTTATAAATCTTTTCAGAAAAGGAGAAATCTCGATAAAATCCTGTGAGTACAGCATTCTTTGGATAGGATGAAAATCATATCTTCTAACAGAACGTGATAATTCCATTTTAAATGAATCCATGATGAGAATTGGCTTCCAAACTAAAAACTTTTTGTGAAAATGATTTATTGTTTATAATATCTTCCCTAACAGCTTTTACAAAAAAAACATTAATCTTCTGGCCAACCAGGACCATGTATCTTGACTTAAGAACTAAACTTGCAGACCACCTTAGAAGAGCAAGTTACAGAGTTGTCTCACCCTTTAAGGTTCCTGTAGGGTGGGTAGACATCGGAATTCTCAGAAAAAGGATTGGGATTGACATACTTGCCGGAAGTTATGAATCATGCGTTGAAAGACTTACATCATACCCTTTCCGCGAAATTTACGTAATAGGGGACTGTGAGGGGTGCACATCTCTTGAGGAGTTCTGCAAGAGTTTTAAAATTGAAGTCCCATCTGAGAGTTTTGAAGAGCTTGGGAATCCGAGCATGCAGGTTAAGGCGATAGAAGACTCTCTTGCCTATCTTTACATAGTCAGAGAAGTTTATGAGAAGGACATCAGCTATAATCCGCTCAAAACCTCCATCGCAGACCTGAAAATGCTTGGTTTCGTCACCTCATCCTCCAAACCCAAGCTAAAGCCAGAAATGTTCGCATCTCTAACTCATGAAGGTTTTGCAGCGTCGAAGAAAGTCGTTCTAAGAAGGATTATGAGGAACGAGGAGGAACTTAGGAAGCTGGCTGAGAGTCCAAGAAACTATATTATAGCTCTCGGAATTTCCGAATCACTTGCTGTGAGAAGTATACACGAAAAACCAGAAGATTACAGCCTAAAATCTCTTTTAAACTTTATGAAAAAGTTTCCTCTCGAAGAGATGGGATACACTAACGAGGTTCATCCAAAAACACTTCTCTGTCAGTTCATCGTGAATTCTGTTTTGAATGACGATGCAATTGAATTTGTTAGAAGGCTAAGCAAAATGGGTCTTGCATTCAAGATAAAGTCCTACACCCCCTACGGTTATGAGATGGGTGAAGAATACCGAGTTGCAAGAGAGGCTGTTGAGGCAATTCTCAAATTCGGCTATGCAGAGATACCGCGCGAAGTGATTGGAGAGTTTCTCGCTGCAACATACCCTCTGAGGCACTCGGACATTTATCCCATTCTCAACCAAGCCGGACAGCATCTTTTCAAGGCTGAGGAAGAGGGGTTATGCAGAATTGATGGAACAAAAATCACGCTCGGAGAAAAATTTTCTGAGTATGCAAGAGTCAGACTCGCGATGATCTTGGAGAGGATTATTGGAAATCTCTCTTGACTTCCTCCGCAACCTCAAGCCCCGCCCTTATGCTCCCGTTCATACTCCTCTCTGGATAGTTTGGCTTTGAGGTCATTCCGGCTACGTAAAAACCATCTGTAACCTTGTAAGGTATTATTTTTTTCCTGTATCCCTTCTCGTAGATTTGGCCACTGTATTTCGCCTTGAAGATCCGTATCCATTGGATATCTTTCCCATCCATGCCAAGTTTTCGCAGATCGGAAAGGAAGAGTTTCGCAATTTCATCCTCACCCATGCCGAAGAGTTTTCCTTCCGGTGTTGAGTAGCTTGCGAGGTACATGAGATGTATTCCGTAGTCTTCAAAGGGCATGAAGTTCGTGTGCTCAATCACAGCCCCGAAGCTCATTTTGTCTGCAATGTTCGTCCAGTATATGTTCTCGGTTAAGTTTCTATCAGCACCGACGAGAGCACAGACTGAACTCTGGTACTTAATCTCAGGGAGACCAAGCCGGTATCTTAACTTCCCAAGCTCAGGTATAGGGGCGGTGAAAATGACAGCATCGAATGGCTCACCGTTCACCTCCCACCTTGCCCCTTTTTTGATTTTTGCTCTCTCCCTCACAATCTCAAGACCCTCCGCCATTTTCTCAATCAGCTGGTAAAAACCGTGCCTTATATAGCCTATTTCCTCTCCAGAATACTTTCTGTTGCTCCTTATTGCCACCCTACCGAGCAACCATGCGTAGCTTACCTCCGTGGCGTTTTCACCGAATTTTGACCTTAAAAGGGGCATGAAGAACTTTTCAAGAAGTTTCTCTCCAAGCTCATTTCTTATTCCCTCCACAGCCCCGATATCATCGAAATATTCATAGTTCAGCTTTCTGCTCCGTATCGTAAATTTTGCGAGCTTTATTTTATCAATCAGACTCATGCGAGGATATCTGAGTATTTCAAAAGGTGTGTTCAAAGGATAAATTTTGCCAGCAACAGCAAATCCAGTTCTGGCGGTTTTCCAGACCAATTTAAGGCCACTTCTCTTTATTTCTTCAATTAAATAGTGGTCATCACGAAAGCAGTGATGATAGAATTTCTCAATTTTGAAGCTATCACCCCAAGATGCCACCAGCCCCCCAATTTCATAAGGCTCAAAAACCCTCACATCAGCATATTCTGCAAGCTCTTTCGCTGCCTTCAGTCCTGTAAGCCCTCCTCCAACTACTGCAATTTTCATCTGCCCTGAATTTGCACGAGGGATAAAAAATTCACCCCACACCTATATATACCCCTACAATGATGTGGGATTTATGAAGGATTTGGCACTGGGAATAGTGATCGGTCTTATCGTGGGAGCTATGGTTGGATACGTCGTTGTAGGAACGCAAAATCCCACACCTCAGGCTTGTGAGGCAAATCTACCGAGCGCTGACTTTGATAAAACTCTCGAGAAAGCTGTTGAGAAGATTAACTCAATGATTCACACGGATTATCCCGATGTTAACGTAAGAGTTACAAATACTCAGCCTTATGGTGAAATATACCTTCTGAATTTTGAGTTTTACAACGATAATGGTCCACTTGCAACTCAATCATTTTTCATGACGGCTAACGGCTCAATGTTACTACTCAACGATCCGAAATGTATCGTTACCTTGTCAGAGCAGGAAACCAACGGTGAAACAGGAGGTGAAACAGGAGATGGAGAGAATAGAATAAACGTCAGTGTGGATGATGATCCATCCATAGGCCCTGCGGACGCAAAGGTTGTCATTGTTGAGTTCAGTGACTATACATGCCCCTTCTGTGCAAGATTTGCAAACGAAGTTGAGAGTAAGTTGCTTGAGAACTATGGAGATAAAATCAGGTTTGTATACAGGGATTTTCCTGTGCACGGGAACATTGCCTACAAAGCTGCTGAAGCGGCAAACTGTGCAGGGGAGCAGGACAAATACTGGGAATTCCATAGAATACTCTACCAGAATCAAAGAGAGTGGATGTCCAACACCTCTATGCTATATTCATATGCCGAACAGCTTGGCCTGAACGTAACAGCCTTTAAAGTGTGTCTGGATTCCGGCAAATACAAATTAGAGGTTGAAAAGGACTTTCAGGATGGGATGAGCTATGGTGTTACTGGCACTCCGACTTTCTTCATCAATGGCAAAAAGGTTGTTGGAATTAATCCAAACAAGCCATACGAGGAGTTCGCCAAGCTGATTGACCAAGAGCTTCAATAACTCGAACAGCTTTTCAAGTTTCTTAAAAAATTTTATTTGTTTTAAATCCACATCAGAATATGAACCTCAGAGATGCAATCTCCACCACAAATCCTGCAATCTTTGATGATGAGTTGAGTCACGACAAAGTAACGAGCTTTCTCAAATCAAAAAATATTCTCGACAAGCCCGTAATTCTTAACGTTGAGGGTAAGAAAGTTGCAAAAAATTTCGTAGCCTCGAGAGAAGTTCTCGGTAAGTATATAGGTGTTGACGCGTACAGTGTTGCCAAAGAATTGTCCAAAATTGAGAATAGAGAAGCTGAAATTACTATTGAAAATTTCTCAAAGCTCGGCTTGAGAAAGGTCAGAGTAGACCTTAACGCGCTGCCAATCCTGAAGTACTATCCAAAGGACGGTGGAAGATACATCACAGCCGGAGTTGTGATTGCAAAAGGAGAGCACTACAACGCCAGCATACACCGGATGATGGTTCTGGACGAGTCGTCTGCTGCAATCCGTCTTGTACCACCGAGACACACATACCTGATGTGGAAAGATGCGGTTGAGAGGGGGGAAGAGCTTGAGGTTGCTGTAACAATTGGAGTTCACCCCCTTTTCCTCCTTGCCTCATCCACGAGGGTTCCGGTAGGGGAGGAGTTCAACTACGCTTCGAAGCTTATGAACGGACTGAAACTTTACAGGAAAGGTGACCTGCTTGTTCCAGACTCAGAAATAGTTCTCTTTGGTAGAATAACCGCCGAAAGGGTTAGCGAGGGCCCATTTGTAGATATCACTGGCACGTATGACAAGGTGAGGGATGAACCCAAACTCGTCTTCGATGAAATGCATGTCAAAGATGACTTCATCTACTACTCTATCACTCCCGGCAGCATGGAGCATCAGATGCTTATGGGGGTTCCATATGAGCCAGTAATTTACAAATTCGTCTCCAATGTTTGCAAGGTTAAGAGTGTGGCGATGACTCCCGGAAGCTTCCATTACTTCCACTGCATAGTTCAGATAGAGAAAAAATCGGAGGGGGATGCGAAGAATGCAATTCTTGCCGCTCTTGCAGCAAATCCCAGCATGAAGGGTGTTATTGTGGTTGATGAAGATGTAGATATTCTCAACTACAAAGACATCGAATTCGCCATATCAACGAGGTTTCAGCCGGATAAGGACTTTATCGCTATAAAAGGGGCAAGAGGTAGCAGCCTCGACCCATCAGCAGAGGAGACCACCTCAAAATGGGGCATAGATGCTACAATGCCGCTTGGGGAGGAAGAGAAGTTTAGAAGGATTGATAAGGATTAAAAACCATATCAGAAAAGGTTAGGAAAATGGAAGTGGAAAGAGACCTCGAAATGCTTGAAGATGGAAAGTTCAAATACATTCAAAGGGCTAAAGGAGAGGTAAGAGAACTTATATACGACTACAAGTGGTGCAATGGCTGTGGGATATGTGTTTATGCCTGCCCGGTCAACGCGATAGAGCTTGGGCCGGTGCACGACATAGCAGTTGGACTGGATATGCCTCCGGTGATAATAGACCATCTTAAGTGTGCATACTGCGGAATATGCTACTCCTTCTGCCCCTTCACAGCCTTTGAGTTTTACATTGATGGTGAAAAGGTTGACAGGTCAACTCTTACTCTCTCGCCAGTCATGTATACATATAAATACGAAACGTGCAGGGAGTGCACTCTGTGCTACAAAGCCTGCCCGACAAATGCAATAACAAGAGAGGTTTTCATAACCCGCCAAGACATCGAAGAGAAAAACGAGGGGATAGAAGGAAAAGTTGAGATTGATAGAGAAAAGTGCAACCTCTGCGGAATTTGTGCTGAATTTTGTGAAGTTTTCAAAATGGTTGAGAAAGAACCAACCCCTGAAGACGTTATGCCATACACAGACATACTGATTGATGAGGAAATATGCGACTACTGCAAACTGTGCGAAGAAGTGTGTCCTGAAGAAGCAATTAAAGTCGAAGGAAGGAGAATCTCATTCCAGCTTCCCGAGAAAATCGCAGAAATAAAGATAGAGCAAGATTTGTGTTCCCACTGCGGTTATTGCGAAGAGATTTGCCCTTATGATGCTGCAAAAACAATCAAACCAATGGAGGGCAAACTTTCACTGTTTGAGGCGAGGATGGCGAGATGTGACCCCGTCGGATGTGCTGCATGCATCCTGATCTGCAAGCACAATAAAGTATGGTATGTGTCCAAGGATAAGGGGAGAGTTCACTTCAACGAGAAATTCTGTACTTACTGCGGTGCCTGCGAGAACGCTTGCCCCTACGATTTGATTAGGGTTGATAGAGACGCTTATTTCACCAAAGAGGTTGCAACAGATGCTCCTTGGAGGGAGGCTTGGGAAGAGGCTGTAGTTCGGATTGTTGAAAAGAAAAGAGTTGAAGAACCCTTTAAGTTCTTTGTAGAGGAGACAGAAGAGGAAATAGAGGAAGAAGAGATAGTAACAACTCCTCCAGATGAAGAAAAGCTTACTGTAATGAGTGAGAAAATTTCAAGAATAGAGGAGATTTTAAAAAAGGCGAGATACAGAAGGGCTCTTGAGAGCGGAAACATAGACGTTTTCATGAGAGGTGTTAAGCGTGCACTTGGAGAGGATAAAGGGTAAGAAAAGCAAGAAAATTGAAGGAAAAAAGGTCGTTTTAGGAGTCACGGGAAGCATAGCAGCTGTTGAGAGCGTAAAGCTTGCAAGAGAGCTTGCCAGAAGAGGAGCTGATGTTGTTGCTGTGATGAGCAAAGCAGCAAGAAAGATCATA
>JAPDIX010000024.1 GCA_029259345.1 Archaeoglobi archaeon
TAAACTTGCTGGTGAAGGTTGGAGAGATGGTTGAGGAAGAGGGCATAGTGGAGATGGATCTGAATCCAGTTTTTGTTTACGATAGGGGTTACTGTGTGGTTGATGCGAGGATGGTTGTTGGTGAGAGAAAAAGGTTTAGTTACTCGATTCCTGACCTTTCGGATTTGTTTTATCCCAAAAGCGTTGCGGTAATAGGTGCCTCGAGAACTGTTGGAAAGCCAGGGTTCAATATAGTCTGGAATCTAAAGCAAAACGGATTTACAGGTAAGGTATATCCTGTTAACCCCAATACAGACAGAATTCTGGACTTTAAGTGCTATCCTTCCATCCTTGATATCCCAGATGAAGTAGATGTGGCCATCATAGCGGTGCCGGCAAAAATCGTTCCGAAGGTGATGGAGGAGTGCGCCAAAAAGGGTATAAAGGGCGCTGTCATCGTCAGTTCTGGTTTCAGCGAGGAAGGTGAGGAAGGGGCGAAATATGAAAGAGCGGTTCTTGAAATAGCCAGAAAGCACGGGATACGAATTTTTGGACCCAACACAACGGGAGTTCTGAATACGGAAAATGGCTTTATAACATCCTTTGCAATTCAACCGGTCATAAGGAAGGGAAACATTGGCATCATAGCACAAACTGGACTGTTCCTCGGAATAATGATGGACATTGTAGTGTCCAACCATCCGAGCGTTGGTTTTAGCAAGATTGTAGGGATGGGAAACAAGATTGATGTTGAGGATTACGAAGTTCTGAATTTCCTGCTCAAGGATGATCATACAAGTGTTGTTGGGTTGTATATGGAAGGGATAAAGAACGGTAGAGCCTTCTATGATGTTGCGAACAAGACTGATAAGCCGATCGTTGTTTTCAAGAGTGGCAGAACAGAATACGGTCAGAAGGCTGCCATGAGCCATACAGCATCAATTTGCGGTGATGATACTGTTTTCGATGCAGTTTGCAGACAGGCAAACATGGTGAGAGTTTACAGTTTCGATGAACTCTTCAACGTTACAAAGGCCTTTGCCCTTCAACCACTACCAAAAGGGGACAGGGTAGGCGTAATCCACTACACTGGCTCTGGATGTGTTCAGGGGTCTGATGCAACCTATTTTGCAGGTCTAAAACTTGCAGAGTTCTCTGATGAGACAATTGAGAAAATTCTAGAGGTTACTCCTGAGTGGCATAATGTAAACAATCCGGTGGACATATGGCCTATGGTCGAGTACAATGGAGTTTACAAAGCGTATGAAACAGCTGTTGAGGCTATTTTGGAAGATGACGGAGTAGATTCATTAGTTGTTTGTGTATGGGCCAGCAGAATGTTCAGCATGAACTATCAGCCAGACTACAAGAGGATTAAAAAATACGGAAAACCGGTTTACTTTACAGCAGAAGGGCCGAGAGAGGCTGTTTTTGAACTTAAAAACGACTACGAGCTTAACGGACTCCCTGTTTATCCGGACGTCATAACCGCAGTCAGTGTGCTTGGGAAAGTTACTCAATACGCAAGAAAAAGATATTAGTGTGTTACTTCTTTTTAATTTCAATCTACACCACTATGTCCTTTTTACTCAGAACCTTTTTTACTGTTTTCTTTACCACTGTGATTTCCTAAACTTATTTTCCACCATCGAACCACCTCCAGCAATAACCCAAAGCTCTTTCAGGTGGAAGCATTTAGAGTGAGTACACTACGAAAGAAAGCATTCAATGAGTTTGTGGTATAACAGACCGGTTCTATTGTAATAGAAACTAGGATAAAAAAATTTAAAAATTTTATTATTCTCCATAGAACTTTCTTAGAAATTCCTCCGAAGGAGGTGGGGTAAGTAGCGACACTACCACTGTAACTATTCCTGATACCAATGTGGGTATAGCTCCTTCCCAAAGTCCCCATGGATTGTAAGGCCAGTCTGGAAACAGGACAAAGAGGTTCAACAGTAGTACGATGAATCCTGTTAGGATTCCTGCAAAAATCCCCCATCCAGTAGCTCTTCTCCATATTAGCATTATTACAATGGGTATTGACAGAACTGCGTATCCTGACCATATATATTTAACTGCTATTCCAACAATTGGTATGTCTGGTTTCAGGGCAGCAGACACTGCTATTCCAAGCACGATTAGAACTAGAAGTCTTGATGTTATGTCTACTTTCCTATGGTCCCACTGTACTTTGAAAACTTTCTCAAATATGTCTATATGCAGAACTGACGCGTTGAGAACGAGTAAAGCGGCTGCTGTTGTATTTCCTGCTGCTATCAGCCCCAACATTAACACTGCGGCTAAAACTGGGCCGAAAAACTTAATGAACAACAATGATAGCAGTTCTTCTGGTGCAGATAAGTCGGGTGGTTGTGGAAATGTTGCGACTAGCGCTGCACCTATTACAATTGGTACAAGAGCGTACGTTATTGGTATGAATATACCACTCCCTAATCCCATCGATAGTACTGCCTTAGTATCTCTAGCAGAATATGTTCTCACCAGAATGTGAGGTGCTAAACACGTCCAAGTTATATTTGCAAGTATTATGTAACTATACATATATTGAGGTGGTAGTGCTAAGCTAGGAGCTGGCTGGAATACTTCTTGTCCTTTTGGTGTATTTACAGCAGCTTGAATTAATTCGGCAAGTCCGCCCCATTTTACTATGAGAACTATTACAAGCCCAAAGATGAGGGCGGTAAATGTCAAACCTTGAAGTATATCAGTGTACGCGACCCCTCTCAATCCACCGAGTACTGTGTATATTGCTATAATCGCAGCAAAAAGCAAAACAAGGAATTCGTATGACAGCTCACCACCAGTTAGTCCTGCTAACATCCCTCCCATTGCCTGTAGCTGCATAGAAACATAAAACACGCTTGGGAAGAATATCAGCCCAAATCCAACAAGAATTCTTAGTGGTATGTCTAATTTCTCACCAGATCTATGTGCAATCAAGTCAGTTGGCGTTATATAGTTGTGCATCTTTCCTAACTTGTAAAGTCTCAATGCTAGGAATATTGTGAGTGGTGTGATTACAGCAGCATACGATATCGTATCTATCAGAGCCCACTGACATCCCCAAAAATAATATGTGACACCATGACCAACAAAAGCATAAGTGCTTAAGTATGTAGATACAAATACCCAAAATGTTACGAACGCTCCAAGTTTTCCACCTGCAATGTAGTATTCACCCTTTCCTTTCCCGGTTCTCTTCCATCCAAGAAGTCCAAGTAAAATGTTTGCGAGGCTATATATCACTACAAGAGTCAGGATAACCGTAGTCAAAAAAGACACCATATTACATCACCTTGTTAGGGTTATCTCTTTTTCCTTTTGCCCGAAGTGTCTTGTGTAAACGATGTAGAGTGTAAAACCAAGGACGGCAGCCCAAAATCCGTGAACCATATGTATGAATACATTTTTTGGAAGCCCCATTATCCAAACTCCGTCAAATGTTGCGAAGTGTGTGACAGTGTACACTAACAGTACCCACATAGTCAATGTATATCCAATTATCCACTTCTCAAATGGCAGTAGTTTAGTTACTGGTATAGCTTTGTAGTCACTATTGTCCAACCCACTATCCTCACTCATGCTTTTCTTAACCCGTTTAGTTTTTCTTATTATTTTCGTTAATATGTTAATTTTGTTAATATGTTAAGGATTTTGGGACATAGAATATAAACCGAAAGTGTTAGCTTTAAGCTTTGTCGCATTCTTCTTTACAATGGCTTGCTGACTGAGTCGTTTGGATCGACTACGAGTAGTATTTCTATTTTCTAACCTTGAGGAGGCCCATTCCTACTTTTACATAACTTTTACGGTTTTAAACGGGTATATTTCACGTGAAAATAGTTTTGGTTAGATCTCTTTGTGTGTGGAGATTGAATTGCTTGTTGTTTGTGAATTGAGTCTGTTTTTCAACTTGAGATTCAATTTGTTTTATTTACCCCTGAAGGCGTTTAGTTATCTATCCTTGGGTAGTAGTGTCCACAATTTTTGGATTTGCTTAGAGAAGAACAAATATGGTGAAAGTTGCATAATGATATTGAGCTTTCATGATTTTTTATGTATTAACATAGTAACAGAAACTTTAATTGCTAGTAGAGTCTTAAAATTTCCACTTCCGAGGAGGTGAGGAAAGTATGAGCGATGCAGAAAAAAAACTTATGGAACTGAGAGATGCGATAATAGATGGCGACTCAGAAAAAGCTAAGGAAATCACAGAAGAACTCGTTAGAGATGGTATAGACCCACTTAGAATAATCAAAGAAGTGGTAGGACCCGCTTCAAAAATAGTAGGTGAAAAATTCGAGAGCGCTGAAATATTTCTGCCAGACTTGATTATGGCTGGTGAAGCTCTAAAGGCGGTGGTAGATGTTGTGTCCTCTTCTATCCCAGAGGGGCAGAGTGCCAAGAAAGGAAAAATCCTTATCGCAACAGTTAAAGGGGACCTCCATGATATAGGTAAGAACATTGTAAGCAGCTTATTAGCTGCAAGCGGTTTTGAGGTTTATGATTTAGGTATTGACGTTGATGCTCAAGAAATAATACAGAAGGCAGAGGAAGTACAGGCTGATGTTATCGGCCTATCAGCTCTGTTAACCACTACGCTTGAACAGCAGAGAGAAGTGATTAACTTGCTCAAAGAATTGGGCCTAAGAGACAAATATATCGTAGTTATCGGAGGAGCGCCAGTTACCAAAGAGTGGTGCGAAGAGATTGGTGCAGATGGATGGTCAACAGATGCCATTGAAGCTGTAAAATTAATAGAAGAGCTAATGGAAAAGAAGAAAAAGAGGTGAGGAGATATGACAATCGAAATAACAGAACTAGAAGAAAGGGCACACACGGGCCCATTTATGGCTTTAAAAGATTTTCAGAAAAAAATGTACCTCAGAGCTCGAGAATTAGTAAAAGAATACGACATCAATCGAGACCCAAATGACATTGTCCCGACAGATATTAGTATAACAAAAGATATCTACGAAGCAGCCTTACAGCTACTTCAAGATGTCGGGTTTATTTGTGTGGAAACATCCAGAACAGTTCAAGTCGAAAAAGATGAAATTTTACGAGGGTTACGTAAAGTTCCAACCGAAGTTCAATTTGGCTCAAATAATGAAATCGTTAGAATTAAAAGGAGAGAGTTGTTTAGTCAATCCCCTATTGTGAAATGGTTAGGACCTTGGGGGGCCCAAATTTCTTCGCCAGAGATGTTTTTGCTAATCCATCAATCCTATGCCAAAGAGAATATTGATGCTCTACAGTGTGGAGTGGTATCAAAAATTGATGGAAAAACTGTGAGAAACAAATGTGTTAGCGAAATTATTTCAGCAACCTTGGGTGCTAAGTTATTAAGAGAAGCCGTCAAGAGAGTAGGTAGGCCAGATATGCCGATAAGCTTTGATTGTGTTGGAGGTAGTGACGTTGCTTTTCCAGCAATATTTACACCCGATGGAGCAAGGCCGACTGACCATGTAGTACTATTTAATGTAATGTCAGAAATGTCTTTTTCTTTGATGGACCTTAATAAAATCGCATTAGCCAAAGCATTTAACGAAAGCTATCCATTTTTAGGTTTCCTACAGAATCCTTACGGAGGTTTCGGAGGTGGTTCAGAAACTCTCGCAATCATATCTACAGCTGAGGCTATTTTCACCTTGGCTATTAGTGGTATTTGGGGCGTCTATACCGGAGTGACAACAATATCTCCTATTCCGAAACACGAAGATCTCCTCTGGTTCGAGATCTGTAACAAGCTCACCCTTAAAAAACATACAGACGCAATAATTTGCGGATCTCCGGTATCGTTTTCTGAACCAAGTACAGAAACGCTCGTCCACGAATTGGTTTACCGTACAATTCCATTGACTCTTACTTCAGATGCCTTGCTTGCTGCACAAGCTGCTTGTGGCAAACCCTACGATTACGTAACGGGAATGGAAGCGAGAATCGTTTCTGAAGTCACAGATGCCGTTTTAGGAATGGGTATAAAGATAGAGGATGCGAACGAATTGTGCAAAGAGATACTGAAAAGATATCTCAAAGACAAAGCGCCAGAAAAAGGAAAGAGGTTTTATGAATGCTACGATACTGAAAAAATCGAGCCAAGTAAAGAATACCTAAGCATATATGAAAAGCTAAAAAGAGAATACCAGGATATTGGTATAGAGTGGATTTAATTTTTTAAATTTTAACTAACATGATTGAGATAACATTCGAACCCGCAGGAAGGAAACTAAAAACTGACCCCGGACACATACTGGAAATCGCCAGAGATGCTGGAGTGCCCATCAGGTCTGATGGTGGTGGCAAAGGAGTCTGCGGGAAATGCAAAGTGGAAATAGTTGATGCTAAAGCGGAGTTTAGTAAAATCACCGAGGCGGAGAGAAAACACCTGAGCGAGGAGGAGCTAAAGTCGGGATATAGACTTGCCTGCCAGACTAAAATTTTAAGCGGTAGGGCGAAGATTTTGATTCCTCCTGAAAGCAGGCTGGAGTCCAGAAAGATCGCTGATCTTGCTGTAGAGCGAGAAATAAAGCTCAATCCACCAGTCAGAAAGGTTCATGCGATAATCAGCGAGCCAAGTCTCCACGACATAAGGCCCGATTTTGAAAGGCTTGAAGACGTATTTGGAGAGTTTCAAATACCTCTTAGTATTCTCAGTGAGCTCCCATCATTGCTGAGGGAGGCTAACTGGGATATCACTGCCGTATTCTGGAAAGATACGCTGATATCTATTGAAAAAGGTGATACAAGTAATAGGGGTTACGGTCTTGCAGTTGACATAGGTTCGTCCAAAATTATCTGTCATCTCGTCGATCTTTTGAGCGGTGAAACGGTGGCGAGAGGTTACACAGAGAACCCACAGGTTGCTTATGGTGAGGATGTGGTCTCAAGAATCACTTATGCCTCGAAGAATAAAGACCACAGGAAAAAACTTCAGGAAATCGTGGTTACTGCTATAAACTCTGTAATATCAAATCTCTGTGAGGAGGCAGGGATTGGCGAGGAGGAAATTTACGAGGCAGTGGTGGTTGGAAACTCAGTGATGCACCACCTCTTTTTTGGAATAAATCCCAAGTTTATCGGAGTTCTACCCTTTGTTCCTGCAGTTAGACGTGGAATAAACTATCGGGCAAAGGAAGTTGGTTTGAAAATCAATCCAGAGGGTTTTGTTTCGTCACTTCCACTTATAGCCGGATTTGTCGGGGCAGATGCTGTTGCAAACATTGCCGTCACAGGAATTCACAAAAGCCAAGAAATTGCTATGCTTATAGATATTGGAACCAATACTGAAATTGTTTTAGGCAACAAAAGCAGATTGCTCGCATGCTCCGCCCCTTCCGGACCGGCTTTTGAAGGAGCACACATAAGCCATGGAATGAAAGCCGTGAGCGGTGCGATAGAGAAGGTAAGAATTGTGGATGACGAAGTTATTTATGAAACTGTCGGTAACGTGAAGTCGAAGGGGATATGTGGAACCGGAATGATTGACCTGGTTGCCGAGCTTTACAGAAATGGCATAATAAGCAAAAATGGAAAATTCATCGGTAATACAGCGAGAATATCTGATGAAGAGATTCGGAAATATATTGTGGCTTACGCAGAAGAAACTGAATTTGAAAAACCAATAACGGTTAGCGAGAAGGACGTAAAAGAGTTCCTAATGGCGAAAGGGGCGATAAAAGCTGGTTGGACAATTTTAGCCGAAAAACTTGGAATAACTGTAGAGAAAATCCAGAGAATCTTCCTTGTTGGCTCGTTCGGTAGAGAAATAAACATCAAAAATGCAAAAGCGATAGGTTTGTTGCCAAACATTCCAGATGAGAAAATTACCTTTGTCGGAGATACAGCTGTTGGTGGGGCTAAGATGGCTCTAAAATCACTGGGTGTTCGTAAGGAGATGGAAGATGTAGTGAAAAGGATTGAATATATCGAACTTTCTGCAGTGAAGAACTTTTACAGTGTTTTTGCTAGATCTATTCCGATCTAGTCTACCAGTTTTTTTAGATCGCACTGATAGAGATCCGATAAGAGGGGATAAAGTAGCTATCGATTCCAAATATGAAGACGTAGAAAAGAGGAATTGAACTAAAAATCAAAGAACGCCATGAAAAGTAAGTTAACATCTTAACGGAAGATTAAATTTTACGTCCACCGCGGTCGTGTAGAGGTGAAAAAAATGGTCGAGTTCATAACATTTGAACAGGTTGCAGATCTCTTACGAAGTGGAGATGGTGTTTTTAGCTCAGGATTTGCGGGGATAACACACCCTGAGGCGATTAGTGCAGCAATTGAAAAAAGATTTCTTGAAACGGGATCACCGAAAAACCTCTCTTTGTTTTACTGCGCTGGTCAGGGTGCGGGTGAAGACAAGGGTCTAAACCATTTTGGGCACGAAGGTTTAGTCAAGTTTGTAATCGGTGGCCATTTTGGCTTTCACCCAAGACTTGTCAAGTTGATACTTGAAGATAAAATAGAAGCTTATGCATACCCACAGGGCGTTATCTCTCACTTGATTAGGGCAGCATCTGGTGGTAAACCTGGTATTATCACTCATATAGGTCTTGGAACATTTGTTGATCCTAGAAAAGACTGTGCTGCACTAAATTCGATTTCAAAAAGAAAATTTATCGAGCTAGTGGAGATCGACGGAAAGGAGTATTTATTTTATAAATCAGAACCCTTCAAAAAAGCAAATTTTGCCATAATCAGAGGCACAACAGCAGATGAAAATGGAAACATTACAATGGAAAAAGAGGCAGCAACACTTGAAGCGTTGAGTATAGCTACTTTGGCGAAAAACAATGGAGGGGTTGTTGTTGTCCAAGTGGAAAGAATAGCGAAAAAAGAAACATTCCATCCTCAAATGGTAAAAATTCCGGGTCATTTGGTAGACTATGTACTAAAAACACCCAGCGAAGATTACCACTGGCAAACATTTCAAGAAAAATATAACCCAGCGTATTCAGGTGAAATTAAAGTTCCACCTTCAGAATTTCCTAAACTTCCGTTAAATGAAAGAAAAATTATTGGGAGAAGAGCTGCATTCGAATTAAAATTAGGAAATATTGTAAATATAGGTATAGGTATGCCTGAGGCTGTCTCGCTTGTTGCTAGTGAGGAAGGTATTTTTGAGAATATAATACTTACCGTTGAAGATGGGGTGGTTGGAGGTGTGCCTGCAGGCGGATTAAGTTTTGGAGCATCGGTGAACCCATGGGCGATAATCGACCAGCCCTACATGTTCGACTTCTATGACGGGGGAGGAATAGAGATAGCGTTTTTAGGAATGGCTGAAGTAGACGAGGAAGGAAATGTTAACGTCAGTAAATTTGGCTCCCGACTACCTGGACCTGGGGGCTTCATCAATATCTCTCAAAGTGCCAAAAAGGTCGTATTCTGCGGTACCCTAACTGTTGGAGCAGAGCTTAAAATCGTAGATGAACAGTTGAAAATAGTAAAAGAGGGGAGAGCTAAAAAATTCGTGAAAAAAGTGGGACACGTAACCTTTAGTGGAGAGTACGCAGAGAAATTCGGTCAAGAAATTCTTTACGTGACTGAAAGAGCCGTATTTAAGTTATCAAAGAAGGGTTTGGAGTTAATAGAGTATGCACCAGGAATAGACATCGAAAAAGACGTTATTTCCCAAATGGAATTTGAACCAATAATAAAGGAGCCAAAAGAGATGGATCGTAGAATATTTAGCAACAAAATAATGGATCTTAAAAATCTGTTACCTACAAAACAAAAGGTGAGGTGATGTAAAATGGTGGGTGAACCTAAATTTGAAGAGTTGTGGCAAAAATACAAAGCCTTAGGTGGAGAATTCAAAGAATTTAAGAAATTGAACTTGAAACCTGAAATTGGTGTTGAAATAAAATATGAAAAGAAAATAACAGAAGTAGATCTACATATGTTTGGATTAGTTTCTGGAGACCTTCAACCGCTACACTTTGACGAAGAATATGCCTCTAAAACAAGATTCAAGGGGAGAGTTGCTCATGGCATGCTAACAACAAGTTTAGTCTCAGCACCATTTGCTATGCTGGAGGGAACAGTGATCCTATTAGAATCTCACTTTAAGTACTTGGCTCCAGTAAGAATAGGCGACACAGTTCTGGTTAAGTGTGTTATTTCGGAGAAAGATGAAAAAGGAAGGTTCAAATCTAATGTCGAATGCTATGTTGGAGAGAAGAAAGTTGTAGATGGCTGGGTGAAGTTCTTAGTAGATTCTGACTAGTTCTGTTTAAACTTTTTTAACAATTTTTTTCGCCCAAGTTATAGGTAACTCCTCCTATATGGGCTCCTTGTAGGCTTTCTCGAAAATCCCAAGAACTCCTCAGGCACCTCTTTTGCTATCGTTATAAATTCATCCGTTCTGTCAGCTAAGCTAGATTTTCCCCAACATTATTCACCCAGCCATCCGCAAGGCTTGCTTTGAACCAGTGTAACCAACTGATCGCTACCACTCTGCTAGTAACACAAGCTACCTCAACGCGCATCGAGCTATTCATAGCTAAATCGATGTACTCGGCGAGCAAAAGACGAGGTAACTCGATATCCCTTGGCTCAACCCCGTTACCCTCGAAGGGCAGGCTCTATAATTGCACGCTTTCTGACATCGGGGAGACGCCCGCACCTGAAAATTCAGAATAATAAAAAAATAGTGGAATTATATTTCCATTATAGCTTTAATGTCTGGGTCAAGTTCCTCCTCTGTAGCTCCCTTTGTCACAAAAGAGACAAAGATCAGTGTCAAGATTGAAGCCATTATTGAGATTACGTAACTCGGTATTCCGTAAGGCATTGTGAAACCAAGACCCTTCTCCAGTATCAGAAATGCTATATTGGCTACCAACGCCACTGCCAAGCTTGCTACTGCACCCTCTCTTGTGGCCCTCTTCCAGTTCAGTCCGATGACGAAAACCGGAAATATCGCTGAGGCAAAGTATCCCCATCCGAGCGTTCCAAGAATGAGAACCATGTATCCTCCGTAGTAGCCGAAGATTAGGGCGAGTATCGTTATAACTACAGTCACGATTCTGCCCCAGAAGATTTGCCTCTTCTGGTCCAGTTCCTTTCCAAATGCCTTTGTCAAGTCTCTTGCGACTGCCGCTGAAGCTATAGCTATGAACCCACTAGCTGTAGACATGATAGCTGCTAGTAATCCTGCGTAGAGAAGGCCTGCCATCCATACGGGGAGGTGAGTTACAACGGCTATGGCAGCATCATCGGGTCTTTCTAATGGTGGCACAAATCCTTTTGCGACTAACCACAAAGCTGCATACCCTACGAATATCCACAGGAGACTGGTGAGCATGTATCCAAGTCCACTTACCACAGCACCCACTTTAAGATCTTTCCAATTTTTCAGGGTATAGAATTTTGTTGTTTGATGTGGTTGTGAACAATTGGTGAGCGAGAAAACCCACCACCAACATAGTGCGAGCATCCAGGTTCCTTTGCCTAACGGATCTATGAGTTTTGGATCCATTTGTTGTCCAACTGTTGTGAAAAGTCCTTCTGTACCTCCGGTCATGCCAAGAACCAATATAAGCGCGGCTATACCAGCAATGATCATGATAAGGCCCTGAAAGAAGTCTGTTAGAATGCTTGCAACCATTCCGCCTATGGCTGTGTAAGCCAGTACGACGCCAAAGGCCAGAAGAATTCCAACCTCCAAACTAACGCCAAGTAATCCGGCAACAACGATTCCTCCAGAGAGGACTTGAGTACCTAGATACGCCACAACACCAAGTAGAAGACTCAGCGCTAGTAATGCTCTAGCTGCATTGCTTTTATATCTGTAGTACACTACATCTGGAAGAGAACCTATAGGTCTAACTTCAGCCATGAGTCTAAGTCTCTTACCCAGCATCCAAAAGCCAAACGCGAAACCGAACGGTGCGGTTAGAGTTATCCAAAGAGACGTAGCCCCTAGTTTATATACCATGCCTGGACCGCCAATGAATCCGAATCCGCTCATGACCGCTGCACACGAAGCAATACCCATCATAAAGGGTCCAAAGAGGCGGGTAGCACCGAAGTAGTGCTCGGATGTCTTGATCTTCCTAACACCAATGATTCCTATGATGAAGCTGAGAATAAAGTACCCAATAACGATAGTCGCTACAACCGGGTCTGTCATCTACACACCTCCTAGGTTTTGCTCTTTGTATTTCTCCTCAAACTTCTTTACATCCTCTTCACTAAGGACAGCTTTCTCGAAAAGCAGTGGGTACATTAGTGTCACTAGTACGAATAGTAGCAGCCACCATGTTGGGAAGAGTACAAAGAAGCCGGGGTGCATCCCAAGAATTGTGAAATCTGGGAAGACTCCTTTGTATAACTCCCAGTAGTAGAAGATTAGTGACAGGCAAATGCTCGATACGACGAATGTCGCGCCACCTACTGCAATGCCATATTTTACATTTTTTGTTGATGTTGCCAGTACTAGCCATATGCTAAGGTTAAGAAGCGCTAAGTACCCAAAAGCTTTGTAGGCGTTAGTCAGTGCTGTCACTGCTAGCAACAATGTTATCACTCCTTGCACTAATAAAATCCTATCTATCTTAGTCCAAGGCATGATTTAATTTGCACAAAACGTTTAATTTTTTTTTGTTAAAATGTTAACTTGATTAATCACTCGAAAAGAAAAGGGATAAATATCTATACTGTATTAAAAAATCGAAAACACGTTCATGGGTGCTACTCTTTATCTCAAAAATTGGGCAAAACTTTTAAATTCTTAATAATACTATCATCCAACATTAATTTCAACAATAGTCAACATCCGAGGGTGCAGAATGTACATTGTGACTGTAGAAATGAAACAACCGGATTGTCCATTCGTCCTCACTTCCGAAGATGTAGAAGTCACGTATTTCTCACCATTCTGGGACTTTAGGGAGAAAAATTTATTCGGTAGGATCTACATAACTGGAAAAAACTGTGAAGTAATTCAAACTTCAATAGAGATGTTAGAACTTCAACCAAACCTTCTTGAATTTGAACTTTTGTCAAGAGATGCTAAAGCGGTTTTAGCAAAGATAAGGATGGGAATAACAAACGCAATGGACATAGTAAGAAAGAACAATGGGTATATTGTAGGGCCATTCTTTATCAGAAAAGGTTGGGAAATATGGCAAATTGGATTTGATAAGAAAGAGTACATAGAGAATACTATTAGGGATTTAGAAATGTCGCCAAACGAATTTAAAATAAAAAACCAGAACAATCTTACAATAGATCAATTTTCAAAGGTTATATGCAATGCTTCGCAAATTGCTGGTCTTATCAATACTTTGGAAAATATTACTAAAGAAGAAAAGGACATTGTTAATGCACTAGTTGCGTATGGTTTTTACGATGATCCAAGAAAAATTAGTTTATCAGAACTTGCAAAAAAATTTGGGCTTACTGCTGCTGGAATGTCAAAAAAATTAAGGAAAATTGAGAAAAAAGTAATTGGCTCAGTTATACCCCTCATAGATCTTAATCAAGGAGAGTTTTCCTCCGATTTTTCTGAGTTGAAATTATCTAATCCGAAAAAATAAATAGGACGTGATGGCCGGAAAGTCTAATTGCCTTGATCTCCTCAGACTCTTCGTAGCTTCAGCCACTTCAACAACTCTCTTGGCTATCTGAGAACAAAGAGCGAAAATGGCACAACGGTATTGTTGCAACTGCAAGAAAGATTTAGTCTCTATTTATCAACTCCAGCCAAATATACACGAAGAGTTCAACATAAGTGGAATGAGACATTGTTAAAATGACTATACTCAGAGGAAAGGATACTGTAAATATCCAAATCCAAATCATAAATTTCTTATACTCAAGACGGAATGACGCTTCATGTTCAAATTTAAGGCTGAACAAAAAATTTTCGAGGTTTATGGAGTAAAGGTTGGTGGAGAACCTGGACAACTCCCAACGGTGATGATCGGGAGTATTTTTTATCATGGCGACAAACTTGTAAAGGACGAAAAGAAAGGGATATTTGACAAGGATAGAGCTGAGGAATTACTAAAAAAGGAAGAGGAATTGGCACATCAAACAGGAAATCCGAGAATGGTAGACATTGTCGCTGCATCAACTACTGCTATGGAGAAGTATATTGAATTCATAGCCGACCATACAAACTCTCCCTTCCTTGTCGACGGCACAACAGAAGATGTTAAGATTGCTGGAGTAAAGTATGTTAGTGAAGTAGGATTATCTAGTCGAGCAATATACAATTCTATTTCTACCACAACTAAGCAAGAAGAGCTTATCGCAATCCGAGACTCAAAAATTACTTCTGCAATATTGCTGGCTATAAACACAAGAAGACCAACTATTGACGGCAGAATAGAGGTTTTAAGTGAAGAAAATGATGGTTTGATAAAAATAGCAAGTAAGTATGGAATTGAAAAACTACTTGTTGACCCCGGAGTTCTAGATTTACCCGATCCAGGTCCTGCAGCTAAAACTATACACATTATAAAAGAAAAGTTTGGACTCCCAGCCGGATGTGCAGCACATAATGCCATAGATCTGTGGTCAAAACGTAAAAAGTTATCACATGATATCCGACTAATTGGTAATGTTGTAGCTAATATTGTACCCACGATTATGGGTGCTGATTTTGTGTTTTATGGTCCCATAAGCAGAGCAGAACAAATATATCCGGCAATAGCATTAGCTGATGCTTACATAGCGTATTGCATGCAGCAGCAGTACAAAGTAAAACCTCTGACGAAAGATCATCCACTCTACAAGATTTTCAAATAAAATTGAAAATTTTGGTCGTATTCCAAGCTTTCGTGACCTCAATGATCTTACAACAGCCTCAACCGAGCCAAACTTTTCTGCTTTTCTTTCAACCTTTCCAGAACCTTGCAGGAACGAACTGACATTATCGATAATATTTCGTCTGAATTCAACACTTGATAGTTCTCCATAGTTGCCTCATCAAAATTTAGAAGTTAAGAATGGCCTCGAGTTTCAGCTTCCTCTCAACCTCTCTTGCGATAACCTCCACCCAGTCATCTTCTCTTTTAATTTTCACACCGAGATACTTCCCCAGAGCATCTACAACATTTGCATTCCAGAACAAACCGTGCAGGTAGGTGCCCCAGCACATCCCATCCTCACTAACACACCCTTCATCCTCAAACAACGGCTTTGACGCCTCTGTAACGCCCTTGTGTATCTCATAGCCCCAGACTTCCTGCCCGGCAATCCTGTCCAGAATTACGACATTCCCCCTGACCCTCTTCACAACCTGAACCGTCCTCTTTCTGTAGTTCTCAAATCTCGTGACGGCATCAAGCAGCCCCAACCCCTTCACCCTGACTTTCCCATGCTCCACTCCATAATCAATCAGCTCCTTCCCCATAATCTGGTAGCCACCGCATATCCCGATAACCGGAATCTTGCCCGCATTTCTGACGATTTCCTCACCGAGCCTTGACCTCTTCAGCTCCATCAAATCTGCAATGGTATCCTTCGTTCCCGGAATTATGACTACCTCACATCCATCCAGCTCCGAATTCAGATCGAGAAAGCGCGTATATCTCCTTATAAACTCAAAATCCGTGAAGTTTGACACTCTGGGCAGCCTTACTATTCCCACCGGCCCCTCTTTTCCCCAGTCATCAATGTTCAGGGAGTCTTCTGAGGGAAAGTTGTAGTTAAGAAAGGGGAGCACCCCCAGAACGGGAATGCCGGTCAGCTTCTCAAGCCGCATTATCCCGCTTTGCAGAATATCCTCCCTGCCCCTCAGCCTGTTTATAATGAATCCCTTCACCAATTTTCTGACATCTTCGGGCAGAAGAGAGTAGGTGCCGAAAAGAGATGCAAACACACCTCCTCTGTCTATATCTCCGACAATGATTATGTCGGGCTTGGCAAACCTCACGATGTGTATGTTCGCCAAATCCCTCTCGTAGAGGTTTATCTCGGCCATTCCACCCGCACCTTCAATAACCACAACATCGTACTCCTCAGCGAGGCTTGTGTATGCGTCCTCGACAACCTTCCTCAACCAGTCAACTTCTTCATAGTAATTCCTCGAATCCACATCACCAACGGCCTCACCCATCACAACAAGCTGAGAAGTAAAATTTCCTTTCGGCTTCAGCAGTATTGGATTCATCCTTTTATCCGGATCAATTCCGGCAGCAAAAGCCTGATAAGCCTGTGCTATCGCTATCTCCTTCCCATTTCTGGTCACGTATGAGTTAAGACTCATATTCTGAGCCTTAAAAGGGGCAACGTCGTAGCCCCTTTTCGCCAGAATTCGGCAGAGAGCGGCAACAATTAAGCTCTTTCCGGCACTGCTTGTAGTTCCTCCGACCATAAGTGGCATCAGAAAAAGTAAACTAAACTCAAAATAAATTTATCTGTTATAAGGTTAAATGGAATAAAATCAGACTTTTCCCTTAAGCAGCTCTTCGCCCTTCTCAACAACTATTTTGGTAGGGGTCGGCATTTTCATTGCAGCCCTTCTCAGAGCCTCCTTCGCAATCTCAAAGTGCTCTGGTTTAACCCACACTGTCATTATCTTCGCTCCGGGCTTAACTCTTGCAGCCCTGCCAACCGGTTTGCCGAATGCAGCTCTCATTCCCTGTGAAATTCTGTCAGCTCCAGCACCAACAGCCATCTTGTGCTCTCTCAGAATGTGGTGTGGAAAGATTCGAAGCTTCAACTTGTAGTTACTGCTTCCAGCGGTTCTCGCAACGTACTTATTTGCGATAACTCTTGCAGCCTCAAGAGCGTTCTCCCTAATTTGCACTGCTTCCTTAGCAACAAGTGTAACCATGACTGGAAAGTCTGCGCTCTTGTTCCCCATGTCGAACATCCTGACTCTCATTCCCGGGACACCATCTATGTATTCAGTCCTTGTATAAGGCCTCTCAAGCCTTCTCCACATCCTCGCTGGTTTTCTTGCCATGCTCCTCCCCACTTCGTTATGTCAAATAAACCTTTCCATCATCTTTCTGTAGGAGGTTTGTATTTTTTATCCTTATCTCCGACATACTTCGCTCTCGGCCTTATCAGTCTGTTGTTCTCATATTGCTCGATTACATGTGCCGTCCATCCCGCAATTCTCCCCATCGCAAATATGTTGATGAAAAGGTCATCTGGAATTCCGAGGTTCGCATAAACGCTCGCTGAGTAAAAATCAACGTTTGGCAGCAGCTTTTTGTACTTATATGCAGCCTTTGCAATAGCCTCGCTTACTTCAAACCACCTTGACACACCCTCCATCGAGAGTTTTTTGGCGAGTCTCTTCAGCAACTCGGCTCTCGGGTCTATTACGCCCTTGTAGACTCTGTGTCCGAACCCCATTATCTTCTCCCCCTTCTCTATTTTTTTCTTGACGTATTCCTCCGCCCTTCTTGGCGAAGCAACTTTTCTCAGCATCTTCATCACTTCCTGCGCAGCTCCACCATGCAGCGGTCCCATAAGAGTTCCGGTAGCTGCGACAATGCACGCATACGTATCTGCGAGCGTTGATGCTGCAATCCGTGCGGCAAAGGTTGACGCGTTCAGTTCATGCTCGGCATGCAAAATCAAATCCATGTCAAGAGCCCTTTCAGCAGTTCTGCTCGGCTCTTCTCCGCTGAGCATATATAGAAAGTTTGCTGCATGATCGAGTTCCAGAGTGGGTGGGATTACGTTTTTTCCAGTCCTTATTCTATGATAATATGCAATTATGGTTGGAAATTTCGCAATGAGGTTCCTGGCCTTCTCAAGGTTCTCTTCTCTCGTTTTGACGTCAATTTTTCTATCGAGCGATCCAAGGTAACTCGTTGAAGTTCTCAGAACCACCATCGGGTGGGTGTAAGGGGGCAAATGTGTGAGCAGGCCGATTATCTGAGGTGGCAGTTCTCTCCTCTCGGCCAGTTCAATTTTAAAATCCTGAAGCTCGTACCTTTTGGGCAGTTCACCGTAAAGAAGAAGATATGCCACCTCTTCATAGCTTGACTTTCGCGCCAAATCTCTTATATCGTAACCCCTGTATTCAAGAATGGCCTTCCCGTTTACGAGCTCGATTCTGGATATTTTCGTTTCACACGCAATAACATCTTCCAGACCATCTTTCATTTCAAACACCTCTCCTACCGTAAACCTCCAGCACCATTCCCGAAACCACAATTGGCCTCTCGGCGTTTGCAACCTCAATTGCGTTATCAAGCTTCCACTCCTTCTCAGCATAGATCGTGATAAGGGGGTCACCAGCTTTCACAACCTCTCCTCTCTTCTTGTGCACATAAACTCCCGCCCCCTTATCTTTGGGAGCGCCTGCAGTTCTTGTAATTTCGTTTAGAACGGCTATGTCTATCTCCCTCACATATCCCTCTTTTGCCGCATGGAGAGTGTATCTTTTATCCCCCACAGCAATGTCATCAGCCTTAACATTCTCATCTCCTCCCTGCGCAGCAACAATCTCCCTGAACTTCTCAAGAGTCTTACCACTCTCGAATATCTTTCTTGCATGCTGATAGCCGTTGGTAGCAATTCCAGTCATCTCGAAAAGGATTCCCGCTATGCCGAGAGATTTTTCAAGCATGTCCCCCTCAACCTTTCTTTCCATAACTTCCAGAACTTCCTTAGCTTCAAGTGCAGGACCTATTGCCCTCCCAAGGGGTTGAGAGCCATCAGTCAACGCAGTCGCAACCTTCAGACCGAGATTTCTGCCGATTTCCATCATGGAGTTTGCAAAACTCCTTCCCACATCAACGTTCTCGATTTTGGCTTTACTGCCAACTGGAATGTCGATGGCAACAAACTTTGCCCCGCTACCCAGCTTTTTGGATAGCACACTCGCCATGAGATGGGGCGTGGGACTGAGTTCGAGCTGGTATTCAACTCTGATTATTTTTTCATCTGCCGGAGCTATTCCGGTAGCAGCGTTCCAGGCTATAACCCCTCCAACTTTCTCGGTTATCTCCTTTATCTCATCAACGCTCAGGTTTACGTTCGCCAGCACCTCCATTGCATCGGCAGTGCCGCTGGCAGTGGTTATAGCCCTACTTGCGGTTTTTGGAATCAAAAGTCCTGCTGCCGCAACTGTCGGGACAGCGATCAGTGCGAATCTGTTCCCGGGCAGCCCTCCAACGCTGTGCATGTCCACAACAGTCCCTCTTTCAAAAACGGCCTTTTCTCCAACCTCAACCATTGCCTCAACCATCCACTGAATCTCATCGTTCTGCATTCCCACAATCTCGTTGGCAAGTATGAAGGTAGACATCTCGATATCGCTAAGGATACCGTCTGAGATATCCTTTATTATTTGTCCGATCTCAACTCTCTCGTATCTACCACCGTCAAGTTTCTTTCGGATGTATTCGACGGATTTCGGTCTCGCAAAGGGAGTAATTTCAACCACACACTCTTCCTCAATACTGCACGTTTCAGCGGTAAAGCTGCATACCCCAACTTCCCCTTGACTTACAAATTCTGAAGCAATTTCAACCTCGGCAACAAATGACCTCTTATCCAGACTAACCTTAACCCTGTCACCGGGAAGTAAACCGAGTTCAGCAGCATCATCTTGGCTCAGCACAACCGCAACTCTTTCAGTCCTAAGCGGCAGTATTTTTGACTTAAACTTCATCAGCGGTTAAAGAATCTGCAGAAATATTAACTTTTTCCAAATTAATTTAAAAAAGTTGTAAAATTATATATAAATTTAAAAATATCCTCCAACAGAGACCTTCAAACCCCTCTCCTCGAGGAAAGTAGCAAAATCGGTGGCAAGCTTCTTGGCATTCTCGACCATTCTTGGTGTTTCCAAGATATATTCCCTACCCAGCAACCTGTATTTGTCTCTCGCTAAGGAATGGTAGGGCAGGACATCAACCCTTTCAACTCCAGCACTCTCCAGGACTCCCAAATATCCCTCAAAACCCTTGTATTCAAAGTTGTAACCGGGAATCACAGGGATTCTGACTATAACCTCCGCTCCACTGTCAACAAGCTTCCTGAGGTTCAAAAGGATGGTCTTGTTGCCAGCACCACACGTTCTTCTGTGCCTGTCATCTCTGTAATCCTTCAAATCGTAGAGGAAGAAGTCAACAAAGGGCAAGGTTCTCTCGATAACCTCCCATCTCACGTAACCAGAGGTGTCAACTGCCGTGTTTATCCTCCTGCTCTTACAGGCTCTCAGCAGTGCAAGGAGAAATTCAGACTGAAAGTAAGGCTCACCACCTGAAAACGTCACCCCCCCCACCAGAGTTTTCGTAGAATACTCTATCCCTTTCAACAAGAGCGATAACTTCCTCAACCGAAACATCCTTTCCAAACATCTCCAGAGCCCTACCGCTACACGCCTCGACGCATTTACCACATCCATCGCACATCTCCCTGTTTATTTCTATTCCTATCTCTGCTGGAATAATTGCACCTCTATCGCAGACTTCAGCGCATTTGTGGCATGACAGACATTTCTCAGCTTTGTATCCGACCTCTGGCTCGAAACTCTGCGACTCTGGATTATGGCACCAGACGCAATGGAGGGGGCATCCTTTCAGAAATACTGTCGTTCTTATTCCGTAACCATCATGGATCGAGAACCTCTGTATCCTGAATATTCTGCCCTTCATAGCTTGCATGAAACCCTGCGAATTATCTCATCCTGCACGGGTTTTGAGAGTTCCACAAAGTAAGCACTCCACCCGGCAACTCTCACAAGGAGCCATCTGTACTTTTCTGGCTCTTCCTGAGCCTTTTTCAGAACGTCTGCCTTTAAAATGTTGAACTGAGCGTGCATGCAGCCCAAATCCAACGCACTTTTGATCAGGGCTTTTATGATCTCGACACCTTTTGACCCAAGCACATCTTCGCTCAGATTCAAGGTCAGTGATGCTCCGTTAGGTATCTTTGCGTAGTTTATCTTTGAAGCAGACTTGATTACGGCAGTAATACCCTCCCTGTCCATTCCAGTTGATGGGCTGACACCCGGATTTAGGGGCTCACCACTTCTTCTACCAGATGACAGTGCTGAAGTAAAGAACCCGAATCCGACATTTGTGGTCATGGGATAGCAGCCAGCAGCAAAATATCCTCCCCTGAAGTTTCTATGCCTGTTGACTTCATCGCAGTAGAATTCAAGAACCATCCTTGTGTATTTGTCCGCCCTATCATCATCGTTGCCATACTTCGGGCTCTCAATCAAAATTCTGCGGAGCTCTTCATTGTCAACAAAGTTTGTCTTGCATGCTTCAATTATCTCCTCTATCGTGTATCCTGCCTCTAAAGCTCTTTCAATAGCTGCAAGTGGATCTCCAACATCAGCAACGCCAACAGCCTGTATCCCCGTGAAGTTGTATCTCGCTCCACCCCTTGTTACATCTCTGCCCTCTTCAAAGCAGTCTTCAATACAGAGCGACAAAAGCGGTGTTGGTTTTCAGCATTTGCATGGCCAAGAACATTACATCCTTTTACAACGAGCTTTACGATGTGTGAAAGCTGCTTTCTGAAGTTTTCAATCAGTTCTTCCAGCGTTTTTGCCTTCCCCGTCTTCACACCAAACTCATGACCAAACTGAATGTCTTTTCCTTCGTTCATTGCATATTCCAGAGCTTTGGCAACATTTATCAGGGCAGCATCGCTGGATGTGAAGCTGTTACCAAAGGGTGCGATTTCCACGCAGCCGACTGTGGTGTAATTCCAAGCATCTTCATCTCTTACACCTATAGCCCTTAGAGCTTCAACCGCAACCTCGTCATTAAATAAAGCTATGGCATTACAGCCTGAAGCTATAGCTTCAGCAAGTCTAACCAGAAAATCTTCAGGAGTTCTTTTGCTCACTCTCACATGGACGTTCGGCTGCCTAAGCCTTAGCCTGTTCGTAACTTCAAGCATGAGATACGTCAGCTCATTCGTAGCGTCTCTTCCGTAGATGTCGCATCCTCCAATTGTTAGAGCCTGATTTGTTGTCTGACCGCTGAAGAACTGTTCAAGCAGTGAGTCAAATGGGGGAACTATCTCGTTTGTCTTAATCCACAGATTCGCGAGAATTTCAAACGCTTTATGCTTGTCAATTCTACCCTCCTTCAAGTCTCTGTAGTAGTAGGGATAGAGATACTGGTCAATTCTTCCCATCGAAATGGCTTGCTCGTAATTCTCCTGATGAAGAGCGGATTGAACAAGCCATAGAAACTGAACAGCTTCCCAGAAGCTCTCTGGCTTCTCTGCTGGAACTTTTCTGCAGATTTCTGCGATTTTCAAGAGCTCATCTTTCCTCGTTTCATTCTCAGTCTCTTCTGCAATCCTCTCTGCGAGTTCAGCGTATCTCAGACCGTAATTTATTATTGCCTCAGAAACTATTCTTGCTGCATGATAAAATACATACTCCTCTCCCTCATAAACGCCGTTCTCCTCAAGCTCTTTAATCCTCCTTTCACTCTCCTCCAGAAACCATCTGAAACCTCTTCTCATCAGATATGGATAATTTATTGCTACATGAGATATTCCAGCAAGCTCGGTCAGAACGAAGACCGAGCCAGTGTAAAGAACGCTCATGATATCGGGCATTAATGGAAACGAAAAGGCCTCAATAGTTCTTTTCTGCCAGTAAGGAGCTATTTCTTCTCTGAGAACTCCTGCATCTTCTTCGTCAACAAGCAACCTGTTTGTCTCTCTTTTGGGCAAGGTGTCAAGCTCATTTATCAATCTGAGACCCACACCCTCTGGAAAAAGAATTGCTCCAGGAGGATTGGGGAGCATGGTTCCAACAATTAATTCGTCATCAAGTATCTGAATAGGTATATTCTCAAGAATATTTTTCAGCGCTTTTGCCTGCCTTAATATCATTGGCTCCCCTTCAGTATTCCTCATTGAATCTGTATACAGCTTGGCTCTCTCTACACTGAGACGTGGAGGTTTTGCCAGATTCCCAACAAGTTTCTCAATTCTGTCCATGGAATGAGTTAATGATAAATTACTTAAAATTTTCAAAAATTCTTGAAACCATGTAACAAATATGAACATTCTGGAGATTGCTGAACTTTACGGTGAGCCAGATGGGATAAAAGAGGAAAGCATATACTCGAATGGCTTGGAGTTTGCCGGAAGGGAGATTGAGGTTGTGGAAACACTAAGACCGCAGATGGACTGGAAACTTTTTTCAATTGTTAATTTACTTTCGGCTTATGGAAGAGGTTTTACCGCAAATACATCTTATTGACACCCTCAAATACATAGAACTGGGAATTATCTCAACATATGTTGTAAAACACGATATAGCAGCGATAATAGACCCCGGAACAGCTAAAGGAGCGGACATAATCCTCAAAGAGATTAATGAAGACTGGAATGTCGAATATATCTGTCCAACGCACATCCACATTGATCACGGGGGAGGGGCGGCTAAGCTTGCAAAGACCTTTGATGCCAGAATCATAGTCCACCCGAAAGGTGTTAGGCATGTGGTTAATCCAGAGAAACTCTGGCAGGCTTCAAAAGCAGTTCTGGGTGAGGTGGCAGAGGTCTACGGAAAACCTGACAGCGTAGATGAGAGCAGGGTTATTGCAGTAGAGGACGGACAGGAGTTTGATCTGGGTGGAGATACGCTTAAGGTATTCCATGCCCCCGGTCACGCACCCCACATGCTCGTCTACTATCTTGTTGACTCCAAAGTGCTATTTCCAGCGGATGCGGTGGGAATGTGCTTTGAAGGTGTCGTCTTCCCGCTAACCCCACCACCCTTCGATCCAGAATCTGCTGTGAAAACTCTGAGAAGGCTCATGAAGCTTGATGTAGAGTGCGTGGCCTTCACCCACTTTGGCGTTGTTGAAGGAAGCTGGCCAATCTCGAAGTCCCTTGAAAAAATAGAGGCATGGATGGAGATTGCAAAGGAAGTGGCTGAGGCAGGAGGAGTTGAAGAGTTTGTTGAAAGGCTTAGAAAGACGGATGAGGATGTGGAGAAGCTCTTTCAGATGCTGAGTGAAAAGCCAGTCGCCCTGAGTTTCATCTACACCTCAGCCACTGGCATGCTCGACGCAGCCAAGAGGGGGGTAGTTAGATGAGCGAACTCAAATTTAACCCCGATCTGTGCCTAAATTGCAGTACCTACAGCTGTCTCACAAAATGCATAAACCTGAACTACGATTTTGAGTCTGCAAGGGAAGAGAGAGTGAAAATTGCTCTGGGAGAGTATAGCAAAGTTCTTGAGGAATGTTATACATGTTACGGTTGCGAAGAATACTGTGAATTCGGAAATCATCCCTTCTACCGCATGGCTGAACTCCAAGAAAGCTTGGGTGTTAAGAAAATAGATGACGAAAACAGAAGAGCCCTTCTGCAGAGGTATGATGTTGAGGGGGAATTTATCCCAAAAAAAGTAGGAGGAAAGTTCGTCCACATCTGCCTATTTCCCGAAGTGAAAGAACTGATTAGAGGAGGACTGTTCGAAGGTTTTGAGGTGATAAGGGGGAGGCATGTCTTCTGCAACATGCTCTATCTCCATTACGGCATGATTTCAGTGGTAAAGGATAGAGCTGAGAGAACCATAAAGAACTTGCAAAAGCTCGGTGCAGATGGAATCGTGCTCTATCACGACGAGTGCTACGCATTCTATAAATCCTTCGCTGAGGCATATGGGATCAAAGTACCCTTTAAATTCGTACATCTCTTCGATTATCTCTACAACCGGCTTAAAGACATGGAAGTGAAACCACTTGGGCTTAAGGTGGTATATCAGCGGAACTGTTCCAACAGGTTTATCCCTGAAACGGATAAGACTCTTGACAAGATATTCGAACTGATTGGGATCGAAAGGGTGGATAGAGAGTATGACAGGGAAAGGGCATTATGCTGCGGTGCTCCATTTGTCCTCTCAAAGGAGTCAGGGAAGTTAGAGGTGCTTCAAAAGAAAAATCTCAATGATATGGCGAATTCGGGAGCAACACACGTGGTTTTCAATTGTCCAATGTGCTACACAACTCTGGCGGAGAGAGTTAAGGCAAAGGGATTGACACCGATAATAGTTAGTGAACTCTGCAGGATGGCAATTGGAGAGCTTTAAAATAAAAAAATCAAATGTCCAAGCAATCCTTAACAGCCCTCTCCTTGTCTTCAACATCCATCATAAACCTTAGAGTGATCAGTGCAGCAGACGGAGACCCTCCCCCATGAATAGCTCCAACAAAGTGTGACGATGTTGCCCAGAATTCAATGAACTTCACGATCTTCATTCTCTGCTCTGCGGTGAATTTTTCGCTTGCTTTAAGATAATTCGTTATCTTATCTCCGAGCTCCCCTGTCATATCAAATTCGGAGGGTGAGGTACCAATTGTTCCGCCTGAGACATCTATCAGATTGATGAGGGACTTTGTGAATCCTTCGACACCTATCACTTTCCCAGCATTCGCCATGAGCGGGTTTGGCTGCCAGCTATCTTTGGCCTCATAGCCCTTAGTTGCCGCTCCAACAGCAATTCCAAAGGCACCCTCACTCACAGCGACCATCTCCGCGATCCTCTGCTGCAAAACTGCCACACTCTCAAGCCCGTTCGCCTTCAGCATAAGACTTGCCGCTCCAGCCATAGAATCTATGAAACCTGCCTTACATGCAGCCCCAACACACCTGTGTGAAGCAGCAAAGTAGATAAGCACGTCTCTCGCTGCCTTCAAGTCCTCAAAAACAAAAACCCTCTCCCAAGGTACAAAGACTTTATCAAAAACCACCATGCATGTTGTTCTGTCTCCATATTTTGCATTTCCTGGCTCAAATTCCCCACCTTCTCTCTGCTTCGCCTGAACACCAGTATTCTGGATCACATACTTCACACCCTCGTCTTCAGGTGTAACTGCAAAGACAATTGCAAATTCTTCCTCACCCTGCTTAAATGTCTGCGTGGGAAGGACAAAGTTAACGTCGGCAGCAAAAGCCCCACTCTGAGAAATTTTGGCCCCGCTGACGACTATCCCGTCCTCTCTCTTTTCGACAACATGGATAAACATTTCTCTCTGATCTGCCGGCCTTTTACTTCTGTCACCCTTAACATCTGTCAGTGCAGCCGTGCAGGAGTAGTCCTTCTTCTGAATCTCTTTAAGCAATTTTAAAAATCTCTGGTGGTAATCCGTTCCCTCTCTCTCATCCAGAGCCTTTGTTGCCGGATAAATGGCATTTATGGCATCACAACCCGTGCAGCGATAGTTGCAGGTTGCAGTTCTCTTGCTGAGCTCTCTCTGGTACTCGTATCTCGCAATAAGATCTTCAGGAGTCTTGTTTACATAATTCAGCCTGTTTACCTTCTCTCCCACAAGATCAGAGTATGGGGAGAACTCCTCTCTTGTTTTTGCAAGTTCGTAGGTGTAGGCAAAGGCATTAACAGTCGGTCTGATATTGGGGTGGTCAACAAAATTGTCGAGTTTCCTCCCAAGCACGTAAACGTCCCTCTTATATTCTCTAAGTCGCTCGATATACTTTTCTGGAGAGCCAATCATCAAAACCACCTCTTTTATTTCTCATTAACACAAAATCTTTTTAAAAATTGCTATTTTGCTCCTAAAATAACTGAACTTTCGATGTCACCGGGAATGGGTCTGACCCAGTTTTTCGTAACACCAATCAATAGAGAGCATATACCACGGTTGTATGACTGAAAAGACTTTAAAAGTTCAGAGGTAAGGCTCAACATACCCTCTTGACATGGGGTGGTAGCAGTTGGAGACCATACTTGAAATGAGAAACATCGTAAAGAGATTTGAGGATGTTGTTGCCAACGACCATGTTAACCTTGAAGTTAGAAAGGGAGAAATACACGGACTTCTGGGTGAGAACGGAGCTGGAAAAACCACTTTAATGAATGTTCTTTACGGAATCTACCAGCCTGATGAGGGGGAGATAATCTTTGAGGGCAGAAAAGTGAGATTCAGGAATCCCAGAGATGCGATCTCAGCAGGTATAGGTATGGTTCACCAGCATTTCATGCTCGTGCCGAGAATGAACGTTCTCCAGAATGTAATCCTTGGCTATCGAACTCCTTCTGATCCACTGATAAACCACAAATGGGTGGAGAGCAAGGTTGAGGAGCTATCAGAGAAATACGGGATTGACATAGCTCTGTATGAGGTTGTAATGAACCTTAGCGTCGGTGAAGAGCAGAGGGTTGAGATTCTGAAAGCTCTTTTCAGGGATGTCAAGCTCCTCATTCTGGATGAGCCCACCGCGGTTCTCACCCCTCAAGAAGTTGACAGCCTATTTTATGCCCTCAAATCTATGACGAAGAGTGGCCTAACGATCATATTTATCACACACAAGCTCAAGGAGGCTTTGAAAGTTACAGACAAAATAACGGTGCTGAGAAAAGGAAAAAATGTAGGAACAGTCATCACAGCTGAAACGAGCGAACGTGAGCTTGCAAGAATGATGGTGGGGAGAGACGTGGTGATGGATGTAGCCAAACCAGAAGTTAAGTTTGGTAAAGAGGTGCTGAGGGTTGAGGATTTATGGGTCAAAGATGATAGAGGCGGTTTTGCGGTAAAGGGTGTGAGTTTTTCCATCAGAGAGGGTGAAATTTTTGGAATTGCAGGAGTCTCGGGCAATGGTCAGAAGGAGCTTGAGGAGGCCATAGCAGGACTCAGAACTCCTGCAAGAGGAAGAATACTGCTCAACGGAAAGGATATCACCAGACTCGGGGTTGAAAAGAGAGAGGAGATAGCTTATGTCCCAGAAGACAGGATCGGTGTTGGTTTAGCCCCTTCCCTCTCCGTTCTCGAAAATCTGATGCTAAAGGACTTCAAAAAGTACAGAAAGGGTTTGGTGCTGGACTATGAAAAAATGGAGGATAGGGCGAAGGAACTGATAGAGGAATTCTCAGTAAAAACCCCTTCTCTCCACTCTCCTGCAAGCACACTTTCTGGCGGAAACATTCAGCGCTTGATTCTCGCAAGAGAACTTTCCAGAAGTCCAAGACTGATAATAGCATCCCAGCCCACGAGAGGGCTTGATGTTGCTGGGATAGATTACGTGAGAAGAAGGCTTGTTGAAAGTGCTGCCAAGGGGTGCGCTGTTCTTCTGATATCTGAAGATTTGGATGAAATTTTCCAGATAAGCGATAGGATTGCAGTGATATTTGAGGGAGATATTAGAGGAATTATGGACAGAAAAGAGGCAGATTATGAGAGAGTCGGCTATTTAATGGCTGGCGGTCTGGAGGTTGCGGTATGAGGAGTTACTTATCACCAGTGATCTCGATACTCGCATCCCTTGCTGTTGTTGGAGTGATGCTTGCTGTTATGGGGATAAATCCTCTTGAAGCCTACATCGTGATGTTTTCTCGGTCTTTTGCATCCAGATTTGGTCTGGCTGAACTCTGTGTGAAAACAACACCACTCATCCTCACAGGCTTGGCTGTTGCAGTTCCCCTTAGGGCAGGTTTGTGGAATATCGGTGCGGAGGGGCAGCTTTACATGGGCGCTTTTGCGGCGAGTGTCGTTGCTCTCTACGTCAACTTACCGGATTTTCTTGCGATTCCCTCAATGTTAGTTGCTGGAGCCATCTTCGGCATGGGATGGGCTGCAATCCCGGCATTTTTAAAGGCAAAATTCGACCTTAACGAGATTATTTCCACTCTCCTTCTAAATTACGTGGCGATATATTGGGTAGAATATATGGTCTACGGGCCGATGAGGGGTAAGGAGGTCTACAATTTCCCCTTTACCGATCTCTTTCCAGATGCTGCAACTCTTCCAAGGTTTTTCGGCACCCGCCTTCACCTCGGCTTTTTAATTGCCATCCTCGCTGCAATCGTAATGTACCACATTCTGAAAAAGACAGAGTTCGGCTTTGCCGTACGAGTTTTAGGTGCAAATCCAAGAGCTGCTGATTATGCAGGGATAAGCAGGCAAAAAATAATTATTTGCTCTATGCTTCTCGGAGGAATGTTTGCAGGAATTGCCGGGATGATTGAGGTTAGCGGAATACAGCTGAGATTGAGGCCAGCAATCTCCACTGGATATGGATACGCAGGGATTCCTGTAGCGCTGCTTGCATCCGGAAACCCGTTACTGGTCCTACTCTCCGCATCACTCTTTGGATTCATATATGTCGGCGGATCAGCCCTCCAAACCACTTATTCCGTTCCGGTAGCAGTAGTTTATGTTTTTCAGGCACTGATAGTGCTTTTCATCATCGGTGGACAGTCGCTTAGGAGGGGAGACCATGCTTGACGTGGGATTCGTATCATCGCTCTTGGCATCCTCGATAAGAGCCGGTACGCCCTTACTCTACGCCACCCTAGGTGAAACTCTAACTGAAAGAAGCGGAATACTGAATCTTGGAGTCGAGGGGATAATGATAACCGGAGCATTTACGGGGTTTGCGGTGAGTGTACTCACAGGCAATCCATGGCTCGGAGTGCTTTTTGCGGGATTTGCGGGTATGGCGCTGGCTTTTATTCATGCTTTCTTTTCCGTAACCTTAAAGGCAAATCAACCCATTACAGGCCTGATGATCGTTCTTCTCGGTCTCGGAATCACAGGTTTCTTCGGAAGAAGCTATATTGGAGAGGTAGCTGTTTATATTAATCCCATCCACATTCCGCATCTCTCCACTTTGCCCTACCTTGGAGAAATACTGTTCACCCACGATCCTCTCGCCTACATTGCTGTAATCCTCGCTGCTGTCCTATGGTTTTTACTCTTCAAAACGAGGTATGGATTGGAGATAATTGCAACAGGAGAAAACCCGGAAGCAGCAGATAGCGTTGGAGTTGATGTGGACAGAGTCAGATACATTTGCACGCTGATGGGGGGATTTCTGGTTGGTATTGGAGGGGCTTATCTCAGTCTCGCATACGCAAAGCTCTGGACGGAAGGGATGACTGCAGGAAGAGGGTGGATCAGTCTCGCTCTAGTCATCTTCAGCGGATGGATGCCGCAGAGGGCAGTTCTCGGAGCTTACCTCTTCGGCGGGTTGGATGTTCTCTCATTCAAACTTCAGGCCATTGGAGTTGGTATTCCCTACCACTTCATGAAGATGGTGCCTTATGTTGTCACAATAGTCGTGCTGCTGTTCAGCGTTATAAGGAAAAGGGCAGCCTTTGGAGCGCCTGCAGCACTTGGAATACCTTATGTCAGAGGAAAGAAAGAGTAAAGTTTATTTCTTATGCCATTTGGCAGAGAATATGAAGGGTAAGTTTCTGGTTCTCATTGCGCTGGCAGTTTTGGCTGCCGGACTGTTAGCAGGATGTGCGGGCGAGGAAGGGAAGCAGGCAACAACTACCACACCCACACCTGTAAAAACAACCACTGCTGAGGGGAAAAAAGAGCTAAAAGCTGCATTCGTTTACGTAAGCCCCATCGGAGATGCAGGGTGGACTTACAGCCACGACCTTGGGAGGCAGTATATCGAGAAGGTTTACGGAGTAGAGACTGCTTTCGCCGATAATGTTGCTGAAGGAGGAGATGATGAGAGGGTCATCAGGGAATTTGCCGAGCAGGGTTATGATGTAATCTTCACAACATCCTTCGGCTTCATGGATGCCACCATTACAGTTGCCGAAGACTTCCCCGACACGATCTTCGAGCACTGCAGTGGTTACAAGACCGCTGAGAATGTGGGGACTTACTTCGGCAGGATGTATCAGGCAAGATATCTGAGCGGTATGGTGGCAGGAGCGATGACGGAGACGAATAAAATTGGCTATGTTGCAGCAGTTCCAATTCCGGAGGTCATCAGAGGAATAAATGCTTTCGCTCTCGGTGTCAAGAAAGTGAATCCAGAAGCTAAGGTTTACGTTGTCTGGACGGGAACTTGGTATGACCCCGGTGATGAGAAGGATGCAGCAATTAGCCTGATCGATGAAGGCTGTGACGTTATTGCTCAGCATCAGGACTCTCCAGCAGCGCAGCAGGCAGCAGAAGAGAGGGGAGTTTACTCCATAGGCTACCACACCGACATGTCCAAGTTTGCACCCAATGCCCACCTCACGTCTGCAGTTTGGAACTGGAGTGTGATTTACTCCTACATCATTGAGCAGGTGATGCAGGGAACGTGGAAGAGTGAACAAATCTGGTGGGGCATAGACAAAGGTGTTGTTGGCCTTGCACCATTCAACGATGCTGTTCCAGAAGACGTGAGAAAGATTGTCGAAGAGGAGAAGCAGAAGTATATAAACGGAGAGGTTCCGGAGCAGTATCCATTTGTAGGCCCGATCTACGACCAGCAGGGAAATCTTGTGAAGGCTGAAGGAGAGGTCATGACAGACGAAGAATTGCTTTCAATGAGCTTCTTTGTTGACAACGTCGTGGGAGAAATTCCCGCGGCTTCTAAATAATTTTTTAACACATTTTTAAAAAATTAGATAGTAGCTTTTGACTCTTAGAGTTTTCTAACTGTTCCTTCCCCCTTTACAATCACGTCTCCGACCCAAGCATCCTCCTGCTTTACAAAGGTGGGCATTAGCTCGAAGTCTCCGCCGATCTTTATCTCTCCAGCTTTCATGTCTCCTCCGACGAATCCGCAGTTTCCGTGAATGATTATTGTTCCTCCCTTCATCTCAGTGCCAATGAAATCTCCAGCATTTCCCTTAATTTCTATTTCCCCGCCGGCCATCTTCTCTCCAATGTAGTTTCCGGCGTTGCCCTCAATGGTGATTTTTCCACCACTCATTCCGGTAGCATCGCCGTAGTAGGCGCAGCCCACCAAGTTTGCGGCATTTCCTTTGACCACTATCTCTCCGTCCTTCATCTCTGCCCCAAGCCAGTCGTCCGCATTGCCCTCAATGACTATTTTGCCACCAGCCATGTATGCTCCACAGTTCGCTCCAACACTGCCTTTGACCACTATCTCTCCATCGCTCATCCTGCATCCAATCCACTTCACCCTGCTGAAGTCCCCTTCAAGGACGAGTTTCTTGTCGTCTCCCTCCTTTGTTACCTCAAAGAGCTCTCCCAGCTCGACTACGTCTTTCCCATAGTACACCTTGAACTTCTTGATCTCTTCCACGTCCTTCTCTGCCAAGTCTGGTGTGAGTTCTGCCTCAACCGTCACAACAAACTCCGTCTTGGGTTTTATGATGATCACCTTTACCACCCCCTCAGATTACTATCCTCTCTGGTTTCTTCAACCATCCCTCCTCAACACCGTAGTTCTGAAGTTCTACGCTGTAGTACTTGAAGTAGTCCTCAAGGTCTGGCTTGATTGCTTCCATATTCACTCTGCCCGTTGCATCAACCCAGTAGGTCTTGCCCCAGTACTCATCCACAAGCTCACCGTTCTTTGCCAGAATCCTGCCGCTCTTTATCGTGTACTCTGCTGTCTTGAAGGCCTTGTAAACCTTCTCGAAGTCGTTTGATGTGTCGATTTCAAGCGGATTCAGGTCGTAAATTGCGATATCCGCATCCGCTCCAACGCCGAGATGTCCCTTTTGTGGCAGTCCGAGAATTCTCGCTGGCAGAGATCGGGTCATGTGTATGATCTCTTCCAGTGTCTTCTCCGTGTCGATAGCAGGGAGGTTTGTAGCCTTCTGAACGAATGGGCTAACTTTCTCAAGCTCACCCTCTCTCATCTTCTTGCTCATCAGCATGGCCATGACATACGGATATTCAGTAAACGGCCCACCGTTTGGATAGTCTGTTGTCAGAACAACCTTGTCGCTGTCAATCAGCAAACCGAGCTCCAGGCCAATTGCCCACTGCAGTGCATGGACTGGATTCTTCGGCAGGTAAACAAGCGGAACTATTCCTGCTCCGCCCTCAACCTCGCTGTCCTTGTTGCTCCACCTCGCCCCTGTCAGCTTGTGGAGGGTGAACTGGAATGGCGCGTCTCCTGTCATGGCAGTTGCATGTCCGAAAATTGGCTGCCCCATGTCGATTGTTACGTTGTCCATGCTGTTCACGGTTTTAGCTATCTCCTCTGCACCACTCGAAACAGTCCTCCAGCTGTCTCCAGCGTAGGCGTTGAACTGCACGTGCG
>JAPDIX010000071.1 GCA_029259345.1 Archaeoglobi archaeon
TTGGCGTTCTTCATCGTCTCTGCAAGCTCAATCAGCTTCTCCTTGCTCACACCTCCAACTTCATCCGGCACGGCATCGGCATTGCCCGAAATTATTGCCCTCAAAGCGGAGATTATAGGGTAGTCGTATCCGGGCTTTATCTGGATAAACTCATCCGCAAGCTTTACCGTCTTCGTGGGTCTTACGTCAACGACGATGACTTTTCTCTGCTTCCTGTCCTTAATTAACAGCCCTTTGGCTGAGATGGAGTATCTCATCCCGTGTCTTGGGTGAGCCTCCATAGGGTTTGATCCCCAGAATACAACAACATCCGCCCTGTTCTTTATCGCTCCCAGACTCCCGCCTGGAAGACCTTCTTCAATTACTGCGAGCGTTCCGGGAGCGTGGCAGACACTTGCGCACTGGTCGTAAACACCCCTAACCTTTTCCGTCAGAATCACACCAAGTCTGATGGCCTCGTTAACTGTGGAGGCCCAGCCGTAAAGCAAAGGCTTCTTCGCATTGACAAGGATTTCTGCGGCCTTCTCAATAGCCTCCTCATAGCTCACTTCCTTCCCGTCAATCATCGGAGCCTTAATGCGCTCCTTCTTCGAGAACTTGCTGCTTCCCAGCTTGCAGAGCTTTTTAGATTTGAACTTCTCAGTATCAAACTGCCCGTCGTCACAAACACTTCCGCAAAAAGTACATATTATATTCTCAGCTTCAGCCATTTAAATCGCCTCCAAAAGCTCTTTAACACTCAAAACCTTCTCATCCGTTTTTTCTACAGTCCCTTTTACACCCTTAAACTGTGGCATTCCTGTTCCGTCAGTGGAGGGGTCAATGACCATGTTCGCGTAGGGGCCCATGGGGATAAATATAATCCCTTTCGGCACACCTCCTTTCTTTGCAAAAACAACCACCTCGCCAAACTCCGTCTTTACTTTTACTCTGTCGCCCTCCTGCAGTCCGAGAGCGTTCCAGTCCTCCTCGTTTATTTCAGCGTAATTGACGGCATTGAAATATTCTTCAGTTAGCTTTTCCTCAACAGTCGCCCCTTGATTAAGAGTCCTTCCAGAGATAACTTCAACCTCCAGCATACCATCACCAAAAGTTTTTGTCATCAGTCTTACGGCTACTATTTAACTATTCTCTTTTTGTTTATCTCAAAAACATAACATTTAATCCACAGAAATTTTCTCATAGTATATTTTTGCTGGCAATTCGTAATTTTGACTTTAAAGAGGTTGTCTGATGAGTGAAAAAGCAGATCTGGGATGGACATATGGTGGAAAATTTTACAGCGTCATCGGAAAAACTGATAAAGGAAGAGCAGTTAAAAAACTTGTGGAACTCTTCAAAAAGGAACTCGGCAAAGTGGAAAGCATAGGGGTTGGAGACAGTCCAAATGACTTTCCGATGCTGGAGGTTGTTGATAAGCCCTTCCTGATAGGAAATAAAAAATCCGTAATTTCCGCGTCGTTGAGAGTTTTTATGAAATACTTGATGAGATTTGAGGGGTGGTTTGATGAAAACAGTTATACTGGCAGGCGGGAGTGGAACGAGACTCTGGCCTTTGAGCAGGGAAGAGTTTCCGAAGCAGTTTATTAGTATCTTCAATGGCCTATCTCTCTTCCAGGAAACTGTAAAAAGAGCGCTGATGTTTTCCAGACCGGATGAAGTTTACATAGTGGCGAATGAAAAGTACAGGTTCAGAGTTCTTGACCAGCTTTCTGAAATGGATATTGACCTGCCGGATGAGAACATTTTGATTGAGCCAGACTCAAAAAACACCCTACCGGCAATATACTATGCAGTTAAAACGATAATGGAGAGAGATGGAGACCCAAAAATCGCAGTTCTACCTTCAGACCATCTCATAGAGGCGAATGAAAACTACAGAAGGGCTTTTGAGGAAGCTGAGAAACTGGCTAAAGACTGGCTGGTTGTATTTGGAGTAGAGCCAACAAAGCCACACGCTGGTTATGGCTACATCAAACCCGGAAAACCACTTGATGGCGGTTATGAGGTGGAAAGATTTGTTGAGAAGCCCGATTTGGAGAGAGCCAGAGAATACCTTAGTGAAGGATATTTGTGGAACAGCGGAATGTTTCTGTTCAGGGCCAGTATTTTTACCGAAGAATGTAACAAGTATCAGCCAGAAGTAGTAAGAGCTTTTAAAGAAGGCTTGGAGGATGCCTACAAAAAGCTGCCCAAAATATCTGTTGACTACGGTGTGATGGAAAAAACAGATAAGGCTGCTGTAGTCCCCCTTAAGACTTTCTGGAGCGATGTTGGGAGTTTTGATTCAGTTTACGAGATTTTTGATAAGGATGAAAACGGAAATGCTGTTAAGGGAGAATGCATTTCACTCGATGCCAGAAACAATATAATATTCGGTGAAAGATTGACAGCAGCAGTAGGTGTTGAAGATCTTGTTATCATTGACACGAGAGATGCCGTTCTTGTTTGCAAAAGAGAGGAGGCTCAGAAGGTTAAGGACTTGGTTGAGATTCTGAAAGAAAGGGGTGACAAGAGGGCTTTTGTCCACAGAACATCCTACCGCCCCTGGGGATCCTTTACCGTTCTTGAGGAAGGAGATTTTTATAAAATAAAGAGGCTGACTGTCTTACCTGGAAAGAGGCTTAGCTTGCAGAAACACTATCACAGAAGTGAGCACTGGGTCGTTGTAAAGGGGACTGCAAGAGTTACCATCGATGATAGGGAATTTCTGCTGAGGAACGGGGAAAGTACTTTTATACTCGCTGGGAAAAAGCACAGACTTGAGAATCCGGGATTGCTACCCTTAGAGGTTATTGAAGTTCAGATTGGTGAGTATTTAGAGGACGATGATATCGAGAGATTCGATGATGACTTTGGGAGGAATTGAATGGTGAGATTTATGGCATTTTAATCCGACGTGCCTGTATCCTCCTCACCAATTTTGCTATTCATTATATCCACTATCACCACAAAAGAAGACGGATAGTTGTTCAATCATTTATGCTGGTTTGAATGCTTGCTGAACGTGGCAGGAAAAACTTATGTTTCGTCCTTACATTTATTTTCAATGAAAAACTACTTTATAATAACTTTATTGTTCGTAATTCTCCCCATATTGGGATGCCTTGCGCCTGAGGAAGAGAGCTTTACACACAGCATAGAGTACTCCGTTTCTCTAACCCTTGGAGAACTTGTAGGTAAGGAGATTAAACCATCAAAAATTGCCGAGCTGGAAAATGTCACTTTACTAGTTCCCCTGCCTGCGATTGATGGTAAACCTGTCGAGCTAAGGAATATGACGATCCCAGAAGGCTGGATGGCAGAGATTGTTGAAACATCCTATGGAGTGATGCTGAAGCTGAGCGGTGAGAAGGTTAAAACTTGGAAAATGGCACCCATGCCAGTCCCCATTGAAGATGGCAAAACGCCAACAGTAACACCAACCATGGTGAAAAGGGCAGCTGACTATAAATTTGAACTGAAACTTGAACTTGAAAGGGAGATCAACACCCTTGATCCGCTCAGCGGGGAGTATGTCCTCCAACCCAAGTATGATCTGAGGGAGGTAAACTGCACTGAGGAGTATCTAAAGCACTACAAGTATGTGAAGTGCTATGATTACAGCACCATGTTGTTTTTCAGCTCTTACCCCAAGCTTAACGCCAGCATATACGTTTCGCTTGAGGGCAGGAACGAGTGGTTTCAGATGGGCTGGACGGGAAATGAGTTCTATGACCATATCTTGGCATTTGTAACCAGCGAAGGATGGAAGGAGATTAAGGGAAGGCTGGAAACTGGGATGGGCAGATACTTGACTAAGTAAACTAATCCCTACTAATCCCTCATTGCTAATTGCCCAGCTGTTTAAGAATAGGAATCTCCTCAAGCTTTTAGCTGATCAGACAAATCCCATAGATGATATCAAGCATTTCCCCTCTGCCAACTCTGAGGAACTCTTTTTTGGCGTTACAATGTAAGCAAGGCACAACACACAATTAAATTTCTATTCAGAAAACTACACACTGGAGAGATAAACAAGCGTTATGAACTGAGAAAATTTTTAAGGATAGATGGGGAAGTTAAACTAAAATCTGCCTACTCATCCATGTCAAAATTTGAAGCAGATTGGTTCATAAACGGTTTTCTCAATTCTCCACGTTAATTCAAAGAGAAGGGGGAAAATGGTCTCTTTGCTAATATTGTCTTGGACTGATATAAGCCTTGATCTTTTCGCGTTCTTAATCTCTTTCTGTTACTTTAATTATGGCAACAGTGTTATGATTAAGTTTGTCTAAATTCGCAGTAACTTAACATTTTTAGTAATGATAACGTTTCGGTGTAAGACGATTTTGGTGAAATATTGACAATCGCACTCGCTGTTATCCGCAGCAAGCGTAGTCGGTAGAGATATGCCGATTCAATCTTTTTGGAATGCTCATTTGCATTTATTGCCAAAATCACTCTCTGTTTGTTCTCGTTTCTAAAACCCCCCAAATTACCAATACAACCCCTAGAGCCATAAATATCCAAATAATGATTCTTGTTCCAATGAAGATTTGTGCAGCTTCCGGACCTTGTGGATAGTACGGTCCAGGACTAAATTCCCCAGCCCCTTCAAGCATTGTCCCCTTAGCAATGTAAAATGCTGCAAAAAAGAATTGATGCAACCACTCATTAACAACTTCTGCCAACAGACTCAGACCTGCTAAAATGCTTCCTGCAATTGTTTTCATTTTTATCTCCTCCCCAACGTTCTTATAATCATTTATATGTTTTTTGTTATGGTCTTGGGCTTGTCCATATTGCCAAAACCTGCAAGTACTAAACATTACTCCAATGCTGGTTTCTGCGGACTGTCTGGGTCGATCTTGGCGATTTCAGCACTCTTCGATTCCCACAGATGGGTAAGAAGAGATGATGCTCTTTCTGCACTGACAAATGAACATTATTACTCATTTCGAGATCTTAAAGCCTCAATTACCTCTTTTGCGTAGTCGAGCCTTATCTTCCCGTCCCTCACCATTACCTCAACAACCTTATCAACATCTTCTCCGCTTGCACCTGCCATTATCGCAAGATTTCTCGCATGCAGTTCCATGTGACCTCTCTGAATCCCCTCTGTTGCCAAGGCTCGCAGTGCGGCAAAGTTCTGAGCTAATCCAAGAGCAGCAGCAACTCTTGCAAGTTCTTCGGCAGTCTTTACTCCCAAAATCTTGAGAGAAATCTTCGCCAACGGATTCACCTTTGTTGCCCCACCAATAATCCCTACAGCCATCGGCACTTCAATTGTTCCAACCAGATTCCCTTTTTCATCAACCTCATAGGTTGTGAGTGGTTTATACCCTCCAAGGGATGCGTAGCTGTGTGCACCAGCCTCAATAGCCCTGAAATCGTTGCCTGTAGCAATCATTAATGCTGAAATGCCGTTCATGATGCCTTTGTTGTGGGTGGCACATCTGTATGGGTCGGCAGCGGCAAAGGCGTAGGCAAGCATTATCCCTTCCACAACCCCTTCTCCACCAATAACCTCTTTATCAAAAGCAGTCTTCGCCCTTGCAAGCCTGTATGACGCAAGATTGGAAATTATCCTCAGGTAAACTCTGCCGCCAGTAATTCTCTCAATGAAGGGGGCAACCTTCTCACACATGGTGTTGACGGCATTCGCCCCCATAGCATCCTTCACATCCACCACGAGATGCACGATGAGCATCTTGCCCATGATGGTGTCTATAACCCTCGCTTCGACATCCTTACAGCCCCCTCCAAGGTTCACGAGCATTGGGTCGCACTCATTCGCCCTCTCAACTATCTCCTCTCTGTGCCTTAAAACCTCAAATTTCGCTGAAACTGGGTCTGCAAGCTTTGTAACCTGTATTTGTCCGATCATCACAGAACCAGTGTAGTCCGTCGTAAACCCCCCGCTCTCCCTCGCCATTCTCGCTGCATTGCTTGCAGCAGCCACAACACTCGGCTCTTCAATAGCCATGGGAATGAGATAGTCCTTTCCATCAATAAGAAAATTTGTTGCAATTCCAAGGGGCATCTCAAAGGTTCCTATAACGTTCTCGATCATCCTGTCTGCCACATCTAATGGTAAACCCTGATTGAGCACAGCTTTAGTCTCATCATCACTTAATCCAGAAAACTCCGCGACCTTCCTAAGCCTCTCCTCAACGCTGAGCTTGTAAAATCCGGGAATGCGTGAGCTCATAACCGCTATAATCTACCCTGACTTATAATGTCTTCGGTCAGTCGTATTCTCTCCAAGTTTTTCCACACTTTGTGCACCGGAAGAATCTAACTTCACTCTCATCTGCCGCTCTCAACTGTCTCAACCACCAGAAGGCTTCGTTATTCCCGCATGCGGGGCAGATTGCTTTTGTTGTAGGCAGAGTTTTGAGGTTCTCTCCCTCAATAACTGGCACCTCTTCCTTGTTCCTCTCAACCCTTATAACGATCTCCTCACTACTATCTGCATCCTTCTCGTAGCCACACTTTCTGCATACAAGCTTTTCACCCTGATAAATCATCAGGCTTTTGCACTTAGGACAGAACTCCACGCAACATCCCCTCCGCATCCTTTATCATTTTCTCGTGGTCAAAAGCGAGTTTGGGGAGGTTATCGAGGCTGAACAACGCCACATCCTTTGCATCGCTCCCCGCTTTAAGTTCTCCACCTACAGGCAGAACGATGAAGCAGACGGACACAAAATGACCCCTTGGGTCTCTATCGGGGTCGGAGTAGACCCCAACAAGCCCGTGTATTCTTCCCTTCAATCCAGTCTCCTCCTCAACTTCTCTTAATACTGCATCTTCCACTCTCTCCCCATACTCCACAATCCCACCGGGAAGGGCGTAATGGTCTTTGAAGGGTTCATTTATTCTCCTGATCAGAACTATCTTCCCTTTATAGGGAATTATTGCATCAACTGTAAGAGTTATACACTTCATGGGGAGAAAAGTTTCGCTCTCGTCATATATCTTTTGGCATTCTCAACACTCCAACCCACGTCTCCAACCTTTGAGAGATTGTGGGCATCACTCCCTATGGAGTACGTCAGCTTTCTATCTCTGCAAAGTTCAAGGAAAGATTCTGTCGGAGATTTGTGAGACGAATTAAGCTCAATTGCGATTCCAAGCTGTTCAGCCATGTCAACAAGTTTTCTGTCCATTTCCGGAATGTTATCATCGAAGCCAAAAAGTTTTGAGAAGGGGTGGCCGAGGACATCAATCTCGTTCTTTTCTATGCATCTCAGAACCCTCTCATAGTAGCTTCTCCCGTAAACGAACTCGTGGATGGAAGCGATAACGAATTCAAAATCAAAATCTGGAAGCATTATTTCTCCAGCAGCGTCAATGCTGCACTCAATTCCGCTGTATATTTTTACACCGTAAAGTGAGGATGCATTGTCAATTTCAATCTGCCTTTGTTTGGCTTTAGCCTCTGTAAGTCCGAAGTACAACTCTACCGAGTGATCCACAACAGCTACAGCTTTCAGTCCAAGTTCCTTCGCCTTTCTCGCAATTTCATCAATCGTTGCACTACCATCCGAATAGGTGGAGTGAACGTGCATGTCCAGCATTTCTGCACCTCTACTCAGATTTCATAAAGTTGATAACTGGAAGTATCACCATCCTGGAGAACTCAATAACCGCCGAGCTTTCGCTTACTATTGCTATCTGCGTTCCGTCAAGGAAGATTGACATTGTCTTCTCGTTATCAAAGATGAAGAGACCATGACAGAAGTTTTTAAAGCTCTTTGCTACCTCCTCTTTCTTTCTGAATTCATAGGATTCTGCAGTTTCTATGATGCTTGCGTTTGATGAAATCAGGATGAGTTTACATTTTGCCTTCCTTAGGACTTCGGCCACAGATTCAGGAATGTAAGATAGCACACCTACTATTTCCTCTTTTGCATCTTCAACAAATTCTCTGAACTTCTCAAGAACCATTTCTCCCCTGTAAACTCTGATAACATCAACCTCTTCAGCCTCCATTTTCGGCAGTTCCCTCTTTAAATACCCAATGTTTTCATTAACCCTGCGAGAGAGGGCAAAGATAATATCTCTGGCACTCAAAGCCTTGAATTTTCTTGGCTTCCCGAAAGATTCTACAAGACCCTTTGAAAGCAGAGAGTCCATAACATCGTAAACGGATGTTCTCGGTACCCCACTGAACTCTGAAACTTCCTTAGCAGTTAAAGTTCCTTTTGATATTAAAGCTACAAGGGCTTTCGCCTCGTAATCACTGAGTCCAAAGCTTTTTAGCACATCAACCAATCCCATCAAAATTTTCTGAATCGTAAGTTATATATAATGTTTCGTTTCCGCTACTACGACAGGTGATAAAAATGCGAAAACTCGCCCTAACTCTTGCTGCTTTATTACTGCTTACAGGAATTGCATCTGCTTTGGATTACGAAGAGAAGCCAGATATAGCAGTTTCTTTCTACGGTTCGAACTACTTCCAGCGAGGAGACGAGAAGAATCTGGTTCTGACGATTTACAACGATGCAAAGAATGAGAAAATTGAATACGATCCACTAAATCTAGAAGAAGCTGTATTCTTCTTAGGCAGAGAAGATATGCTCTTCACGGCTTACAATGTAAACTTGGAGCTGGAAGGAAATGAGTATATGGAGGTCAAAACCCCTACACAAAAACTGCCAGCCCTTCCGCCAATGCAACCTGTAACACTGAATTACATCGTGAAAATCAGCGATGAAGCGAAAGCTGGAGAGTATGAACTCAATTTGAATGTAGAGTTTTACAGAATAGACGAGTTGAAAGATCTCAATCAATTTACCGGAATAACTGTACCCTACCAATTGACGAACGAGACATCAAGTGGCCAAATAACGGGTAATGGCTCGATTGTGTACATCTACAAGCAGATGAACCAGTACTACGAGCTGGAGTACGTAAAGGTAACGAAAACAATCCCGGTTAAAATATACATAGAAGAGAAACCCGTAACACTGGAAGTTGTTGAGGTAAAGTCCGAAAACCTGATTGGAATGAGCAAGGGCAAAATAACGCTGAAAGTCAAAAATACAGGAGATAAGACTGCAAAAAATGCATACCTCATCCTTGACACTCCCTCTGGAATAGAAGCTCAAGGAATTGATTTTACAGCTTCAAGCACATCCCAGACGAGCACGATGTCAGGTGTGTATGGAACATTCCCAACATCATCCATGCCTGCAATGCCGGGTATGACTGGAAGTATGGCATCAACTCCATCCCTGTCTTCCGTAAAGGCATCATACTACGTCGGAGACCTCAAACCGAATGAGAGTGCTGAGGCTACTTTTTACCTGAAGCTGAACATTAAGGAAGGAGGTTCATATCCACTGCACATAAAAGCCGTGTATCTTGATGAGTATAGCACTCTCACTGAGAGCGACAGCACAACTTTTGGCATAAGCGTGAGTGACGCTCCAAAAATTACAGTAAAGAACGTCGAGAGTAGAGTTTATGTTAATGCAAAGGGAGAGTTGCGGGTTACATTTGTGTCTGATTCTGAGTTTGAAGATGCAAGTGTCAGGATATCTGCGGACTCGCCCCTTTCAGTATTGAGTTCGGAATACTACGTAGGAAATGTGAAGGCCGGTGAAGAATACGAGGCAATATTTAAACTCAAAGCCTCGAGCGAGGCAGAGCCCGTGACATATCCAGCAGAGCTAACAGTTGTCTTTAAATCACTGGACGAATACGTGGAGATCGACCCTGTCAGAATAGGTGTGAAAGTCAACCCCAAAATGGAATTTGAGGTGCAAGGACAGCCAAGCATTGCTGCTGGTGAGGAGAAGGTTGTTACCTTTGTCGTGAAGAATGTTGGTGAATTCGAAGTTAAAGATGCAACTGCCAGAATAACAATCGTTGATCCGTTCTCCTCAACAGATGATTCAGCGTTCATCGGAGATTTGAAGCCCGGCGAGACTGCTAACGCAACATTCAAGCTTTCAGTAGACAGCGATGCCACACCCAAGCTGTACGCCCTGAACCTTGAGGTCAAATACAAGGATCCGGAGGGGGAGTGGGCTTACAGCGAGCCTGCAAAAGCCATCATCAATGTTATCCCTGCCAAACCACCCTACGCGCTTTATGCAATAGTAGGTCTGATAATCGTGGCAGCCATCATCTACTACCTCAGGCGGAGGTAAGGGATGTTTCCTGAACTGCTGGAAAAAGTTGCGAGGTTCATAGCGAAGCGACCTGGGTTTGTCGTTTCCATTATTTCAATAATTTTAATCCTCTCTGCCTTCTCTGCTCAAAATGTTGGCCTAACATCAGGCACCGAATCGATGTTCAGCAAAGACAATGTTATCTACAGACAGTATAAGCTCTACCAGAAGGACTTTGGCGTTGGTGCTGATAATCTCTTCATCCTTGTTAAGGGAGATGATGTCATAAATCTCGAAGTTTACCGCTATCTCCTCGATTTGCAGACAAGAATAAAGGAAATTGAAGGTGTAAGCAGCGTTGTATCCCCAGCATCAATCGTAGCCTCACTTTATGGCGGTCTACCATCCGATGAATCGAAAATATCACTTGCTACCAGCCTTTACGCCAAAGACTTTGTTCCGAAGCCAACCCTAGCGTTGATGATTATACAGCTTGGCCCATCGGACAAGGCAAAACAAGAGGAGATTGCGATTGAGGTGGAGAAGGTTATATCTTTCTCAGCCCCACCCCACGGCATTGTTTTACAGCTCACAGGAGGGCCGGCGTTAAGCTATCAGATTGAGAGGGAGGTAGGCAAGAGCCTCGGAATAACGATGATGGTCTCAATCATTCTGATGATTCTCCTCCTCTTCATAACTTTCAGCGGTGCCGTCAGGAAAAAATACACCGCTTTCCTCCCTCTGATTATTTCAGTGATGTCCGTCACGGTAATTTATGGACTCATGCCCGTTCTCGGAATTCCTCTCTCCGAGCACACCAACGGAGCTTTACCGATGCTAATCGGTCTCGCAATTGAATACGGGGCGCAGCTTCAAAACCGCTACGAGGAGGAGAGGAGAGAAGGGAGAGGTGTGGATGATGCTGTTGTCATATCAGTAACGAGAACAGGATTAGCTATCGTGATGGCACTCGTTACAACTGTTATAGGCTTCATGTCCATGCTGGCTCCCGGCATGCCTGCAATGGCTCAGTTTGGCATAATCTCCTCTCTTGGTTTGATTGTTGCCTACCTCCTAACTCTAACTTTCCTGCCAGCTATTCTGAAGCTGATAGACCGCTGGAATGAAGCGAAGGAGCAGAAGAAAGTTGAAAAAGAGTCTATGGGGGCACTGGAAAGAAGTCTCTCGGCAATCTCAACTCTAACAGCTACAAGACCGGTGGGGATACTTGTTGTTGCTTCAATAATCGTGCTTTTCGGTCTCTATGCAGCACCGCAAATTGGATTAGAGACGAACTACAACAAATATGTCCCTCAAAATCTGCCATCAATACAGAGGTTCAACGAGATTGAAAGGATTGTCGGGGGGCAAGCAGCTTACACATTGGTTCTCCAGGTGGACGAGCTGAACGCTGAAACCCTTAAGGAGATAGATGAGCTTGCAAAATACATTGTCGAAAAGGAGGAGCTTGTCTATGACTATAGCTCCATAACCAAGCGAATTTCAGAAGTTAGAAAAGCATACGGCTTAGAAGGACTGCCTGACAGCGATGCTGAGCTAATAAAGATCCTCTCCGCACTCTCACAGGAGGAGGTGAGCAGATACGTTTCTGGAGGACAGATAGCAGTTCACCTCTCCTCAAACGCCGACAATCAGGACGAGTTTATTTCAACGCATAAGAGTATCATCAGGGATGTGGAGTTCTTTGGCTGGAGTGGGGGATACTACGTTACAGGTGGGCCGGTAATCTATGGCGAGATGGGAAGGCTTATGATATCTGGCCAAACGACCATGACCCTCGTAGCTTATGCTCTGATCATCACACTCCTCCTTGCGGTTTACCGCTCAATAAGAAAGGCAGTAGTCCCGCTGATAGCGATAACGTCCGTCATTGGGGTTATGAACACGATAATGTTCCTAACTGGCACAAAGCAGACGATGATAAGCATCGCCCTCAACTCAATCACTCTCGGTCTCGGTATAGACTTTTCCATCCACGTCCTTGAGAGGTACTTTGAGGAGAGGGCAACGTATTCGCCTGTTGAGGCTGTGAGAAGAACAATCGAGAGGACGGGAAAGGCGATAACCACTTCTGCACTGACAATGGCAGGTGGTTTTGGCTCGCTGATGTTCTCAACCTTCCCTATAATGCAGAACTTTGGCTTTATAGCCCTTATTGCGATTCTGTTCTCACTTCTCGCAGCCTTGACAGTCGTTCCAGCATTTCTTATGCTCACAGAAGGGATTGACGTCAGGATTTCTAACATGATAAATAGCTCCAGAAGCTCGTGAGTAATGTCAAAAAAAGAGTAGATTACGGCATATACTTTTCATTTGAATTTGTTGTGAAGTTCTTCCCAAAACTTGCGTGCATGACGAATTTGTAGTTAAGATCAGGCTTTCCTTCAACAAACGCATCACCATGTGTGACGGCAACGATTTCGCCAACAAAGAAGGTGTGATCCCCCGTCTCGACCTCCTTAACAACTCTGCACTCGATATTAGCCTGACACTCCCTGATTGACGGAACTCTCACTTTTTTTGACTCAATCAGAGACAGGTTGAGCTTTTTAGTCTTGTCCTCTTTAGCTCCACTCAACGTTCCAGCAGTCCAGACGTCCTTAAGAATCTCTATGGTTGGGACTGCAACGACAAACTCACCGCACTCTTTTATGAGGTTGTGGGTGTATCTTGTGTGGCCAATAGCCACTCCGAGCATTTGCGGTTCGAAGGAAAGAGGAACAACCCAGTCTGCAGTCATAATATTTGGCTTTTCCACTCCTGAAACTATCAAATACGTTCTCAAAGGATACAGATACTCTAACATGCTCTCACCTCCTCAGTTTTCTGAACTCTTCTCCCGGAGAAGAGATATGAAATCTTTTGGACTGCTCACGGAGTATAGTTCTTCTCTAAGAACGAAAATAACAGAGTCAATCCTTCTCTTGCAGTCCCTGTCCGTAATATAAGCTGCTCTCGTTTCGAGAGCCTCCGAAATTTTTCCAAGCAACCTTGCCCTTTTCTCTATCTCTCTGACCTGCTTTATACCCGTTAAAATTCGTCTTTCTTCAACACTTGAAACTGCATCAAAGGGAGCTTGCTTAACAGGATAAACTGATAGACCGATAAGCCTGAGCTGGTCGAGAATTTCCCCCTCTTTCCCCTCAAAACTTGTATCTTCTTCCTCAATCTCGTGATCCACGAAGTTGAGCAGGTCAATATGCTTTATCGCAAAAGTTCCCAGTATCTCTTCAATCTTTGCAGCTATCGGAAGTGAAGTATCAGTGCCCTCCTCATATTTCTTTATCGTTCTTCTCGAAACTCCCAGAAGCTTTGCCATCTCTCCTATACTTATACCAAGCTTTTCTCTAACCTCTCTTAGCTTCTCACTGTCCAGCTTTACGTAGTATCCTCCGGGAGCAGAGTAAACATAAGGGGGAATGCCCTCAACAATGAAATCGTAAAAGGTGGCGAGATTTATAACAGGCAGACCATAGCGAGTATACACTACTCCCCTCTCAAGGAAGTCGAACTTAAATCTCTCACCTATTACCATCGGGCTCGCATCAAGTATTTTCGTCAGTTTTTTCATCTCTTCTGCAGCTTCAGGCTTCATGGAGTCAACATTGTAGAGAACTTTAAGGATTAGGATAAGGTCATCTCTTCTTGCGACAATGTCAAAACATCTAGGTTTAGTCTCAGCTAAGTCTGCAACATTGAAATCCGCCTTCAGCAGAATTTTTACAACTGATTCAAGCAGCGCTGCGTGCATTTCAAATTAGTGTATATGGGTTACTATATAAGGTTTATGTCTTTATGACCTTACAAAAACTTCTCCATCCACACCCTCTTCACTGCCTGCCCCACAGTTCTGAGGCATTCTTCCGCATTTTCTTTTGCCCTCTTTACGATTTCTTTGTAATCCACAACCTCATCCCTAATCCCATGGGCGTAATTGTCCATCGTGCAGATTACCGCATAATTCAATCCAAGCTCCTTAGCTACTGTCGCCTCGCTACCTGCTGTCATTCCCACGCAATCAGCGAAGTTTTTCATCATAGCGATTTCGGCTTTTGTTTCCAGTCTCGGCCCCCTCGTCTGAAAGTAAACCCCACCATCAATAACCGGGAAGCTTGAAATTTTTCTTGCGGTCTCTACAAGCACTTTTCGGAGATATTCATCGAATCCGGGAGTGATGTGGACAAGAGAGTCGTTGTATACTGTAACACCGCTGAACAGGTCAATGTAATCATCGGGCACCATCAGAGATGGCAGGCTGTAATCTTCTTTAAGACACCCCACCGAACCCATGCCTATAACATGGCTAACACCAAGAGATTTGAGGGCGTAGAAGTTTGCAGCATGGTTGATTCTATGTGGAGGCTTGTTCTTCTTCTTTCCATGTCTCTGAATTATCGCCACGTCAATTCCGTCAATCTTGCCAATTTCAACCTCTGCAACTCCAAATGGCGTCCCAACATCCCTCTCCTCAACTTCGGAAAGCACATCTATTTCGAGAATGTGGGTTCCGCCTACAATTCCGATCATTCACGCAGCCTCCAGTAAATTCTTCCTCCTTCAAGTGTTTTTTCAACAACTCCTTTCAGTTCAAGAACCTCCAGAATTTCTTCAAATCTTCCCGGAAACGTAACCTCAAGATTCAACGGGTTAAGACCTTTCTCTGCGAGCAGCCTCTTCAGTTTTGACTGACTTGCCTCTCCCTCCTCTTTGAGAATATCAATCAGGAGCTTGGAAACATCCTCAACAAAATTCCACGGAAAAATTATCCACTGGTACTCGCTCAAATAGTCTCCAAGATAATCTGGGATAAATTCGGATTTTTCCAGCATCAGAAGTGATGCCGTTCTGACATCATCTGCATTGATAATCTTGAGAGCTTTTCTCATTGTTTCTCCGGTGTTGATGAAATCGTCCACAAGCAGAACTTTCTCACCCTCAATAGTTCCCCCATCCTTGCTAACATCAACAGTATGAAGCTCTTTTACCGTAAGGTAATCGCTGAGAATGCTTCCGACAAAAAGACCTCCCTTAGCAAGTGCAACAACTGAGGTTGGTTTGTAGTCGTCTCTGAGGATGTCAAATGCAACCCGCCTGCAGAGGCTGTCCACATAAGTCCAGCTGAGTACAATGTATTCTTCCATATCACTCACCATAGAACCTTAGCCTTACAACCTCCCCACCGGGTCTGTAAACAGCAACATTTCCCGGCATGGGATTAAGGTTCACCTTCTTCTGAAATTCAGTCTGAGCCTGCCAAGTTGACGAGTTTACCATGAATACACCTCTGTAAAAACCAGTGCCGTAGGTGTGTATGTGTCCACAGTGCAGAATGTCCGGAACTTCATCAATGACTAGATAGTCCTCTTTTTCAGGGGCAACAGGGCTTCTGCCACCATACATTGGGCTTAAATGTCTTCTCTTCAGCAGTTCCTCCATCACCTTTTGTGGCTCCTCGTAACTCAGTCTTGGTATCTTGGCAACCATGTCATCAATACTCCTGCCGTGATACATCAGCACCTTAACCCCCTCCATCTCGATGTATGCTGGATTGCCGACGAGATGAACATTGTTGGAGAAAAGCTTTCTGATTTCGCTTGGCAGTGCCGGCTGAGGTTCAGCCTGTCTCACAGCATCGTGGTTTCCGGGTGAGATTACAATCCGAATTCTTTTCGGTATTTCATCAATATGTGCAGCAGCACTCTCATACTGCTCGTAAATGTCTATAATTGCAAGATCCTTCTCCTGCTCTGGATACACGCCTATCCCATCAACTATGTCTCCGGCAATAGCAATATACTTCACACTCTCAGCCAGTTTTTGCCCCTTCTCACCACCAACTTCTCCATTCAGCCATTTGACAAACAGCTTCCATTCCTTCTCGAGAAACTCCTTGCTTCCAAAATGTGTGTCTGAAATGAAAATTATGGAGAAGTCCTTTCTCGTCTTCTCCCCATTCCCGTTAACCGGGACATCAGGAAAAACTATTCTGTCGGCAATCAGCGTATTCCCCCTTAAAGTGCCTGTAACGCCTACAACCTCATCACCAAGAAGCTCTGAGGCTATTTCAGCCGTCTTTCCACTAGCAACACAGTTTAAACTGCCTGTTGAATCTTCAAGCTGGACGATATATCTGTCTCCCCTCTCCCAAACGTTCGTCACCATTCCAACAACACTAACCTCCTCCATTTTCCTTTTTCCGACGTATGCGATTGGAACAGGATGTATGCGAGTTCGCAATATCCTCGAAAGCTTTTCAAGTCGGGAATTGAAGTAACAGACAAAATCCTCGACCCTCCCCTCACAGACGGAGGTACCAGTTATGTCTCTGATAACTCTCAACCCGTTATTTCCCTTTTTCTCTGATTTTTCTTTTTCTACTTCACGAAATTCTGGTTTTACACTTTTTCTTGCTTTAATTTTCTCTATTGCAGCCTTAACATCTTCCTCTCCGATTATAAATTTGCCATCTACCATTCTACAAACTTCAGATATTATCTCCTCGGAGAATTCGCTGAAGCTGCATATAAGCTCAGCAGCTTTTGGGTTTATATTATAACCGCGAACGAGAAATTTCTTCGCAATAGTTGTCAAATCGATATTTTTAATTACCATTTCCCCTCCTCCTCTTTGCATGGATAGTGAATCGAAGTCTGTTCAGTTCATAAAAGATGTGGTCTCAACATTAATTATCGTTGCGGTCATAGTCGGTGGAGGAATTGCCATTACTGGCACATGGCCTTTTATGGTTGCAGTTGAGTCTGGTAGCATGGAGCCAAATTTACATCCGGGTGATGTTGTATTTCTTGTAAGCACTGCAAGGAATGGCGGAGTGGTTACTTGGGAGGAAGGAGTAAAGGAGGGATACCAGAGCTTTGGGAATTATGGTGATGTCATAGTCTACAAACCGAATGGCTACGGAAAACCGATCATTCACAGAGCTATAGCCTACGTGCACAAAGGAGAGCCTATACCGGCCATTGTTAATGGCCAGCTGGTTTACACAAACCAGATAGCGGAGAATGACGGATATATAACTCAGGGAGACAATGTTAATACGAACAAATACCCCGATCAGGCAGTCCCAGCAGCGTTTTCACCAATTGGAGAGAGAATTAAACCTGTAAAAGAGGAGTGGATAATAGGGGTTGCAAAGTTCAGAATCCCCCTCATCGGCTACATCCGCTTGCTGATTCCTATTTAATCTATCTCTGCTTTAACGGTGACAAAGAGTGGGCCGCGAACATCAATTTTTCCTCTTTTCCAGAGTATGTATCTCCTCAGGTTACCCTGAATGTAAAGATTTACGTCTGAGAGGTTCTCTACAATTCTAACCTTCACCGTAACCTCTTTCTCACTCTTAACTGCAGCCTCCTCTATTTTCCTCGCTGAGAGGTAGGAGATGGCATCAATATATCTTATTCCAGTCGTCACTCCCTCCTCAAAGTAACTCCTCCACTTCCTTGTTCTCGGTATCCCGTATATATCTCCATTGTAAACAACAACCTCATTGGCGTAAGCAGGACCGCACAGCTTTGTGTTCTCCTCCTCCTCAACGACAAAAACCCTGACAGTTTTATCAAACAAAACCCCCTCATACGCAAGGAATTTGCACGGACTCGGAGCTGAAGCGTTTTTTTCTGCCGTTTCAGCAATACTTTCGGCGATTTTTAAGCCAGTCACAGTCTGGGGAACACTCTTAAGCCTTATTCCTCTCGCTATATCCGTATCACTCAGCTTAATCTCTCCGTAAATCTGTGGATATACCATTTTTCTCACATCATCGTATCCATGAAGCACCATCGCCAGTCTTTCAACGCCAAGACCAAGGTTCATGACAGGATACTGGATATCGTACTCGGCAAGAGCGGTTGGAGAGTAAATACCGAAGGTGGCAATCTCTATCCAGCCATCACTATACTTCGTGCTTGAACCGACGAGTTTTGGATGGAAAGCATAGACTTCTGTCTGGGTGTCCGGAATGTAGTATTTGCTCCTCTTCTCATCCTTTCTGAATTTGAACTTTTCAAACCCGAACTGTCTCAGCAGAGCTTCGGCAACAGCTTTACCCTCATCAACACCTACATCTTCGTCAACGAAAACACAGCTTGCAGAGAAGTAGCTGTAGAGCCTTGTCGCATCCTCTCCCTGCTCCTTCCTGAAGCACCTGTCTATGCTGAACAGCTTTATCGGTAGAGGAAGCTTGTCGGCTATGTGGCTAAGAGTTATGAACCAACCAGTGGTCATATGACTTCTCAAAGTTAAATTGCTTGGCAATGGTTTGAGTTCTTTAAACTCCGGAAAAACCTCATCAAGAATTCTAACTGCAGTTATATCATCAACATCAAGGGCTTCGGCAATCAAATAGCTCAAGTCATCCCCATCAATCTCTCCCTTTTTGTAACGATGGAAAATTTTCTTGATATCCTCTGCTGCCTCTCCAATATCCTTCCCGGTTATCTTCTCAATTAAGCTGATCTTACCAGCAGACATCCCGACATTAGGTTTGGGAAGTGATGCAAGGTAAAAACAGCGGTCAAGGACTGCAAGAGCCTCTTTACCGAACTGCTTTCGGACATGAACATCCTCGACGATGACAGGGTTAACGACCTCGGAAAAGCCAGTTGAGAGGTAAGCACTTCTCAACCTTTCTATTGTTCTAAAAACGGGGTGTTCTACCCCAAATTCAAAACCAATTCTGGGATAAACTTTATTTGGGTCTCTTTTTCCCAGTATCTCCTTTCCTGCTTTCCATGCCTCCTCGAAGTCTCTCCGCGATAGGTCTCTGTATTTCTGGGGGTCGAATCTCATACTGGCTGAACAAACAAAAGGCTATTTATCTTTGTTGTCTAACCACTTATGTGATAAAAAGAGATAAAAAGAGAGAGAGCATAATCGCTAAGGATAGGGTTGTTTACCTGATAAAAAGGGCTGAAGAATGGAAGAACAAAGACTACGAGCTTGCAAGGAGGTATGTTGAACTTGCAAAGAAAATAGCGATGAAATACAGGGTAAGGGTTCCGAGAACTTTGAAGGCAGTTTACTGTAAAAAATGTCTTTATCCCTACAAATCTGGCAGATTCAGGGTTAGAGTTAGAAAGGGCAGAGTGATAATCACCTGCCTGAACTGTGGCTTTGAGAGGAGGATTCCTGTCAAGCAGAAAAAATATCGGTTATAAATTTTTAAAGAGGATACACAGAAACCAGCCAGAAGGTTTACGCTAAGGAACAGTTCTCCGAGAAATTAATAAATATTGCATCTTCATCCAACATCTGATGAGTCTGCCATCAAAGGAAAATTTCTCAGAGTGGTATCACGAAGTCATTCAGACGGCGGAAATCATGGACGTCAGGTATCCAGTGAAGGGGCTTTACGTCTGGTTCCCCTTTGGTTTCAAGATAAGACAGCTCGTCTATTCGAAGCTGAGAGAAGTTATGGACAGAGAACACGATGAAGTTTACTTCCCTGCCCTCATTCCAGAGACAGAACTTGGCAAGGAAGGAGAACACATAAAGGGTTTTGAGGATGAAGTTTACTGGATTACACACGGTGGCTCAACCCCTCTCGATGTCAAGCTCGCCCTGAGACCTACAAGTGAGACTGCGATATACCCGATGTTCAAACTGTGGGTGAGAAACCATGCAGATTTGCCTTTGAAAGTTTATCAGATTGTAAACACCTTCAGATATGAAACGAAGCATACAAGACCATTGATCCGGCTCAGAGAGATAACATCATTTAAAGAGGCACATACAGTCCACAAGAACTTTGAGGAGGCAGAAGAGCACGTTAAAAAAGCCATTGAATTTTACAAGGAGTTCTACGACTTCCTTGCCATTCCTTACATGGTCATCCGTCGCCCCGAGTGGGACAAGTTTCCCGGAGCGGCATACACTATAGCCTTCGATACAGTAATGCCCGACGGAAGAACTCTGCAGATAGGAACAGTGCATCACCTTGCAGACAACTTTGCCAAGACCTTCGAGATAAAGTATGAGGCGCCAAACGGAGAGCACTACTACGCTCATCAAACATGCTATGGCATTTCTGAGAGGTGCATAGCCGCACTTATCAGCATCCACGGCGATGATCAGGGTTTGGTTCTGCCCTTCGAAGTTGCCCCCATACAGATTGTTGTGATTCCGATTCTCTACAAGGGTAAGGAGGAGGCTGTGATGGACGCATGCAAAAAAATTGTTGATAAGCTGAAATCTTTCAGAGTTATTCTTGATGAGGGTGAGGAGAGGCCAGGAGCAAAGTATTACAAATGGGAGCTTAAAGGCGTGCCAGTCAGATTCGAAATAGGGCCGAGAGATGCAGAGAAGGGGGTAGCTGTAGCATCTTTCAGAGACGAAAAGAAGAAGTTTGAGGTTTCAATAGATGAAATCAATGATGATTTGATCTGGCAATGGGCTCAAATAATGAGGGAGAGACTCTTTGCTTCAGCGACAAACAGGATTCTTGAAAAGATAAAGATCGTAAACTCACCTGATGAGTTGAAGGATTGGGTAAGGAATGGTGTTGGTATCTTCCATCTATGTAATAACGAAGACTGTGGTCTCTCACTTGAAGAGAGTGGTGGAAGTCTTCTTGGCTGGTTTGAGGAGATGCCAGAGTGGATCAATCTTGATAATGAGGGCGAGTGTATTGTGTGTGGCAGCAAGGGTAAAGTTGCGGCTCTTGCCAGGACTTACTAATATTATTAGTTTTAAAAATACATATTTTTCTCCGCATTGGCTAAAAAAGGAGCGAAAAATCATGTTTTGAGCTAAACTGATTAAAATCTATACGAAATCTTTTGAAACGACCATATCATTGCTTTTTGGATGGATTTTTCACCTCTGAAAACTCTTTAAAATCATCGAAAAATTTAAAAGCCATGCAAACTCAAAATCTTTTCAGCCAGATTCGTGTATGATCGTTATATTTAGACCAAGTCTGATAAAATCTGGCATAGAATGTGCAAAATGCTCCAAATTCGAATATACTCAGTAAGGAGGTGATAAAAATGGAGGGTGATAGCGATGATAGTCGGTCGGCATATTATAGCCGAACTTTATGGAGTAAAGGAGGAGCTGATAGCAAGGGAGGAGACTGTACGCGCTATCGTAGAGGAGGTGGTAGAGAAAGCTGGGCTTACGAAAGTAGGCAGTGTTTACAAACAGTTTAACCCGCATGGTGTTACGGGAATAGTTTTAATTGCCGAAAGTCACGTTTCTATCCATACTTGGCCTGAATACGGGCTTGTGAACCTCGACATTTTTACCTGCGGCGATACAAGCAAGGTCGAAAAGGCCTTCAAACTGTTCCTCGAAAGGTTTAAACCCGAATCCTACCGCCATTACGTTCTCGACAGGGGCTGATATCGTGGACAGAATAGAGCGGCAGATAATGCAGAGGCTACTCGGAGGTGAGGTTAGCGTTTACGAGCTTATTGACTGGCAGGACGCTTCTCTGAAAGAGTTCTTCAACATTCTTACCTCCTTAAAGAAAGACGGACTTTTAAAAATGGAAAATGGAAAAATATCTCTCACAGAAAAAGGCAGGGATAGAGCGGCAAAAGAGAGGTTGAAGCACGTCGGCAGGCTGAGATGTGAAAAATGTGAGGGTACTGGCTTTGAAATAAGCAAGTTTTTCTCTGAAATTCTTGAAAAATACAAGGAAATAGCTGCGAGAAGACCTGAAGCAATCGAGATGTACGACCAGGGATTCATAAGCCTCGAAGGTGTGATAAGGAGAGTCGAGTTTATCTACGAGAGAGGAGACCTGAACGGCAGGGTTTTTGTCGTTGGAGATGATGACTTGCTCAGCATCGCTTCAGCCTTAACTGAGATGCCCGAAAAAGTTGCTGTTGTGGACATTGATGAGAGGCTTATAAAATTTATAAATGAGGTTGCCGAGGAATACTCGCTAAATGTTGAGGCTTTTGTTTACGATGTTCAGCAGGCTTTTCCCGACGATTTGAGAAGAAAGTTCGATGTTTTTGTAACAGACCCCGTTGAGACGATTCCGGGTTTGAAGCTGTTTCTATCGAGGGGAGTTTCAACCCTTAAAGGTGTAGGATGTTCCGGATACTTTGGAATAACGACGCTGGAAGCTTCGAGAAAGAAATGGTATGAGATACAGAGGATGATACACGAAATGGGCTTTGTTATCACAGATATCATCAGGAAGTTCAACGTTTATCCTGAGGACGAGAAGAACTTTTTCAGATTTCAGGATAAATTGCCGATTGTCAAGCAGCTTAACGTGAGAATTGATTACAACTGGTATAAGTCAAGTCTTTTCAGAATTGAAGCTGTTAAAGAGCCTAAGCCCATAGTGGAAGGGGAGATGGTGATAGACGAGAAAGTCTACAAGGACGATGAAAGCTGGGCAACTCCCTACTGACTGTTTTCCCCAATTTTCATCAGAATGGGTGAGATGATTAAAAGACCGAAGGAAATAAGTATGTAGCTGGCAGCTGCAATAACGTCAAATTCTGTTCCAGCAGCAACCCTCCCAACCATAACTGCTGGACTTCTGGCCTTTGTCACAAGCAGTGGTAAGAGTCCGGCAGCAAATATTGAGAAAACCAGCTGCGCCCTCTCTCTATCTTTGAAGTAGACAGCAGTGAAATATGCGATTGCTACAAAGAGAGCAGAGATTGATGCTGATATTGCAAGCGCTTCAACTGGTTTCGCAATCTCAATTCCGTTGATGGATAGCAGTGAAAGCCAGATTACTGTCAGGGATGTGGAGAAAATAAAAGGTGTGAGAATTTTGGCCATTGAGATTCTGAAAGGTGTAAGTGGTGTGGATAGAAGCACTTCAAGTGCTCTCGTCTGGATTTCCTCACAAACAGAGTCTATGGCCAGTCCTGCAGCCACCACCGCTGTTGTTACTGCGAGGAGTGGAATCAAAATAAGATATATAAATTTGAAAATCGTCGAGGAGCCAGAAGGAACTTTTACCTCTGCACCATTAGCAAAAACCATCAGTTCGAGGTTTGGAACCCCGAACTCCTCTCGCAGTCTCTCCTCATACTCAACTAAATCTTTCTTCAGAGATGTAAGAACCTGAATTGCCTTTATATCATCCTTCGGCAGGATGATGTCAATGTATGTCAAATTTCCAACTTTTGTGATGAACAGCACCGCATCAACCCTTCCCTCTGTCAGTGCTCTCATGGCAGTTTCCGCATCAACGCATTCACCGGGAATAGAATAATCTCCGACAATTGCAATTCTGACATTCCCTGAATAACCAAGATAATCAGGATTGTAAAGTATCAGCAGGCCGAATGTTATAACGGAGGATATGCTGGCGATGAATATTAGAAGAAACACTATGCTGACGAAGGTTCTTTCTCTGAGCATCAACATTATGTCTTTTTTTATGATCTCAAGCAAGCAGCATCACCACCGCGTAGTTGTAGATCGCATGGATTGTTACTGCAAGGCTGAAGGCGTGTGGAATGAAGGAGATGTCCCTCCTGACGATTAAAGCGAAGAGAATTGCTGTTAGCATGTGAATAGCGAGAGGAAACACAAGATACTGGCCGAGAAAAGCAAGACTGTACTCCTGAAGAACGTTTGCTACAATAAGGAACTTCTCCCCGGTGAAAAATCCAAGGGCTGTAGCAATAGCCCTTCTCACACAGGGCTGAGAAACTACAATCAATCCCTTTATGATTTCCTCAACAATGGCGACGCTTACAATTAAAGCTGGAATCATGAGAGTCTGCGGGAGAATAAATACCGCCATCACTGCGAACATCTCAGCCATTAAGGCAAATGATACGGAGAGAAATGCGAACAAAAAGGCTTGATAGGAATTTCTTATGCTCAGTCTTGAGACTTCGATAAGTTTTGCAATCATTGATCTCCCATGAGCTATATCCGGGTTGAGAGCCTTCATGCTAAGATATAGAAAGACTGTAGCCATGACGCCGAGGTGAGCAAATGATATCAAAGCATCCCAGAGGTTAACAGATTCTCCTCGTAAATGCAAAAGGAGCAGAGTTATGGGGGAGATTTTTGACAGTGGTATTGCAGTTGAAAAAACGGCTGGAATGAAGGCGTAAATTGTTATTAGAAGTGAAACGACGAGCAGAAGAAATGTGGCTTCCCTGTAACTTCTCGAAATCATCACGACAAAACTATGGGCAGTAAAAAGTAGGAATACGACAGGAAGGGCGAAGATGAACGCCATTGGGCTGTTTAATAGCAATGAAACGGCTAATGCAGATAGAAAAGAAAGAATTAGGTAGGGAAAGAGCTTTCCCAGTAAAATATCAACCCGGCCAACTGCAGAGAGCATAACCTCAAGCCTTCTCAACAATTTATCTTCAAGCAGAGATGAGGAGAAGACCTGAACTGTAAAGTAGGATGGAATGATGAAAAGAAATGCGAGAACCATCTTTTCCACAAGGCTGGGTATCTCAATATCCTCTGGTGGTTTGTAGTTCGTGGTAGTTTTGTTAACCTCCACGCCTATTTCTACCCCCTCCTCCACTCCTGCTCCAGTCTCTCTCCCTATAATCTCATATCCCGACTCATATCCCGCCTGAGAAAGATTTTTGCCCTCCTCCACTCCTGCTCCAGTCTCTCTCCCTATAATCTCATATCCCGACTCATATCCCGCCTGAGAAAGATTTACAGTGATGTATTTCACACTCACAAGGACGGGATGTGCGAGTTCGCCATATTTTTCTTCAACCATCACTCTATGCTGCTCCTTTAGTGTCCGAATAAGCTCGTCAGCGGCAGCCAAACTCTTATCTGTTTTTTTCACAAAAATACTGCTACCGTCAAAGTAAACATCTGGGTCATCTGAAAGGATAAATGAGCCATCATTAACCGGAACGTTTGCGGAGTATATTCCCGAATCTGAATCTATCCCGGTGATAACCGAAAGGTAGCTGATGATTAGGGCAAATAGGGAGGTAAGGATTATCAGTAACACGCTACCCTTGCCATACCTTCTTCTCGATTTTCTTAACTCGAACCTTGCAACCCTCAGCACATCTTTCCTAAATAATTCAAGGATTTAACTTTTAAGGGAAACCTGATAAAGCTCACAATCAACATCGTATCATGTGTGAGTCGAAGGTGTTGTTGTCGGGCAGTGATGAAACTCTAATGGAAGACGTTGTTCGCATAGTTGTGGAGGGAGAAAAAATAAAAATGTGGGACATCCTTGGTGGTTACAGAGAGGTTAAGGGCAGAGTTGTTGAGATGGATCTCGTTGGACATAAAATAGTCGTGGAGGGATATGATGAAGGTTAAGGTAGCGATAAATGGTTATGGGACGATCGGAAAGAGGGTGGCTGATGCTGTTAGTCTTCAAGACGACATGGAAGTTGTTGGAGTGACAAAAACGCGCCCTGACTATGAGGCCAAACTCGGGTCGAAAAGATACCCACTTTACGTTGCAAAACCTGAAAATGTCGAGCTTTTTGAGAAGGCAGGAATTGAAATCCACGGGACGATTGAAGACTTACTTCCAAAGGCCGACATTATTGTTGACTGCAGCCCCAACAAGGTTGGAGCGGAAAATAAAGCTAAATACTACGAAAAGGCCGGTTTAAAAGCCATATTTCAGGGTGGAGAAAAAAAGGATGTTGCGGAAGTATCTTTTAATGCCCTCGCCAACTACGATATGGCAAAGGGGAAAAGATATGTCAGGGTTGTGAGCTGCAACACGACTGGACTCACGAGGTTTATTTATCAGCTCAAAACCAATTTTAAAATAGGCAGAATCAGAGCAACGATGCTCAGAAGGGTCGTTGACCCTAAGGAGGACAAAAAAGGTTTGGTTAATGGAATTATGCCCGATCCCGTTGCCATACCCTCTCATCACGGACCAGATGTTAAAACCGTTCTACCAGATGTTGATATAGTAACTACTGCCTTCAAACTACCCACAACCCTCATGCATATCCACTCCCTCTGCATTGAGCTGAAAGAAAATGCATCACCCGAAGATGTTATCAGTGTTCTTGAGCAGGAGCCAAGGATAATGCTAGTCTCCGCTGGAGATGGTTTTACATCCACGGCAAAGGTAATTGAGTTTGCGAGAGAACTCAGGCTGAGGTACGATCTTTTTGAAAACATTGTGTGGGAGGAGTCCATTGGCATAGACGGAAACGACCTTTTTGTTACTCAGGCTGTACATCAGGAGGCAATAGTTGTTCCTGAGAATGTAGATGCCATCCGAGCAATGTTCAAGCTTGCTGAGAAAGATGAGAGCATAAAGAAAACAAACGAAACTCTTCGCATTCAGAAAGTTTTTTAAAATTTTTTGATACACAATTCACCATGGACGTTCAGACGAGAAAGTCAATTCTCTGGGATGCCTTCGAGGAGCTGAAAAACAAGTGGAGTGTTGACGAGAGATTTCTTGAACAGAAAGAGGAGGAACCTACGATTGACGGTCTACCTGAGAGCAGAGTTAACGATCTTATGGAAATTAGGGAAAAATACCAGCTTGATGATCTCGAATTTCTGTTCATCGTCGGCACAGCAGTTGGATTGTATCAGGGTCAGAAGCACATAAAGGATTTGCTTCAGAAAAAGATGTCAACGATTAATGAGTTCGTATCGTCTCTCATAGGCAGAGAGCTTTAGGCATGAGATAAGCATGAGGTTTGCCTTCAAAGTGGCGTATTTCGGAGAGAACTTTCATGGGAGCCAATATCAGCCAGATCAGAGGACGGTAGAGGGAGAAATCATCAATGCATTGAGGAAGCTTGGGGTTGAAAAGCCGAACGTAAAGAGTGCTGGCAGAACTGATGCTGGAGTTCATGCTTACGGCCAAGTCATAGCCTTCGATTCTGAGGAAAAGATATTCCCGAGAATGCTGAACTCGGAACTGCCAGAAGACATAGTGGCATGGGCGTGGGCTAAAGTTCCAGAAAGCTTTGATCCGAGAAGAGCAAAAAGCAGAGTTTACACTTACGTGATGTACGGCTCAGATTTTGACATTTCAAGCATGAGGAAAGCTGTGAAAGAACTTATTGGAGTTCATGATTTCTCGAACTTTACAAAGAAGTTTGGGGAGGGTGAGAACTGTGTTAGAGAGATTTACAGCGCAGACATAAGAGCAGACAGAGAGTTCATCATCTTCGAGATTGAGGGAAATGCTTTCACATGGAACATGGTGAGATGCCTTGTTACAGCACTCATAGAGATTGGAAAGCAGCACAGGAGTGTTGAGTGGTTCAGAGACCTTCTGAATCCGGAAAAATACAAGGAGAGGGTAGAGCCAGCCCCACCCTACGGTTTGATCCTCAAAGATGTGAAGTATGATGATGTGGTATTCGAAGTTGATGATTACGCATTCAAGACGCTGCAATCGAGAATTGAGAGAAGAATAGCCTACAACGGAACTCTTTTCAAGCTTTTCTCTCTTTTCAGGCAAACCTAAACTTTCTAATTCCTGAGAATATGAGTACGGCAGCAAGTTTTCTCATTCCGGGTATTGGATAGTCCCCGTATCTCACAACTATATCTCTGTTCAGATTTTCTATCATCGAGATTGAAGAAAACAGTCCCTCCATTGTTATTTCCTCTGGCTTTCCTGCAAAGAGTAGCAGAGCCGATTTTGAGGTTTCCACATCACCGTTTATGCTGACGTTCTTCAAAGCCTCCTCGGTAAGTTCAACCATTCTTTTCGTCCTCAAAGCTTTTAAAGCGCTATCCCTCTTGAAAATAAGGGATTTCAGGTCAAGCGGTATTTTCCTTTCCGCCATTCCAGCAATAGCGAACCCGTCACCTTTTAGCGCGTTAAAGACGTCAGAAGTATCAACAACAACTTCTCCGGCAACCCTCTTTTTTAAATCAATCTCTCCTGCCAGCGAGATGAGGTTCATCACCCTTAGAATTTTTTGCTCAACACCCACATCTCCCTCAAAAAGGATTAGAACGTCTGCAGAATCACGCAAACTTCGTATTCTCTTCTTGATTTCTCCAATACTTGATGTATCAAGCTGAGGGACAAGAGCAAGGGCGATTACAGTTTCACCTGTCATTTTCTTCAAACTCTCACAGAGTTCGAGTGAAGTCAGGTAACCAAAATCGTCCTCCAAGGATGTTATCACTAAACTACCCTCAAATATTTCATAGAGGGATGTTACCTTGTTCAAAAGCCCGCTAACGCCTCCTCTCATACCATGAACGTAGAATTTCCTATCATCTTTCAACGAAATGCTTCTCAAGTGCTCCTCATTATTCAACACACAGAAGCATTTGAAAAGGGGGACTCTATTAACTTTAACCCCTTTTTTATGGAGCAGTTCAGAAATCATTGCCCCTCGCAGTCCTGAACCTATCGTAAGCAGCCTCATTTTCCCAACATTCTCAAGAAGTTTAAAATATTTTTAGTTTGAGATAGTGAAACAGAGATATTAAGCTATAGATGGAGTGAATCAAAATGCCCAAAAGGGGTGCAAAGAAGTAAATCTTTTTTGGTTTCTCTATGTACTTCACTGACCTGACAAAAATTGCTGTGGAAAGTATAAACAGCAACAGAAAGAGGCAGAATGACAGTATGGGGCGGATAAAGGCTAAGGCTATTGGCATCAAAGCTATTGTCCAGATTAAAGAATCGGTCGGGAAGGCTCCAACTTCGTAGGCAGCCTCTGCAGCACCTTTTGCCCTCGCCATCTGCCATCTATGCACTTCACCGATGCTCTCCGGAAGAGATACAAAGACCTTTGCGTCAGTTAGCTTCTGCCTTAACCTTATCCCTTTCTTTCTCAGAATCAATGAGAAACCATAGTCCTCAGCCCTCCGGCTTTCGGGATATCTGACTTTCTTGAATATCTCAACCCTCTCAGCTTTGTTGTTGCCGGGGATGTGCATTTCAGCAAGCTTTGGCACTATCGCATGAATTGCGTGATACCAAGCAAAGGCATGGGCAAAAAATCCTCCCCTGACAATCGGCAACCCTCCGGCACTATCGGCAGACTTCAGGCAATTCAGCATTTTTTCCACATAGTCCGGAAAATACACGTTCTCGGAATCGCCCCAAATCACGAAGTCGTATTTTTGCTTCAACGCATACTTACATGCCTCTACTCTTGCGTATCCCGTACCTCCGAGCTTATCCTGAACTTTAAATCGGATGCATGGATTGGAGTAGGCTTTAATAACCTCTTCTGAGTTGTCGGTCGAGAGTCCATCAAGAACGAGGATATCAAAGTCCTCACAGAGTCTTGCCGACTGATTGAGCAGCGATTCGATGCAACTCTTCAATCCTTCTGCGTTGTCTTTGTTGAGTATAACGACCAACGCCTTCATTCTACCCCAATCTCGCAGCAAGAGCCTTGGCTTGAGCCATCACAGCATCCATGTTAAGGTATTCCCACCCTCCAAATCTGCCGAAGGGTACGATATTTTTCTTCCTGAGATAACCCCTTATCTTCTCAACTGCCTCTCTGTAGTGGTGGTTGTAAACAATGTAAGCATGCTTCCACTCCCAAGCTTTGCAAACCTCAACATTTAAATCGAATCCGACATCCACCAAGTTATCTATAACCCTCTCACAAACATTGCTGATTCTCTCACCCGGCCTCCTTGATATCTCCGCTATAATTGTAGAACAACCGTCTGGAGCCATGTATGGGCTGTAGTTGCTAAGAAAAGCGATTCTGTGAAAAACAATATCGGACTGAGGGAAATAAAGCCAGTGAAAGTTCGGCACCTTGTCCTTAACCCCGAGCCCTACAACTGTCAGCGAGTTGTAATCAAGTTTCCGTATCTTGCCCTCAATTTCATCACAGTCCATAATCTTCGGCAGATGGGTTAATGGGGCAGTATAAACAAGCTTGTCAAATTCATACTGGCCCCCTGTTGTTTCGACAACCACTTCACCTTCCCCCACCTCTATCTTATTGACTCTCTCACCCACCCTGACATCAACATTTTCAGCCAAACTCTTCGCCAGAGTTTCTATTCCTCCCTTGAGGGGATAAAAAAATCTCAACTGGTGGGTGTATCCCTCCGTCTCAATGCCGACTGCTGATCTGAGAATGTCATCAACTGGGGGGTTTGGAACTCTTCCCCCAACCCAGTCAAGGGATATCTCCTCCAAATTCCTCTTCCATATTTTCTCATTGTAGGGTTTGAGATACCTATCAGTAATTTCTCTCCCAAAAACATAGTAAAACCACTCCAATAGGTTTTCCGGCTCTTTTTTCTCTCTTATCATGTTCTCCACAAAGTCCTTTAAGATTTGAAATCTCTCCTCAGCCGGAAGCATTGAAATGCCGTTTTCAAAAGGATACTTTATGAACTGGTTATTGTAAAAGATATAAGTCCTCCTTCTGTGCTCGACATACTCTCCAATTGTCGCCAGCATTTCGAAAAGTGTTTCGTTATCTTTTGAAAATATTATGTGAGAGCCTCCAATATCGAATGTATAACCTTCAATGGTTTCTGTTCTAAGCAAACCTCCCGGTCTGCTTTCAGATTCAAAAACTACTGCATTTTTAATATTTCTTGCAATGGCAAGACCTGATAGCCCGGCTCCAACAATACCAATTTTGTTCATCAATTGCACAAGATATTCTGGCAATTTAAATTTGTTTGGAAGCGTAAAGGATAAGTTACTTAAGTTTGTGAAGAGGAATAAAATTCGGAGGGAGATATTGAGTGGTAAATCGAGTGCGAGGGCTGCAGTGATTGGTGTTTTAATCAGCATCGTAGTTACGGCAATCATCTTCAAGTATACTGAAAGCGAGATTACGTGGAGTGTGCTGAAGAGGGCGAACTGGATTTATCTCCTTCTTGCCTTTCTGATGCAAGTTTCCTTCTGGTTGCTCTGGGCGTTCAGACTCAAGTTACTCACAAAATATCTCGGTTACAGCATCCCGTATTTCCAATCTTTGGAAATAACCATGGCGAGCATGTTTACCGCAGCTATAACCCCATCATCGGCAGGAGGAGAACCGGTTAGAGTTAAGATGCTGTCAGACAGAAATGTTGATGTTGGAACCTCGGCGTTTATAGTTCTCGCTGAGAGAATACTTGATTCGATGTTTTTCTCCTCTGCCCTTCCCGTATTTCTGATAATAACGGGTTTTTCAACCAGTTTCGGATTCAAGATTGCTGTTGTTTTTACTACACTTCTTGCCATTTTCATCTACATGCTTTTCAGAATATTCAGAAACGAGGCAAGTATTGACAGATTCTCAAAAATACTTTACAGGCTGGTGAAACGGTTCAGTGAAGAGAGAGCAGAGAAATACTCCAGCGTTTTCTCAAGAGAGTTGAGAAGATTTAGAGAGGCAACAATACAGATGCTCTCGAAGTCGTTGAGTAGCATCTTTGTGCTCTACATTATGACGCTAGTTTTATGGTCTGCAGGATTCATGGTTCCGTCCTTCATCCTCATGTCTCTCGGCTACGACCCATATTTCCTTTACTCCTATACAGCACAGCTAATAATAGTGATTGTCTCTCTTGTCCCGCTCACTCCCGGAAGCAGCGGAATTGCAGAGGTCAGCATGGCTTACCTCTACTCAAACTTTGTTGACACAAACATACTGGGTGTTCTTGTAGCGCTGTGGAGGATAATCACGTATCACGCAAACATATTTTTCGGGGCACTTTTTGTGAATTACAGTCTAATAAAATCGAGAATATTAAAA
>JAPDIX010000055.1 GCA_029259345.1 Archaeoglobi archaeon
GCCCGGATTTGCGAAGAACGACTTTCTTGATTTCTTGAAAGACAGATATCCAGAAATGGCGAAAAAAGCCATTGTCGTTGACACTTCCTCAACCGGATCAAGAGGATTCATCGAGATACTGAAAAGGAGAGTCGTGGACAAGATTGTTGGTGAGGTCAGGCTCGCAGAAGAGGCAGAGTATATAGACAGACTGCTTGAAGGGATTGCCAAAGACGATAGGGTTGCTTACGGACTTGATGAGGTTAGAGAGGCGCACAATTACAGAGCGATTGAGGTTTTGCTTGTTGCTGATGAATTTTTGCTGGAAGAGAGGGAGAAATGGGACGTTGACGGCTTGCTTAAGGAAGTGGAGGAGTCCGGTGGAAAGGTTGTGATACTGAGCACAGAATTCGAACCTGGCAAAAGATTGATGAGCCTTGGAGGTATAGCTGCACTCCTGAGATTCAACATAAAAGGTTAAATAAGTCGACTCAATCGGGTGGAGATATGCGAATAGTGATTGCGGGTGCAGGTGAGGTTGGATATAGCCTCGCCACGTCTCTCGCATCGAATCACGATGTCGTTGTAATCGAAAAGGACAATACGAGATACGAAAGAGTGTCTGAACTTGATGTTGTAACAATCCAGGGTAATGCGGCCAACTCAAAAATTTTAAAGGAGGCTGAAGTTGAAAGAGCAGATGTTTTTCTTGCGGTAACGGGTAATGATGAGGTAAACTTGCTCTCAGGACTTGCTGCTAAAAAGACTGGAGCGAAGAATGTTATTGTGAGAGTTGAAAATCCTGAATATGTGGAGGAGAAACCAATTGTCAGAGACCATCCCCTTGGCTTTGATGTTATTCTTTGTCCACAGCTTGCCTTAGCACATGAAGCTGCGAGACTCATCGGAATTCCGGGTGCAATTGAAATTGTGACATTCAGCGGTGGGAAGGTTGAAATGATTGAGCTACAGGTTATGGAGGGTTCAAGAGCAGATGGGACGAGGATAAGGGACTTGAATTTGCCTCCGAATGTAATCATAACTTCTGTTTACCGCAACGGTGAGATTGAGATTCCGAGAGGGGATACAGTCTTGAGGGCAGGAGATAGAGTGGCGGTTGTGGGTAGAACTGAAGACATTGAAGCTCTGAAGGGTGTATTTGGCCCACCTGTGACAAGAAGAGTTGTAATATTTGGTGCTGGAACAATTGGAAGTTATATTGCCAGAATTCTCGGTAAAGGTAGGATGGGTGTAAAGCTGATTGATTCGAGCATGGAAAAGTGCGAGAGCTTGATTGCAGAACTCGAAAATGTGAAGATCGTTTGTGGAGATGCAACCGATCTCGAATTTCTTGTTGAAGAAGAGGTTGGAAAGTCAGATGCTGTCGTTGCCACCACTGAGAGTGATGAAAAAAACCTGCTGATATCATTGCTCTCAAAAAATCTCGGTGCAAGAACGGCAATTGCAAAGGTGGAGAAAAGGGAATACGTGAAGCTTTTTGAGGTTGTAGGAGTAGATGTGGCTTTGAATCCGAGAAGCGTCACACATCACGAGGTAACCAAGCTGCTGAGAAGGATGCAGATAGAAACTGTCGCCGAAGTCGAAGGGACTGCGGTGATAGAGGTCGTAGTAAAGAATCCAAAGCTCGTCGGTAAGTCCTTCAAAGAGCTTGACCTGCCCGAGGATGCGATAATAGGAACTGTTGTCAGGAGGGATGAGTGTCTGATTCCGAGAGGAGATACAAAGCTGGAGCTAAATGATAGGCTGCTGGTTTTTACAAGGTGGGATGAGATAGAGAAAATAGAGGAGATATTTGAATGAATGTCAGAATCGTCCTCAGTTTTCTTGGAAAGCTTCTTACAATTTTTTCACTCTCCTTTGTACTCCCACTTATCGTTGCCTTTATTTATGGTGAATCACCATTCCCCTTCCTTCTTGCTTCTCTCCTATCTTTATCAACGGGAATTTTCCTTAGCAAAACTTTCAAAACCGATGGCGAGTTCGAGTCTCTCAGACATAAAGAAAGTTTTGCGATAGTTGCTCTTATCTGGCTCCTGATGTCATTGTTTGGGGTTATCCCCTACATTGCCTACAGTGTATCTCCTATTGATGCATTCTTTGAGTCCATGTCGGGCTTCACGACCACTGGAGCATCAGTTCTGATTCCTGAAGAGTATCCAAAATCCCTTCTCGCGTGGAGGAGCCTGACACAGTGGATAGGTGGTATGGGTATTATCGTCCTATTTCTTGCCATTTTTCCGAACGTGGCGAGAAGAAGTGCAGCCCTCTTTCAGGCGGAGTATCCGGGAGTTACACTTTCAAAAATAAAGCCGAGAATTAGAGATACGGCTCTTTCACTCTACAAGGTCTATTTAACTCTAACAATTCTCGAAATTTCAGCCCTTTACTTTCTTGGTCTCTCTCTTTTCGATGCTGTAAATCACGCCTTCACAACCCTTTCCACCGGTGGATATTCTACACATTCAGAGAGCATTGCTTATTTCTCAAATCCTTACGTAGAATCTGTAATTGCTCTGTTTGCGTTTCTCGGTGGTATGAACTTTGCACTGATATACTTTGCCTTTAGGGGAAATTTTGCCATGCTGAGAAATTCCGAATTCAGAGTGTATGTTGCCTTCCTTGCAATTGCATCTTTATCCCTCGCGATCCTCAATCTCGATAAATACAGCCTGTTTGATTCGCTCCGCTTCTCAGCCTTTCAGTCCATTTCGATCATGACCACCACCGGATACACAACTGCAGACTTTGACTGCTGGAGCGATTCAGCCAAACTCGTTCTTCTCATGCTGATGTTTATCGGGGGGTCAAGCGGGTCAACTGGTGGAGGGATGAAGGTTGTGAGAGTCTATCTGCTCATGAAGTACTCAATTCAGCAGATTCTGAGGGCTGCTGAGCCGAGAACAGTTAGAGCGGTAAAATTCGAGGGGAAGCCAATAAAAAAGGAGGTTCTTGATGATATTGCTGCCTTCTTTGTTCTCTACATTTTAATCTTCGCCATCTCCTCTCTCATAATCTCTCTCAGTGGCTATGACATCCTAACCTCGATGTCAGCAACGGCAGCAACTCTCGGCAATGTTGGGCCGGGAATGGGGCTTGCAGGGGCAGCGGAGAATTACGCAGCCTTTCCAGATACCATTAAGATCCTACTGTCCATGAACATGTGGATTGGCAGACTTGAGATATTCACTGTGGTTTCTCTCTTCATCCCTTCGTTCTGGAGAGAAAGGTGGTAATGGCTTCTTCTTCGCTCAAAGTCTTCTGTTCCTGCGTTTCCATATTTTTAACAGTCACAACACCCTTTTCAATCTCATCAGGACCAATGATGACGGCGTAATCAGCACCTATCTCGCTTGCGAAGCTCATCTGCTTCCTTAAGCTCCTTTCCATAACATCTACAACAACTCTCAGCCCCTTTTCCCTAATTCTGTTTGCAATCCTGAAGGCGTGGCTTTCAAATCCCTTGATAGATACTACGGCAACTGTCACATCTTTTTTAGCCTCAACACTGCAGACCTCGCAAACCCTGTCAAATCCTATTGCAAAACCCGTTGATGGTACCTTTGGCCCTCCAAAAAGCGACGAGAGCTCGTAACTCCCCCCTCCACAAACCTGCTTCTGTGCCCCCAACCCTTCCGCATAGCATTCGAAAACAACGCCAGTGTAGTAATCAAGCCCTCTTGCTATTCCGAGGTTAAACTCAAATTCAACTCCAAGCTCACGCAGAACTCTGGAAAGATTCTCGAGATGTGAAAAATCAAAGGAAGTCAGCTCCTTAGCCTCATCAATTACACTCTCGTCGCCCTTCAGATCTATTATGCTCAGAACTTTTTCCCTCAAATCCTGATCAACTCCAATATTATCCATGTAGTCTAACAACCCCTCCTCATCCCCCTTATCCACCAACCTCATAATCTTCGAAGCCTTATCGTCTCCAAGCGGGCTAAGTAGTGATCTGAGAATACCTACATGCCCGATTTGAAGTTCAAATTCCAGCCCAAGATTCCCAAGAATTTGGTAGGTAAGATTTATGACTTCGGCATCCGCAAGATATGAATCCGAACCAATAAGTTCAACACCAAATTGCCAGAATTCCCTGTACCTACCTTTTTGTGGCCTCTCGTATCTGAAGCAGTTGGCAAAGTAGTAAAACCTGAGCGGACGTGGCATGACGCTGCATTCATTCACGAACATCCTCATAACTGGTGCAGTCAGTTCAGGTCGCAAAGCAAGTTCTCTACCAGATTTGTCCGCAAAAACATACATTTCATCCACTATCCCCTCTCCGGATTTCAGGGTAAAAAGTTCGAGATGTTCGAATGTAGGAGTTGCTACTTCTCTGTATCCAAAACTTTCTGCAATCTTCCTCATCCTTCTCTCAACTTCTCTCCTCTTCTCCATCTCATCTGGCAGAAAATCTCTTGTTCCTCTTGGCCTCTCTATTTTCACGTTTGAAGCTCCATTCTGGAATATAAAAAGTTTAACGAACTTGATCAAACAATAGGACGAATATTTAAAAACCAAACAGTAAAATCAAGCGATCATGAAGATAGCAGTCGCGTCAAATCTGCATGGAAACCTGTTTGCTCTGTCCGCGATGCTTGGAAAAATAGAGAAAATCTAATTCAGGAGCTTACAGAGATTGAATTTAAAGCAGTGGAATGGAGCTACGAAAATCTTGGTAGAGAAGGGAGAAAATGGATAAGAAACTATGTTCCAGCATTTGTGGCCGAGAAATATGGAGAAAACGAGTTTTTCATGTGCTACGGAAGTCCCTTTGACCTTCTTAAGGGTGAAGTTTTGCCGAATCAGCCGACAGCTTACTATGAGGATATTCTTTCGCCAATAAAGAAATATGAGATGCTTGTAGTTGCCGGAAACAGTAGATTTGTTGTAGAAACCAAGTATGGCAAGATTGTATGTCCGGGAGTTCTCGGACACTACAGACGGGACGAGAAGCCAAGCTTCGCAGTGGTAGATACCAGAAATCTGGATGTTTATTTTGAGGAGGTGGAATTCAGAAGAAGTGAGGTTGAAGAAAGGGTTAAAGCTGAAAAACTTCCTGAAGAATTCGTGAACTTCCTCTACCGTGGAAAATTTTGACGTGAATTCTTCCGCACTCAGGAATACTAAAAACCAAAATATTTATTAACTGGTGTGAAAAATCTTACAAAAAATAATACGAGGTGAGAACTTGCACATACCCGACGGATACCTAGACTTGCCCATAGCGGGTATATTTTACATACTCTCGCTGGTCGTTCTGGGATATTCAATTTACAGGCTCAGGGATGAGAAGTTCACACCCCTATTTGGAATAGTGGCAGCAGCAATTTTTGCTGCTCAGATGCTCAACTGGCCAATCCCTGGCGGGACATCTGCCCACTTTGTCGGTGGTGCGCTTGCAGGAATTCTGCTCGGCCCCTACGCGGGAGCACTTGCCATGGCGGTAGTATTAACCATACAGTGTCTTGTGTTTGCGGACGGAGGCATAACGGCACTTGGAGCGAATGTGTGGAACATGGCAATTGTAAATGTCTTTGTTGGTTATTATGTTTACAAGGCTCTGGAGAGATTTAACAGATCCATAGCAGCCTTAGTTGCCGGTTGGCTTGGTATAACGCTCGCAGCCATATTTGCAGGAATTGAGATCGGCATCTCGTCATCGTTTGGCTATGGGCTTACAGTTACTGTGCCAGTTATGGGGGTATGGCATGCCCTCCTTGGCATAATTGAGGGAGTGATCACAGCAGGTGTTGTCAGCTACATAGCTGCAGCAAGGCCGGATGTAATCGAGCAGAAAGCTGCTCCAGGAAAGCTTGCTCTCGGAGTGATAGCAGCGATGATAGCAGTTTCACCACTCTTCGCTTATGCTGCTGAGCTTGTTGGATATGCCGAGCCGCTTGAAAACGCTGCTGAGATAATCGGTCTTGAAGAGAATCCGATTTACGAAGGTTTACTACCCGACTACACTCTTCCGGGCCTTGATCCGTACGTCGGAACTCTGATTGCAGGGGTGGTGGGAACAGTAATCGTTTTAGGCCTTGGAGTCATTCTAACCAGATATGCACGAACTGCTTGAAAGGACGATCAAGGAGGCTTCAAGCTATTTTCAAAATTTTTTGATTCATGAATACTCCAGCAAAAGCGTTCTGCACAGGATAGATGGAAGGGTTAAACTCGTCTCTACTGTTGTTTTTGTAGTTCTCGCAGTTTCAACCTTTAACCTCAGCAAGGTTATTACAGTTTTACTCTTCCTTCTTGTTATCTCGGCAATTTCGGGATTGAGCATTAAAAGAATTTTTGAGAGGATATGGTTGTTCACCCTCTTCTCCTTTATCGTAGTATTGCCTCTGTCAGTCTACAATCCGTTATACGGTGTAATCTTCACCCTCAGGGTGGCAGCATCACTGATCGCAGTTCAGATGCTGATCATGACAACGAGTTTTGCCGATCTCTGCTCATCACTGAGATACTTCAGAGTTCCAAAGACATTCGTCTCTGCCCTCTGGATTGCCTACAGATATGCAATTCTGATGTTCAGAGAACTGTTTGCAATTCTTCTGACAAGGGAGAGTAGGAGGGTATCAAAGGGGAGTCACATGGATGTTTGGAGAAAGGGGGGAGAGGCGGTTGGCCTCTTTTTCTTAAGAAGCTTCGAGAGGGCTGAAAGAGTGCAGCTTGCTATTGAGGCAAGGGGTGGCAATGTTATAGAGTACAGAGGAAAAATTAAAAAGCTGGATTTGATTTACTCGACGATTGTTGGCTTCACGACCTTCTGGTGGGTGATAATCTGAAGATAATAGAGGCAGAAAACGTCAGCTACAAGTATCCTGATGGAAGTGTGGGTGTTAGAGACATTAATCTTGAAGTTTACAGAGGGGATAGAATTGGACTGGTGGGAGCTAACGGAAGCGGAAAATCAACCATAATCCTTCTTCTTTCAGGTTTAATAAAACCAACAGAGGGCAGAGTTAAGATTTTTGGAAAAGAGCCAGATAAGAAAAATGTTGAGGAGATTAGGAAGAGAATAGGTGTTGTCTTTCAGAACCCTGATGATTTTCTCTTTAACCCCACAGTGAGGGATGAGTTGCTGTATGTTCCAAGACAGCTTGAGTGGAGCGATGATGAGCTTGAGAGAGCTCTGAAAACTTACTCGAGAATGTTCAGAATAGAGCATATAATAGACAAGCCGCCCTTCAGATTAAGTGGTGGTGAGAAGAAAAAGGTGGAGATAGCCAGTGTTCTGGTCTACAATCCCGAAGTTCTAATGCTTGACGAACCAACAGCCTATGTTGACGGGAAAACGAGAAGACAGATTATAGAAACTCTAAGCAGTTTTGATGGAACAATTATCGTCGCGACACACGAACTTGATGTTGCGAAAAAGCTGGTTGATAGGGTTGTACTGCTAAATCTCGATCATAAAATAGAGGCTGTTGGTGGAAAAGAACTTCTCCATGATATTGAGTTGCTTGAGAGTGTTGGGGTTCTCTAAATTGTTGTGACGGTTGCCCCACCATCTTCAACTATTAGTGTGTGCTCCCACTGACTCACAAGTCCGCCAGATACCTCTGTGAGGACGGGGTAAGCTCTTAAAACACCCTCTCGAACGAGCTTGGAAAGTATTATCTCTGGAGCCTTGCTCAACCATCGTTTTGCAAACGGGAGAGTTTTGTATTTCTCCTGAACCTCCCTTATTATTTCCCTCGCCAGCTTCATCCTCACGGGTTTTGGCTGAAGGATGCTGTATATCTCACACTCTCCCCTCTCCACCACCCTTCCTGCTCCATCTGTGGCGAAGGGTTCTATTGCTATCACCATTCCCTCTTCAAGCGTCACTCCCCTCTCAGTTGCGTAGTTGTAGATGCTTGGTGGAGCGTGGGTCAGATAGGGCAGAAGTCCATGACCTGTCAGATTCACGATGGGTTTAAACCCGTAGCTCTTTATCGCATCCTCAATCGCCTTGCCAATTTCAGAAACACTAACCCCAGCCTTTACAACGTCTATCGCAGCAAAAAGAGCCTCCTTTGCCGCTTTAACGAGGTCATTGTTGCTTCCAAGGTCAACAGTTACGGCCATATCTGCAATGTAACCATCAATATGCGCTCCAACGTCAAGCTTTACGATGTCTCCATCACCAAAAACCCTCTCATCATCTCTCTTAGGGGTAAAATGAGCTGCATCACTGTTTATCGAGATGTTGCATGGGAACGCTGGCTTGCCCCCAAGCTCTTCAATTCTGTTCTCCACAAATTCTGCCACTTCGAGTAACTTCACTCCCGGTGATATCTTCTCAACAGCCTCATTAACTGCAGTTTGCAATATCTTTCCGGCTTTCAGCAATTTCTCCCTGACCTCTTCATCCATCAGTGAACAAAAATAAAAGGATGTATTTGAAATTTTTCCTTAAAAAATCTCTGCCTCCTCGTAAACAACAATTCCACTGTCGGTAATCATGTAGGGCTTGGGCTTTCTTGAATGTCTTACCCTCCTCATTTTCACGACCTCAAGACCGAGAGTTGGCTCGTCAAGCTCGTTCTTTCTTATCACTTTTAAACTTATCAGCCCATCACACACGTATTCAAGTAGTCCATACTTGGAGGCTGTGGGATGATATTTATCCGCCTCACTCGTTATGATTGTCGTAATTCCAGCGTTTTTCAGAATTTTTCTGAAAGTTGCAAGCATCTGATACCTTCCTGCATCATCAAAAATAGTTTCAAGAACGCTTATTGAGTCAATCAGCATCCTTTTTGATCCAGCACTGCTTATTACCTCAGGCAAATCACTTTCAAGCTTTTCAAGGCTCTTCCTAACCTCAGCAGCCTCAAGACGTACTATTTGAAGCTTATCACCAAAACTTTCCATATTCATGCCCACACTTTTTGCATTGTCAATGATGCTCTGCTCATCTTCATCAAAGCTAATTATCATGCAGCTTTCTCCATTTTTCAACCCCTCATATACGAAATGCAGGCCGAGAATTGTTTTTCCAGTGCCGTAACTTCCCACAACTGCAACGATATGCCCTTCAGGAATTCCGCCGCCAAGCAAAGCATCAAGCCCCTCAATACCAGTCTTCAGCATGCGACCACCTCCATTTTCCCCTTCTAAACCCTTTTCTGAATACAACTGTTCAAAAATATTACAAGTACTATTCAGCAAAAGGAATACTCTCTTCATACTCATTTCACCTCTTTCTTTTCAGGTGATCTTCTCCGATTTCTATTATATCCTCCATCAGGAATACCCTTTTCATTTTCCATTACCATACCATCTTTATAAAGATTTACGATACTTTGGTAATTCTCTAAAAGCAATAAAACCAAATCATTTGGTTTGCGGCGATTGCAATACAAGAAATTGTGTTAAAAGTTGCAGCTCTGAATATCCTTTTGGTATTGTCGTTGCTCTGGGTTTCAGGAAAAGGGTGTTATTCAGATTATCAGAATGGTGAGAAGATGAAGACCCTATAAATATTTTTAACCCCCCATACTTCTATAACCAATGACTGTACGAGAGCTTCTCGCAGAAGTTTCAAAGGCAGCGGAAATCGCTGCTGAGAATAGGCATAGATTCATGGTAATCCTGTACTCCGATAAACTTGATGATAGAGTAATGAAGATTGCGAAGAGGGTTTACAAAAAGTGGAGGAGAAAAAAGGAAGATGAGAAGTTACTGATTGCTGGAAGGAGTGATTTTCTTGAAATTTCTCGTAGATACTTTGAAGGAGAGTTTTTACATTACAAGGACTCCCCGAAGGTGCTCGGTCAGACATATTCGTCCCTAATAATAGATTTTACTGAGGGTTTCCACCCAAACGATCTCGGAATAATTGTTGAAACAATCAAAGAGGGTGGGATAATAATCGCTATCTCTCCACCCTTAACGAGGTGGGAGAATTTTAAGGGCAAATGGCATGAAGATCTTGTGAGTGAACCCTACACGGTTGATGATGTAAAGGGCAGGTTCTTTGCGAGATTTATGCAGCGTACTCTTAAAGCAGAAGGGATCATCGTTTTCGATGCAGACAGGCGAAAGATCATAAAACCCTATGAATTTGAGCCGAATGACGTTTCAAGGGAAGAAATCGTTATTCCTGGGGACATTGAGATAAAGAGGAAGTTGTACAAGCTCTGCGCCACGCAGGATCAGGTAAGGGTTCTGCAAGTCTTTGAACGCTTTTTTGAGAGGGAAAAGGAGAGGAAGGCGGTTGTTATAACGGCAGACAGGGGAAGAGGGAAGACAGCCGTTCTCGGCATAGCCACACCCTACGTCATATCGAGGATGCAGAGGCTGTTGAAGAGGCCTGTCAGAATTTTGGTCGTTGCCCCCACACCTCATTCAGTCCAGACATACTTCAAATTCCTGCTGAAGGCTATGGTGAGACAGGGGATGACGAAGTACTTCGCCAAGGAGACAAACGGGATGATTACGGTAGTCAACAGCAAGTATGCAAGGATAGAATACGTTGTGCCAAGAAGAGCAATGCTGGAGAAGGATTTTGCCGACGTCATAATTGTGGATGAGGCTGCAGGAATTGATGTTCCTGTTCTGATTAAAATTACCGAGGGGGTGAGATACGTAATTTTCTCAACCACAATTCACGGTTATGAGGGCACTGGGAGAGGATTCAGCATAAGATTTCTGAAGAGGCTTGAAATGGATGACAGCATTGAGATTGACAAAGTTCACATGGAGGAGCCAATCAGATATGGCAGGGGAGACCCAATTGAGAAGTGGCTTTACGATGTTTTATTGCTCGACGCTCAGCCTGCAGAACTTGATGATGAAGACATACAAGCAATTCGAGATGGTAGACTGGAGTTTAGGGCAATTTCAAAGGACGAGCTTGCAGGAGATGAGAAACTTCTGAGGGAGTTCTTTGGCATCTACGTTCTTGCCCACTACCGCAACAGACCTTCCGATTTAGCAATCCTACTGGACATGCCGAATCACCTGCCTTTTATCGTTACAGTTAATGGAAAGCCCGTCTGCTCTCTCCATGTTGCAGTTGAGGGCAATCTTGATGAAGAGACCATAGATAAGATAAGAGATGGCTACAAGCCAAAGGGACAGATCATCCCTGATCTGATGCTGAAACACTACTGGCACTTTGACTTTCCGAAAATGGTCGGAGCAAGGGTTGTGAGGATAGCAACGCATCCAGAAGCAATGAACATGGGTATCGGCAGCTTTGCCCTTGCCAAGATAGTTGAGTGGGCTTTTGGCAGAGAAATGGACTGGGTAGGATCAGGGTTCGGAGTCTCCCCTGAACTGCTGAGATTCTGGATAAGGAACGGCTTTACCCCGGTGCACATAACCCCCCAGAGAAACGAGGTGAGTGGAGAACACACGGTAATAGTTCTCAAAGCCCTGAAGCCGGATGTTGAGAGCATCATCCAAATGCTAAACGCCGAATTTACCAGAAGGTTAATTGAATACCTTGCCGATGAGCTTTCAGACCTTGAGACTGAAACTGCTGCTCTGCTGCTAAAATCCCTGCGAAGAGACTTCGATCTGTCTTTACCGGAATTTGGAAAGGTCGAAAAGAGGAGGATGAGCAAGTACTTTCAGGGAATGAGCCTCTACGAGTATGTCTCGGACCTCATCCGCCCACTCGTGAGATACTACTATTCAAGAACTGACAAAGATGAGCTGGAGGATGTGGAAGAGCTTGTTTTAATCGGTAAATGTCTGCAGCTCAGACACTGGAAAGAACTGCCGGGAGAGGGATTCAAGAAGTATCGAATTCTGCTAAATGCGGTTAAAAAAGTCTGGAGATGGTATTGTGGAGAAGATTAACTTCGATGCTGAGTTTGTTGATCGGATAATCTCCGGGGAGAAGATAACTACTGTGAGAAGAGGAATAAAGAGTTACCCAGTTGGAAGAATTGTGGAGCTGACAGCCAATGGAGAAAGGTTCGCATTAGCTAAGGTGAAGAAGGTGGTTGTCAAGAGGGTCAAAGAGCTTACCGATGAGGATGCAAAAAGGGATGGATTTGAAAGTAGAGACGCTTTACTTTCTGTCCTAAAAAGGATTTATGGGGAGATAAAAGATAATGAGTTTGTCACTGTTGTTCATTTTGAAGTTGTGAAATCCTGAAGTCATTGGGGAGCAGTAGAGTGAGGACAAATGCAGTCATAACAGCCAAGGTGAGATATGTGAAGTAGAGTTCGGCACTGCTGATGAAGTAAATCGCTCCCAGTGTCAACGCTACAGAAATCGCCCTGCTCGTCAACCCGACAAAGCCTGTAGCGCTTCCATGAACATCCTTCTCACAGAATTTCCCTATCCAGTCCATTATTATTGCGTAGGCAGGAAGCATGAGGAATCCACTGACACCAAGAAAGACAAATAGCAGAACATCGTTAATGGCAAAAATGAGGATTACAAAGAACACGCCTATGAGCGGAGTTATTGACCTCATATATATTGTTCTGAGGTTTTTCTTGGCGATTCTGTCTGGTATAACTGCAACTCCAATCAGTCCGAGAACTATGGCTAAGGCAACAGCATCCCCCGCAACTTTTTCCAAACCCTCGCTGCTGAGTGCAGGTTGAAGCCATGTTGCCAGATTGTCGAAGGTGGCAACACCAAATCCAAGTATAGCACCGATAATCCAGAGGTCTTTTCTCCTCAAAACATCTCCAAACTGCTTTACCGCAAATTTTTCAGCCTTGCGGAACTCTATACCTCTTATAGAGACGAGGATAAGTAAAATACCAAGAAATGCTATTAAAGCAGCGGGCGTAATCAGCATCTTTAATCCACCTATGGTGTAGAGCTTAAGTCCTGCTGCAAGGGCGAAAACGGTGCCGAAGTACATTGAGAGGCTCATCACTGAAATAACTACTGTCCTCCTTTCCTCATAAAGCTGAGAGGCGTAGGGGACAAAGGCGTTCAGCAAGAATGGCTGTCCCAAGGCTCCTGAAAGCTGACATACAAGAAGCCAGTAATAGTTAAAGTCTAAAAATCTTCCTACAGCGGCAAAGAAGGTAGCCACGGAGCCAAAGAGGAACCAACGCTTAAAGTTTCTGTCAAGAAGCAAACCACTGGGTATCGTCAGAAGAAGGAAAAAGATTGGATACGTTACGGCAAGCAGACCAAGAAGCTCAACGGAAACTCCAATTTCCTCGGCAGCAAAGGTGAGGACGGGTGAGAACGACACCCATACTGCCTGTGAGGCGAACACAATGAATACAAAGCCCAGTGTAAGCAGAGCCCTCATCTGAACCACTCGATGACGACGTTCTTTATCAGCTCAACCGCCATCTCCTCTGGAATCGCTTCGAGAAGCATTGGAATTACGCTTGAATCTATTCTACCCTCCTCTATACCCTTGATGATGTCTGCAAACATCCCTTTTTCCGCAAGAGCAAAAATCTGTTTTGAATCCACTTCTGGCTCCGTTTCTATTGCCCTTTCCGCATCCCTTATGAAGCTCTCTGCAACCGATTCATGTACAGGACTTAGAGTCAGGTGGATGTTGTCCGGGATGTTGAAGTCTTTCAGCCCTTTCTGTAGGTGAAGCTGCCAGCCAAATTTTTTTATGTTGTTTATGAATCCCATCAAGTCCAAATCTTCGTTGTAAAGGGATAGAACGCTGCTTTCAACCTTTCCCACACTTTCAAAGCCCAAATTTTTCATTCCCCGGTAAATTTTGTCTCTTGCCGATAGCACCCTTGCAGCAAGCTCTTTGTATCCGTCAATGCCAAGATACTTTATTACCGCAAAAGATGCGGCCAATGGCCCCTCAGGCCTCGATGAAAGCACTGCTTGGTTTACAAAGACATAGCCAGGTGAGGATACGTCAACATACATCGAGCATTTTTTGAGCTCAGAATTTTTGAAGAGAACAACGGATGCACCTTTGGGGGCGTAGCCGTATTTGTGCACATCCAAGGAGATGGAACTCACACCCTCAACTCTGAAATCGAATAGTGGGATTTTCTCGCCAAGCATCTCAAAGAAGGGCAGAATGAAGCCGCCAAGACATGCATCAACGTGCAGCAGCACGTTCTTCTCCAAGGCTATTTCAGCTACTTCCTTTACTGGATCAATTGTGCCAAAGGGCCAGTTTGGGGCTGAAAGAGCTATCAAAGCTGTTTTTTCACTGATATTTTCTGCAAAAGCATCAACATCAGCCTTTGCTTCCTTAATGGGCAACCTTACAACCTTCAAACCTAAGTAGTCAGCAGCCTTCAAAAATGCTGGATGTATCGTTATGGGGGCCAAGATTTCTGGAACAGTTGCCTTGCCTTCTCTTTTCCTGTAGTAATCTCTCGCTGCCTTTACAGCCAGCATTATACTCTCCGTCCCTCCAAAAGTGTAAGAGCCAACGGCGTTGTCGTCACCATGCATCAGATTCTTCGCAAACCCTACAACCTCTTTTTCAAACAAAACGGCACTTTTGAAAACTGTGAAGTCCAGAAGGTTTTTCTCTCCGAACATCTGCAGAGCTTTATGCGCTATTTTCCTTATGTTCTCATCGCCCGTTTCATACACGTAGGCAAACAGCTTCCCGGAATGTGGGTCTAGGTCTCCCTTCTCAGCCATCTCAAGAATTGAAAAAACCTCGTCAATACTCATCCTGTAAAATTAATTTTGTTAAAAAATAAAGTTTTCGATGGAATAGAGACGCTGAAAACTTCATTCAAACCAGAAGGCCATCCCACCCTCAAGAACCTTTACTTTCTCAAATCCTGCTCCCTTCAGAATTCTTGCTGTCTCGTAGCTTCTCAGTCCAAGGGCACAGACGGTTACGATCTCCTTATCTCTCGGAATCTCGCCCAATCTCTCCCTGAGTTCCAGCAGGGGTATGTTTACAACCTTTTCCGAACTGATGTGACTTCTCTTAAACTCATCCTCACTTCTTACATCCAATACGATGATGTCATCCCCTCTGTCAAGCTTCTCCTTTAACTCGAAAACGGTAATGCCCTTAAACATCCCATCTCTCTTGTTCATTGCCACGTTTGCGGCGGTGATTACAGGGTCGAGCGCGGGGGCGTAGGGTGGGGCGTAAGCGAGGTCGAGGTTTGAAAGCTGATCTATTGTCATCCCTGCCTGAATGGCTGTCGAAAGGATATCAATCCTCTTCGCCACCTCTCCCATCCCTGTTGCCTGTGCTCCTACAACCTTCCAAGTTTCTTTCTCAACCAGTAGCTTCAGCCTGATGTAGGCGGTGCCGGGATAGTAATGCGCCCTATCTGGCCCGGGAGCAATAACGCTCATGCACTCTATTCCCGCATCCTTGGCTGCAGCCTCATTCACACCTGTTGCTGCGACTGTGAAGTCAAATATTTTGAAAACTGCAGTGTTAATCACACCGGAAAATACTGCTCTTCCACCGGTTATGTTCTCTCCAATAACTCTACCTTGTTTGTTTGCCACATCACCGAATGGGGCGATAATCTTCCTTCCAGTAACGAGGTGATTGGTTTCTACACAATCCCCTCCCGCGTATATCTTCTCATCACTCGTCTGCATGTATTCATTAACCCAAATAGCTCCAGTTTCTCCAATTTTAAGTCCTGCTCTTTCAGCAAGCTCGACGTTGGGCTTTATACCTGTTGCAACAACAACGAGATCAGTTTGAATCTCCTTTCCGTTTGCCACTACACCCTTAACCTTCCCGTCACCTTCAACTATCTTCTCTACCTTCGTATTGGTCAAAACCTTCACTCCTTTCTCCTCCAGATGCTTCTCGACAAGCATTGTGACATCCCTGTCCAGTATTGCCGGTGCAACTCTATCCATCATCTCGACAACTGTGACCTCCATGTCGAGGTTCTTCAAAGCTTCAGCAGACTCAAGACCGATGAGCCCCGCTCCAATAATAACGGCCTTCTCTGCCCCCTCCTCCCACATTTCAACTATCTTCTCAGCATCTTCTGCACTTGCGAGAGTGGTTACACCTTCAGCATCAATTCCCTCAACTGGTGGTTTTACAGGATTTGATCCTGTTGCTATGACGAGATAATCGTAATTCAGCTCGTCCTCCTTTCCGTTATTCACAACTCTGACAGTCCTCCTCTTCCTGTCAATCTCGATAGCTTTCGTGAGAGTCAGAATATCAATGTTCTTGAGCCTCTTGAAATAGTTTTCATCTCTGATCGCCCCGTAGGTCGTCTCTCTTAGATTATCTATTTCATGGACGAGCCCACCGACATAGTAAGGTAACCCACATCTACCCAGAGAAACGTATTTTCCAGCTTCAACAACCGTTATCTTTGCTTCAGCATCTTTCCTCCTGATCCTCGAAGCTGCCTTGAGCCCGGCAGCACCACCGCCAATAACGACTACATCCATCGAATCACCCAGTAGAAGCCATTTTGTGAGAATAAATCACTTGCTGTTTTTACTAACCCGAATTTTTGATACAAAAGTGTAAAGTTCCTCAACCTTCGAAATTTCCTTCTTAACGCTCGAAAATATCTTTCTCTTTATTCCTGTATCCGGCACTTTACCGTAACTCTGAAGAGCCCTTATCAATCCTCTCTCGATCTCCATCCCCCTGCTGTCGTAATCGGTCATTATTATGGAGTTCCTTCCCTTCACGATGTCCGCTGTAGCAGCAAACCCTGAAAAAAGGATAATTTCTCCCCTAACACCGAGATTCCTCAGTGATTCGGCATCCCTGACTCCTTCAACGATGATTACCCATCCTTCCCTAGCTCTTTCCTTCAAATCTTCTATTGCATCAAACAAGGGTTTATACTCGTTCATACCTGATTCCCGGCTCTATCTGAACAATAACATCTGCAATGATTCCCCTCTTCATCCCACCCCTCACAACTGTGAAAGAGTTGAAGTATATTGGCCTAACCTTACCAACTTCTTCATCAGTCGCACCGAACTTTCTTGCAATTTCCACAACTTTTTCAGTAACAATCTCCAGAATCTCCTCATCATCCGGAAGACTTCCGACTCTGAATGGACAGTCATCAACAATACCGTTGTAGGCAGAAAATCCCTTCTCAGTATCTATGCGGGCGTAGAGAGTCAGACTTATCTTGGAGACTGCTACACCGACAGCATTAGCTGATTCGTAATGCTCAGGGATGATATGCTTCACGCCTACCCTTCTCGCAATTTCCGGGATGAAATAGGGTGCCAGATATCCCGTGCCTATCAGCTTTTTGCAGCCTATGTTCTCAATGGTCGAAGATACAACCGAAACGTATTGTTCTATAACGGATTCTGCATCACACTCAACCGCTCTGGATGCTCTGTAATCACCAATCTCATAACCGGCACAGTTCAAGGCATCGGTGAGTGTAAAGTCTTTCCCACCAAATGCAATGGACTTACCATATGCTGGTCTAATCTTACCATCATCTACGAGTGAATCTCCGCCAAAAGGTATGCTGAAGGAGTCTACACACCTTATCAGTGTCTTTCTACCCGCTATATCAATTCCCTCAACGATTCTCGGCATTCCGCCAACGATTTCAACAAAATCGGTTGAACTTCCTCCAATATCTACAACTAAGGCGTCTTTCTCACCAGTCAGATATCTCGCCCCGAGAGCAACGGCTGCTGGAGACGAGTTGTAAAGCTCGGAAGGGTTTTCAAGAACGATTTGGTAGGGCACTATACCTCCATCACCTTTAAAATAGTAGAAATCTCCAGCATACCCCTTTATAAGCTCTGTAAGGTTGTGGACTGTTTCTTTTATCTTTGCGTTCACGATAGTGGTGTTAATTCGGGCGGGAAAGTTCATGCCACCCGCAAAATGGCTGCAGGTAACTTTCTTGCCGTCAACAAACTGTTTAACGATTTCATATATCATATCTTCTATGTAGCTGTTCCTGACCGAAAATTTTGATGAAATCGCCACGTTATCAAATTTATTCTCCTTTACAACCCTCTCTACTTCTACCTCGTCTATCTCCTCAACCACATCACCTCTGTGGTTGATGTAGCCCTTCAAAACCACCCCGTATTCGGAATAGTTCAAACCAGGCCCGGGGATAACGAGGCTGAGGGTTTGGTATTCGCTGAATTTGGATATTATTAAATTTAAAGGCCAGGAAGTGCTTACAACAACTTTTTCATTTTTCAGATCAGCCGTTTTTGATATTTCTTTGAGTATACCACCTATACCAACATCATTGGAAAGTTTGATCGTTCTAATTTCATCGGAAACAATTGCAGCATCTGTGTTTGTTCCCCCGACGTCAATTCCAATTATCATTATTCCCAGAAAATGGGGTCATATAATAAAACTTATCGTTTTATTCATAACTCTCCTTTATAAAAAACAACATAGCTGTAGCGATGAGCGATGCTACAAAGCAGAATTGGAAAGATATTGCGTAAGCCTCTACGGGATACGAACCATTTTGCGAGCCAACAGTATCCATGAGATAACCCATTATCACCTGAAATAATGCCCCACCAAAGAACGGAAAAACGTTCACAATGCTTGTTGCCATGCCTGTAATCCTCAGAGGAAATATCTCCTTTATATAAGCATAAACCACAGGCCCTGCACCTCCAAAAAACCCGAACATAAAGGATATCAGATACAAGTCTCCTACGCTCATACTTCCTGTGTGAAATGCAAGGGGGTAGATGGTTGCGGTGAAACCGATACCGCCGAGAATCAGGAACCATTTTCTGGTTCGGAATACCCTATCTGACAGGTATCCAATCACCGGAGCTCCAAAAATCGTCCCTACACCAACCATCATCAATATTACTCCGGCAGCATCCCTTGAAAGACCATAAATGTCCATAAGATACGGCCCTCCCCACAGCCCTTGATACCCCATCATCACCCCATATCGCAAAAATGCAGAGATAGATATTATCCAGAGATACTTATTTGCGATCACCATTCTGAAACTTTCAGATAAACTATTTTCCTCCGCTACAGAATCTTCCAGAGGCTCAAGTCCTACAGACTGCGGTGAGTCTCTCACAACTACCCAGCAGGTTATGGCGAGGAAGAGTGTGATTGTGCCTATGAGAAGGAATGCTGTCCTCCAGCCAAAGATTATTGCCATCATAGCCAAGGGATAAGCTGAGACTAGAGCACCCATACTCCCCACTGAAAAGAGGACACCTGCCAAGGTTGCAAACTCGTGCCTTCTGAACCATTGGGAAAGAGCTTTGATTGTGGGGATGTAAACTCCGGAAACCCCAACACCAATCAGAAGACGGGCAAATACTGCCATCGGAAATGAGTTTGAGATCGCAAAGAGCAGAGTGCCAGCAAAGGCGATAAGAGTAAAGAGTGTAGTCGTTTTTCTCGGCCCTTTGGTATCGGATAAAACTCCTACGGGTATTTGTAGGAGAGCGTAAGGGTAGAAGTAGGCTGAGGACATTATACCGATGGCGAGGGCTGATACAGCAAACTCCTCCATTATCTCATCGGCCAAAACGGCTGTTGATGTTCTGTGAAAGTAAACAAAAAAGTATATTGCAGATAAAACTGAAAAAATTGCCCAGCGATATCGGTATGTGCGCATCAATTATCGTTATTTGAGCCAAATATATGAATTTTTGGATATGGGTTTAAAGTAGTGGTCAAACATTTAAATCCTTTCAATCCTATTGAAGTTATAATGGAGGGCTGGCTGATTGATGCAGACTACATCACTGAAGATGGAAAAGCAATCATCCGATTGTGGTGCAAGGATGATGAAGGCACTTTTGTAGCCTATGACAGTAACTTCAGACCCTATTTTTACGTTATCGGTGTTGATGAAGACATTATTGAAAATGCTGTTGTCAGGTCAAGGAATGAGGTTATCAGGCCCGCATCCTACGAAAGGGTAAATATCAAATCACTTGGTAGGGATTTTGAGAGCTTCATCGTTTATGCCCACCACCCGCAGCATGTTCCAAAGCTGAGGGAGTACATCTCTCAGTTTGGAGATGTTAGAGAAGCCGACATTCCCTTTGCATATCGCTACCTGATAGACAGAGATCTGGCTTGCATGGATGGTGTAGAAATTGAGGGGAAGGATATAAAAAAAGGAAAAATCAGAAGTTATGAGATTGAGGAGATTAGAAGGAAGAGCAGAATTGAGTTTCCTGAGCTTAAGATTCTTGTTTTTGATTGTGAAATGCTGTCCTCCTTTGGAATGCCCGATCCTGAGAACGACCCGATTATTGCTATCTCCACAAAAATGGATGATGGAGGGGAAAAGATTCTCACAGGCAAGGAAAGGGAGTTACTCTCCAGCTTTGTAAAGCTAATCAAAGACAACGATCCGGATATAATTGTTGGCTACAATCAGGACGGGTTTGATTGGCCTTACATCAGAAAGAGGGCTGAAAAACTGAAGGTCAGCCTTGACATAGGCAGGGATGGGTCGAATTTGACCTTCAGGGGTGGCAGGCCAAAGATCACGGGCAGATTGAATGTTGACCTGTATGACATAGCAGTTAGAATTTCCGATATAAAGATCAAGAAGCTTGAAAATGTGGCGGAGTATCTCGGAACTAAGATTGAAATCGCGGATATTGAGGCGAAGGACATCTACAGATACTGGATGAAGGGAGAAAAGGAGAGAGTGCTTACATACGCAAAGCAGGATGTTATCAACACCTACTTGATAGCGAAAGAGCTTCTTCCCATGCACTATGAGCTTTCCAAGATGATAAGACTCCCGGTGGACGATATAACCAGAATGGGCAGGGGAAAGCAGGTTGACTGGCTTCTTTTGAGCGAAGCAAGAAAAATTGGAGAGATTGCCCCTAACCCACCAGAACATGCAGAGAGCTACGAGGGGGCGTTCGTTCTCGAACCTGAGAGGGGTTTGCATGAGAATGTCGTCTGTCTTGACTTTGCCAGCATGTATCCATCCATCATGATAGCCTTCAACATCAGCCCCGACACGTATGGATGCAGGGAGGATTGCTACACAGCCCCTGAAGTCGGACACAGATTCAGGAAAAGTCCTGATGGGTTTTTCAGGCGAATTCTGAGGATGCTCATTGAAAGAAGAAAGGAAATCAAGGAAGAGATGAAAAAACTGGATTACAATAGCCCGGAATACAGACTGCTTGACATCAAGCAGCAAACTCTCAAAGTTCTCACAAACTCCTTCTACGGCTACATGGGATGGAATCTTGCCAGATGGTACTGTCATCCATGTGCTGAAGCAACAACGGCTTGGGGGAGACATTTTATCAAGAAATCAGCCAAAATTGCCGAGAGCATGGGCTTTAAAGTTCTTTATGGAGATACAGATAGCATCTTCATAACAAAGCCAGTAAGCCTTGAAGAGCTTAAATCAGAGGTTGAGAAGCTTATAAACAAACTTTCAGAGGAGCTACCAATCCAGATTGAAGTGGATGAGTATTACAGCGCAATATTCTTCGTTGAAAAGAAGAGATATGCAGGGTTAACAGCAGATGAAAGGCTCGTCGTTAAGGGTCTTGAGGTTAGGAGAGGAGACTGGTGTGAACTTGCAAAGAAAGTGCAGAAAAAGGTAATAGAAATAATACTGAAGGAGAGAAATCCTGAAAAAGCCGTTTCACTTGTCAAGAATGTCATATCTGACATAAAATCTGGAAATATATCGCTTGAAGATGTTGTCATTTACAAGGGACTGACCAAAAAGCCTTCAAAGTATGAATCAATGCAGGCTCATGTCAAAGCTGCGTTAAAGGCAAAAGAGCTTGGAATAGTTTACCCGGTCTCCTCAAAAATCGGATACGTGATTGTAAGGGGTTCGGGCAATGTTGGAGACAGGGCATACCCAATAGACCTTATTGAGGAATTTGATGGAGAAATGGTAAAGATAAAGACGAAGAGTGGTATTATAACGAAAAAGCTCGACAAGGACTACTATATTGATAATCAGATAATCCCATCTGTTTTGAGAATACTTGAGAGGTTTGGATACAGTGAGGGGTCACTGAAAGGAACTTCACAACTTAAGCTTGATTCCTTCTTGTAGCTTTTGAGTTTCAATTCTGTAGCAAATATTAAAGAAAGATTTGCAACTGCATTTTACCATACTTTCAATGTTTATGTCATTCTCAGACCTAAAAATAAGTTGTAACTTGACAAGCATTAGAAAAGATTAAATAGCCACCAGAAACTTTTCAGTATGGTACTGTTGAACCCTAAAAAGTTTAATGGAGAGCATTTAGATGAGAAAAGCAAAGAGATTATGCTGAAAACAATAAATTTCTTCGAAAATATGGGCAAAGCAAAGCTTAAAGAGAAGGCTAGCAAGAGAGAGTGGTATGCAGACTTTCTGGAGTTCATAAAAGAGAACAAGATATTCTACACACTTGTGACTCCCCCAGAATATGCTGATGGTGACCCCGACGTAAGGTGGGACACATGGAGAATTTGCGATTTCAACGAGATTCTTGCATTCTACAGCCTTGATTATTGGTATACTTGGCAGGTGACGGTTCTTGGACTTGGACCAATCTGGATGAGCAAGAATGAAAAAATAAAGAGAGAAGTTGCTGAATTGCTCAAGAACGGAGCAGTTTTTGCTTTTGGGCTTTCTGAAAGAGAGCATGGGGCTGATATTTACGCAACCGAGACCAAACTCGTTCCTCAGCCTGATGGGACTTACAAAGCGTATGGCAGGAAGTACTACATAGGAAACTCCAATGTTGCAGCAATAATCTCGACCTTTGCTAGAATTGCTGACCCAGACGGGAGTCTTCCGGACAAGCCAGATAAGAGCAGATTTGCCTTCTTTGCATTGAGAAGGGATGAGAAGTACTATGAGCTTGTAAAAAATATTGTGGATGCACAGATGTTCGTCGGGGATTTCTTGATTCATGATTATCCTGTAACAGAGGATGACATTCTTGAGAAGGGTGAAGAGGCGTGGGACGCTGCTCTTAACACCGTAAACGTCGGAAAGTATAACCTTGGATGGGGCTCCATAGGAGTCTGTACTCATGCATTCTATGAGGCCATCAACCATGCATCAAAGAGAAGGCTATATGGAATGTACGTCACAGACTTCCCGCATGTTAAAAGGCTGTTCGTTGATGCATATACAAGACTGGTTGCAATGAAGCTCGTGGCAAGGAGGGCATGTGATTACATGAGGGTTGCGTCAAGGGAGGATAGGAGATACTTGCTTTACAACGCAATCGTAAAATCGAAGGTGACGAGAGAGGGTGAAGAGGTCATAAACCTTCTGTGGGACGTTATAGCGGCAAAGGGTTTCGAGAAGGATACATACTTTGAGATGGCTGCGAAGCACGTAAGAGCCCTTCCAAAGCTTGAGGGTACAGTTCACGTCAACATGGCTTTGATTCTAAAATTCCTGCCAAAGTACCTATTTGAACCAGCAGAATTCCCAGAAGTTCCGAAAATGGATGTCCCCAAACATGATGAGTTCCTTTTCAATCAGGGTTCATCTGGTGGGCTGAGTCAGGTGAAATTCCACGACTACAGAAAAGCTTACGAAAGCTTCGAACTGCCGAATGTGAACATCTTCAAGGAGCAGCTTGAGACCTTCAAAGAAATGTGCATGAATGCAACCCCAACACCAGAGCAGATGATGGACTTTGACTTTATGACAACCTGGGGAGAAATTTTCACCCTCATAGTCTACGGACAGCTCGTTCTTGAAGCAGCAAAGCTATATGATATAGATGAGGATCTTGTTGATGAAATCTTTGACTTCCTTGTCAGGGACTTCTCAAAGTTTGCTGTAGAACTGCAATCAGAGCCATCATGCACGGAAAAGCAGATTGAATACTGCCAGAAGATGATAAAAAGGCCATATCCAAACAAGGAACGCTTTGAAAGAGTTGTTCAGATGGTATACGCCCACAAGGATGAGTACGAAATGAATCCTTAAACCTTTTTTCCAGAAGCTAAAATACACTTCTGGAAACGGTGTTGATAAGACTTAGTACAGGATGGGATTTACACCAGCAAGAGAGTTAAAATCCAAGCAACTTCTTACATTCAGTACAGAACTCCACAGGCTTCATGTCCACCTCAGCTACGGAATTTGAGAACCTCATAACGCAATGGTTTTTGCAATGTTTCAATCCGAGAACGTGCCCTACCTCGTGAACAGCCTCCTTGATCAATCTCTCTTCGGTAACTCTGCTGTTCATACTTCTTAGCCTGTAAACTGAAACAATCGCCCTGCTTCCGTTCAATTCAGCCTCTCCAAAGACGAAGTTCATCCTGTCAGCGTAAATGTCCATGTCGGTAACGCCCAAGGTAATCCAAACTGGCTTTAAGTTTCTTAAAAGGCAAGTTGAGTTGAACTGGTCTCTCATAGGGTTAAAACAGGACATGGTTAGAGTTTTCGGAGCAAGTATGCTGATTTGGGTGTTAAATATCTCTGCCAGACCTCTCTCAAGCGCAAAAATCAAATCCTCCTCCAAATCTCCAATTGGCTGAATGAAGATTCTCACAGTATCCCCCAAATCCTCTCTCCAACAACCTTCGCAACGTCAACTCCAAAATTGGATATGATATACCATCCTCCGTAGATCGTTCCGATCATGCTTCCAATGTTTGTAAAGGCTGCGACGAGTAGAACTCTAAAGAACTTGTTGTTGAGCATATCACTGAAGCTTTCAGCCTCTACAAGCCCCGAGAAGTCGTCCATTGTCGGTTTTCTTACCCATGCCTCTACAAGTCCGGAAATCCATCCCGCTGCTATCAGAGGGTTGAGGGAGGTGAGCCATGCGAAGAGGAAAGCTGCAGCAATGGATAGTGGATGACCCCTCGCAACCGCAGCTCCGATGGCAGAGAGAATGCCGTTGATTAAAAACCAGAAAATGAAAGCCTGAACCAGTATTTCTGTGTTAAGTGAGACGGTTATGAGGATGAAGGTGGCTACTATCAGAGCTGTAAACGCTGCGGTAAAGTACTTAAGCATATTCCTACCTTTTCTAACCTCCTCAAGCTCCATTATATTAATTGGATTGTGTTTAAGCCCCTCTAAAGCTCTCTCTATCCCCTTTCTGTGCCCTGCACCTACAACAGCCACGATTTTGTCATACCTCGAAAGAGCATTCAGGAGGTTTGCTGCCATGTATTTATCCCTCTCATCAATCAAAACCTTGGCAGCGTTTGGAGAAATCTTTCTGAATTCCTTTACCAGAGTATCCAGCACATCTTCTTCTAGCATCTCATCAACATCAATATCATCTCCAGAGAACGTGGTTTTTACCAGATGAAATATAAGCTTCGGTTTTTCAAAAAAGCTAAGGCTCTGCCAGAATCTGTTAAAGGTTATTCCGATATCCCTGTCAATGAGCAGAACATCAGCCCCGATGCTTCTCGCCTTCTCCACAGCAGCAAGCATTTCTGCACCGGGCTTTACTCCATATTCTTCTCCAAACTTACGCTGGAAATAGGAAAGAATAAGTTGAAAGAGGAGCTGAAAGACATTTCCTTTCCTTATAACGTCCGTGATGGGAATTTCATCCTTTAATCCGTGGACGAGGGCCCTATACCTTCTTGGACACAGCTCAACAGCAACAGCATCAGGCTTTTCAGCTTCAATAATCTCATTTACCTCTTCAATGCTCCTCCTCGATACGTGTGCTGTACCGATGATTATTAGCTTCTTTTCCAACCCATCACCTCCATAGCTTCAAGTATATCCTTCAGTCTCATAATGTCACTCCTCGAAATGATACCCACCACTTTACCATTTTCCACCACTGGCAATCTACCAATTCCTCTTTCACTCATGATTTTAAAAGCCTCAAAGACGGACTTATGAGGCTCAATTGTAACAACGTCCTTAGACATCACTTTCTCCACTGTATCATCAGGGTCTGCCCCTATGATGTCCTTCAGAGTAACAATTCCAACGAGTCTACCATCCTCTATCACCGGGTATCCGAGATGCTTGTGCTTCAATAGCATCTCTATAACTTCTGAAACTTTTGTTGTTGGTGATAAAAAAAGCACATCTCTGCTCATAACGTCCTCAACCTTAACCCGTCCAAGGATGTTCTCAAGCAGAACGAGCCTTTCTTCCTCGCTCGCCCCGATGTATATGAACAGTGCTATCAGAATAAGCCACGGGTTGTAAAATATACCCAATATACCCATAACGATTGCCAAACCCCTCCCAACTTCTGCAGCCATCCTCGTTGCCTTGGCGTAGCCCATTCTTTCCGCGAGAAAGCTTCTCAGGATTCTTCCACCGTCCATTGGAAATGCCGGAATCAGGTTGAAGAGGGCAAGAACGAGGTTGAAGTATGCAAAAAGTGTGAAGAATGCGGATACAACGTTGTGGGGAGTAAATGAAAGGAGGAAGGACAATACAGCAATACCAATGCTCGCAACTGGCCCGGCAATCGCAACGGCGAACTCTTCTCTGGGCTTTTTCGGCATTTTTTCCATCATTGCAACTCCACCAAATATGAAAAGCATGATTTTCCTGACTTTAACCCCATATCTGCGGGCAAATATGGAGTGGGAAAGCTCGTGAAGGAGTATTGATGCAAATAGTGCGACTGCAGAGATGGTTGACAGGGCAACTCTTTCAACAGGGGGGAAATTGGTGAACCCGAAAGGAGGAGGTGTGACCGAGAATGCGTAAATCAGAAGCATGAGTAGAACTAGCAGGCTGATATGCACCTCCACATCAATTCCCGAAACTCTGAAAATTCTGAAGGATGCTCGCATATTTTTGTGTATATAGTGCTTATAATAAACCTAATCCAACACTTAATCTGCGGGCGTAAGTATCATCTATTGCGAACCCACTTCCAATTAAGATTCAAACAATCAGAAAAGTTATATTTTATCTGAATAAGATTCAAAGAGTGATGGAAAATGATGGACGGTAAAGAGTATATTGAGAGTTTGAGAAAATACAGGCCAAGAATTTACTTTATGGGGAAAAGAATAGACAGCGTAGCGGACGATCCCATTCTTGCACCCCACGTGAACGCAGCGGCAATGACGTATGAGCTCGCCCATGATCCAAGGTATGAGGAGATAATGACTGCTACCTCGCATCTGAGTGGTGAGAAAATCAACCGTTTTACCCACATTCACCAGAACACGGACGACCTTGTTAAGAAGGTAAGGATGATGAGACTTCTCGGCAGAAAGACCGGGAGCTGCTTTCAGCGGTGTGTTGGGCTTGATGCGATAAACGCACTGTACATCACAACCTACGACGTGGATCAAAAATACGGAACGGAATACCACGAGAGGGTTAAGGAGTATCTCAAGTATATCCAGAAAAACGACCTGATGGTTGCCGGCGCGATGACCGATGTTAAGGGAGATCGCAGCTTAAGGCCGCACCAACAGGCTGATCCAGACCTCTACCTCAGGGTTGTGGAAAGGAGGGAAGATGGTATAGTGGTAAGAGGGGCAAAGGCTCACATAACCGGCGTTGTCAATTCCCACGAAATCATCGCACTGCCAACGAGGGCGATGGGTGAAGAAGATAAAGACTATGCTGTCGCTTTTGCTGTTCCCGTTGACGTTGAGGGTGTTACAATGATATTCGGCAGGCAGACGAATGACCTTAGGAGGCTTGACGGGGATATAGACTGCGGAAATGCGAAGTATGCGACCGTTGGTGGAGAGGCTCTGGTAGTATTCGACGACGTCTTTGTGCCGTGGGAAAGGGTTTTCATGTGCGGGGAGTATGACTTCGCTTCTGAACTTGTAGAGACCTTTGCCACCTTCCACAGGCAGAACTACGGAGGCTGCAAGGTTGGTGTTGCCGACGTTCTTATAGGGGCATCTGCATGCATTGCTGAATACAACGGAGTTGAGAGAGCTTCACACATCATAGACAAACTGACAGAGATGATCCATATGGCAGAAACTTGCTGGTGCTGTTCTCTTGCATGCTCTTATGAGGGCTTCAAGACTCCATCAGGAGCGTACATGCCCAACCTGCTGCTTGCGAATGTTACAAAGCTGAACATCACTCGTCTGCCCTACGAGTGGTCGAGACTCTCTCAAGACCTTGCAGGAGGATTTGTGATAACAACACCGTCGGAACTGGACTATAGAAACCCCGAAACGAGGGAAATTGTTGAGAAATACCTGAAGGGGAAGGCAGAAATTCCGACAGAGGACAGGCTGAGGATGTTCAGACTTATAGAGAACTTATCAATTGGGGCGGAACTGCCAGAATCCATGCACGGTGCTGGCTCTCCAGCAGCTCAGAAGATCATGATATGGAGAAGGAGCAACATTGACATGAAAAAAGATGAGGCTAAAAGGATTGCAGGAATTAAGCGGGATGAGGACTTTGGGAGGGTGAGAGGTGACAGTGAAAAGTAGAATGAAAGTGCTAATCAGATACTGTGGAGGTTGCAATCCAGAATACCGAAGGGAGAAGGTTGAGGAAATATTGAGGAAAAATTTCCACTCTTTTGAATTTTTCCACTCTGGAAGCAAAACTGAAGCCGACCTCGTAGTTCTGATAAATGGTTGCAGAAAAAACTGCCTTAATGAAGAATTTGTGCGGTCTGTCTGCTTTGACTCAGACATTGACGAGAAAGATATTGTGGAGAGAGTTAGGAGGGTGCTGAGTAGAAAAAATTAAATATTAACACACCTAAAAAAAGTTGAGTATGATAGACGTCATAATGACTGGAGAGGTGTTGAAGACTGTCACAAGGGCTGTTGTGGCTCTCGTCAGTGAAGCAAGAATGCATTTTCTTGAAAAAGGTCTCCATTCACGTGCGGTAGACCCGGCGAATGTTGCGATGGTTATCGTAGATGTGCCAAGGGATAGCTTTGAGGTTTACAATATTGATGGGGAAAAGACCATAGGGGTCGATATGGACAGAGTATTTGACATCAGCAAATCTATTTCGGCAAAAGACCTTGTTGAACTGAGTGTTCAGGATGAAAGCGCTCTCAAGATAAAGTTCGGAAGTGTTGAATACAAAGTCGCTCTTATTGATCCCTCGGCCATAAGAAAGGAGCCAAAGATTCCCGAACTCGAACTACCTGCGAAAATAGTTATAGATGCAGGCGAGTTCAAGAAGGCAATTGCCGCAGCAGACAAAATCAGCGACCATGTAGTTTTCAAATCCGATAGAGAGGGATTCAAGATTGAGGCAAAGGGTGACGTGGACAGCATAATGTTTCAGATGAGCGAAGCCGAGCTTATCGAGTTTAATGGGGGAGAGGCTAGGAGCATGTTCAGTGTTGACTACCTCAAGGAGTTCTGCAAGGTAGCGAGCAGCGGTGATCTTTTAACAATCCACCTCGGAACAAATTATCCGGTAAGACTGGTATTTGAACTCGTTGGTGGGAAAGTAAGGGTCGAATACATTCTTGCACCACGCATAGAATCCGAATAATGAAATATCTCCCTCTTTTACCCCTCCTGACTCGCTATCCTTTTTTGAAACTCTCCTCAAAGATTTTCAGTTTTGATGTCGCGGAAGAGCTTGAAAAATCTCCTCATGCCATTGAAGTTGCCAAGAAAATCGTAAGCCACGCGATTGACGGGAAGATTTACAAGGACAGATACATTGAAGAGGCAGATTTCTTCTGTGTCGGTTGTAATGAACCCTGCTACGATTGCCCTGAAAAAGGAAGCTTTGTTAGCTGTGATCTCTGCATGAAGTGTTTTGAAAACTGCTCTTATGAATATCCGGAGAATATCTACAGGGAATGGTATAAAAAAGCAGAATTGTCTCTTTTATCCTACATCACTTCGAGAATGATTGTCTCAGCCCTTGATGACTGGGTCAGAATGAGATATGCAGTGAATGAATCAAACTACTATGCAGAGTTGATGAGGAATGATATTGGTTTGGGAAGACCGAAGAGACGAGATGGCGATGTCATTCTCAGGCTGATAGCTCTGGATATGGGTGTAAAGCTGAAGGGATGGAACGTTCACGTTTCGACCTACGTCAAAGCGTCTTCAAGGATCAGGGACGAGAGGTGGAGACTCGTAAACAGAAAGTTAAAAGATGGCTTTGTTGAGACGACGAAAGCAGAAGTTATTCGAATCATTGAGGAAATGTTGAGGGCAAAGTTCTTCGAAAAAGTGCCTGTCATACCTTCCATCCAGCCCGCTGTAAAAGAGTTAAGCAGAAAAGCGGCGAGAGAGGCGAAGAAGTTTAATTTCGACCTCGGTGAGGTTGATCTGAAATGCCTGCCACCCTGCATGAAGGAGATACTTTCTGAGCTGCAGAGAGGGATGAACGTTCCCCACACTGCGAGATTCGCCCTCACATCTTTCTTGCTTAACATCGGGATGGATACTGAAGGTATAATTGCTCTGTTTAAGTCTGCTCCAGATTTTGATGAGGAGAAGACGAGGTATCAGGTTGAGCACATCGCTGGAGAGAGGGGAAAAGGATCCGAATACACATCTCCCTCATGCGACACAATGAGGACGTATCAGAACTGCGTTTGGGATTGCAGGGTTTCACACCCACTAATATATTATAAAAAATGTAAATCAAAAAGAAAATAACTTTAAAGCTCTCTAAGAGCTACCTTTATGTCCTCAACCTTTACAGTTTTTCTTCCTGCGTGTTTTGCAAGTTCGGAAGCCTTCTTCGAAAGTTTTATGGCGTAATCTTCAATTGCCTTCGCCAGTTCGACCTTTGCACTCTCACTGACTCTTGTTGCTCCAGCCTTCTTTAGCAACCTTTCCACAGGAGCAAGTGGAAGCTCCATCACATACACCTCCATTCAGGTTTACTCCTTCCAATAATTTAGGTGTCAAAATCTTATATAAATTTTTTCATGAAATACACTTTTCACTGGGCGAAATAGCTAAAGGCACATCAACTGCATAAAGCTATCTTGAAGATTAGGTTGGGATAAAATTTAGGTTGGATGATGATGCTGTAACAAATCCCGTAATCTCAATCACAACTCCACATCGTAAATAAGGCCAAAATCGGTAATTCTTGCCTCTCTGCTTAATTTATGCTTTCTAACAACATCATTTATTATATGGATTACTACAAAGCCAGAGATGAACTTTCTGTGACGTTTCCAGAAAAACCTTTCAGAACACATTATGGCAACCCTTTTACTCTCTGCAATTTTGATCAATTTTTCGGCTTCTTCTCTGAACTCGTTAGTAAGCATGTAATCAGCATAATTTCTGAAGCCCCTACTCTTTATGGCTGTGTTAGGAGAACTTTCCAGAACCTTTTTTCTGTATCCTCCAAGCCCCTCAAACCAGATGTAGTCAATTCCAACACCTTTGAGACTCTTCTTTAGTTTGTCCTGCTTAAAATGTTCGTATTTGGAACTGGGAAATCTTCGAACGTCAGCAAGAACCTCCACAGAGTGTTCTATCAAAAGTCTCTTGAACTCCTCTATACTCCTGTTAGAATGCCTATCGTGTAGATTTCTTTCAAAGTTCCTCCACGCCGAGATACTTCATTGCCCTCTCTGGGCTAACTTGATATGCGTGGATGACATGAGCCACATCTTGGAACGATCTTATCCCGTTTGAAGTCATAAACTCCAGCACCCTCCTCCTCCTCTCCAGCTCCTCGTTCAGATCCTTCACACTCCAGCCTCTCTGCCTTCTTATCTCCTCCAAGGCTTTGGAAGTGCCAACCATCGCGTGTTCATCCCTAACG
>JAPDIX010000045.1 GCA_029259345.1 Archaeoglobi archaeon
CAGCGGCCTGTCTCTGCCCGTATTCACGTCCGAGAACATCTGATTTGTTATGACTACAGCAACATCATACTTTCTCGCTATTCCAAGCAGAAAGGTGAGTTGAGAGGTTAGCTCTCTCTTTATCCTGACCTGCTTCTTCTCATCCTCAAGCTCACTGCGATAGAGTGAGGTAAAGCAGTCAACAATTATCAACTTTACCTTCTCGCTCCTGCAAAGCTTCTCAGCCTCCTTCAACGCAACACCCTGCTGTCTGAACCGAAAGACCTCATATACAAAAACGTTCGAAAAGAGGTTGGCTTCACCAAATACTTGCTTCACCCTCTCTGCCGACAGGCCTTCGGTATCTATGTAGGCAACCTTGTGGTTCTTAGCTGCATTTTTGGCCGCCATCAGACAGAGTGTCGTCTTCCCTGTCCCGCTATGGCCATATATCTGAGTAACCGTTCCAGTCTCAATCCCTCCTCCAAGTAACGAGTCTATGCACTTACTTCCTGTTGGTATTAACATCCTCCAGCACCTTCATTACCTTCCGATACACGACGTGGATCGGCATGTTTAGTTCATCTGCTATTCTCTCAACATCATCAAACTCGGGCTTTATATGCCCAAAACCGGGTGTGGAACGCTTAAACTTTACCTCAAACTCTCTGCCAGATATCTTCACCCTGACTGTCCCCTGCTCCCTCTCCGCGATAACCCGATGGTGGACAGGAATTATGCGTACACCAAGACTTCCTGTAAGCCGCATGATTTCAGATGCAACTTCTTCAGCTCTGTTCAATTCTGCAATCACCCTTATTATCCAGGCTGGCCTCATTTTCTTTCCAAATGCTGGAAGAGTTGTTACCTCAAGCACACCGTCGAATCCAAGCAGCCTTTCAATAGCGTATCCCACAAACTCCCCGCTGACGTCATCAACTGTTGTCTCAATAATGGCAATGCTGTCGTGCATCTCAGTTCTACCCAGAATAAGCCTAAGAACGTTTGGTACTTCAGTTTCTTTGCTACCAGCCCCATAAGAGACGTTCTCGACGTTTATAGGTATAGCTGGAAGGTTTTCACAGTAATAAGAAATGATTGCTGCTGCAGTTGGGGTCATTAACTCCCCTTCCCCATCAAAAATACATTTTACTTTCGCATTTTTTAGAATTTCGAGGACTGCTGGAGGTGGGACAGGGTATTTACCGTGGGAGAACTCCGTAAAACCACTTCCCATCCTGACAGGTGTTGCAAATAACTTATATCCCTTATCCATTAAATTTCTGATTCCCTTAACGCAGCAAACGATGTCAAATATGGCGTCATCTGCTCCAACTTCGTGAAAAACAGCCTCCCTGTAATCTCTGCCATGTACTTTACCCTCAGCTTTTGCCAGTATTTCAAATATTGCCAAAGAATCGGCTTTAACGGCATTATCGAGGTCTGAAGACTTTATCAGTGACACCACATCCTGATAATTCCTTTTAATGTCTTTCTTTACCTCCACAAAAACCCTTCTCGCCTCTATACCTTTCACACTAACATTCTTGAATTGACAATCAACTTTAAGGTCAAGAAGCGATATGATTCTGTAAATCTCAGATTCTCTGATTGCTAAATCGACCAAAGTGGCCAAAATCATATCTCCTCCAGCACCATTGAAAGCATCGAATATTGCAACTTTCATCATATCACCACAAGTCTTTTTTATCTCTAAAATAAAAATTGTTTAGGTGATGAGTATGGAGGTCACACTTAAAGTTAATCAGGCATACCCGAGCGATTCAGGTAGGGGAATCGCTCGTCTTGATCCTGACACAATGTTAAAGCTCCAGATATCTCCTGGAGATATAATAGAAATTGAAGGGACAAGGAAGACTGTCGCCAAAGTTTGGAGGGCTCCCAAGAGGGATTGGGGTAGAAACATAATAAGGGTTGATCGCTTTATCAGAGAGAACTCCGGAGTGGGAGTTGGAGATGTTGTGAAGGTAAGGAAGGTTGAGTACCACTCAGCCAAAACCGTCATTCTCGCCCCCCTCAAGAAAATGGATCTTAGAATCTACGGGGTGGATATTGGCGAATACCTGAAGCACCAGTTCTTAAAGAGACCTGTTGTCGAGGGGGATCTAGTCCCTCTCGTTGGTGCCCCAGCCCTTTCGGGATTCGGAAGATACAACCAGCAGAATCAGGCAGTCGTGTTTGTGGCAGTTAAAACAGAGCCTAAGGGCCCAGTTGTCATTGACGAGACAACAAAGGTCGTTTACAGAGATAGACCAGCAAAGGGATTTGAAAGGTTCGGAAAGGCTGGTGTAACTTACGAAGATGTCGGTGGACTGAGGGAGGAGCTTCAGAAGGTTAGAGAAGTTATTGAACTTCCGCTGAGATATCCGGAACTATTCCAGAGGCTCGGAATTGAACCGCCGAAGGGTGTGCTGCTTTTTGGCCCACCTGGAACTGGAAAGACGTTGATAGCCAAGGCTGTGGCGAATGAGATCGGTGCAAGCTTCTACACAATCAACGGACCAGAGATAATGAGCAAGTTCTACGGAGAGTCCGAACAGAGGTTGAGGGAGATATTCGAGGAGGCAAAGGAGAACTCGCCATCAATTATATTCATTGATGAAATTGACTCGATTGCCCCCAAGAGAGAAGATGTTACTGGAGAAGTTGAGAGAAGGGTTGTGGCACAGCTTTTGACTTTGATGGATGGACTTGAAGAGAGAGGACAAGTTATAGTCATCGGGGCGACAAACAGAATTGACGCCGTTGATCCTGCACTGAGGAGACCGGGGAGATTTGACAGAGAGATTGAAATCGGGGTGCCGGACAGAGAGGGGAGATACGAAATTTTCCAGATACACACCAGAAACATGCCTCTGGATCCAAAATATAGCAGAGAGTTCGTCCTTGAGGCTATTGAAAGATTCAAGAGGAACGTAGAGGATGCTGAAACACTTAAGATTCTCGATTTCCTGTATGATGAAGTTAAGAACTATGAAAGTGATGAGGAAATTAAGGCTGCAGCCAAAAACTTGTTACCACAAGAAGTCCTAAATGATCTCGAAGTTGAAATAACAAGGTCTATGCTTCGCAGTCTTGCGGATCAAACTCATGGATTCGTTGGAGCAGACATCGAGGCGCTCTGTAAAGAGGCTGCAATGAAAGCCCTGCGGAGATACCTGCCACAGATAGACTTCAACGAAGATGAAATTCCGCTGGAGCTTCTTGAATCAATAAAAGTGACCTGGGATGACTTCATGGAGGCTCTGCGAGGGATTGAACCCTCAGCTATGAGAGAAGTGTTTGTGGAAATTCCAAAGGTTACATGGGACGATGTGGGAGGGCTTGAAGACGTTAAGAGAGAGATTATCGAGGCTGTTGAGTGGCCTCTTAAATTCCCAGAGAAGTTCAAGAAGTTTGGAATCAAACCGCCGAAAGGCGTGCTGCTTTTTGGCCCACCTGGAACTGGAAAGACGTTGATAGCCAAGGCTGTGGCGAATGAAAGTGAGGCGAACTTTATAAGCATTAAAGGTGGGCAGATTCTGAGCAAATGGCTCGGAGAGAGCGAAAAAGCGGTGAGAAAAATCTTCAGAAAAGCAAGACAGGTCGCCCCATGTATAATCTTCTTTGACGAGATTGACGCCATTGCACAGTTTAGAGGAGCAGATGAGGGAAGCAGAGCGGTTGAGAGAGTATTAAACCAGTTACTAACAGAAATGGACGGGCTTGAGGAGTTGCATGGAGTCGTTGTTATAGGTGCGACGAACAGACCGGACATACTCGATCCAGCGTTGCTCAGACCAGGTAGATTTGACAGACTTGTTTACGTCAGGCCGCCAGATAAGAAGAGCAGGCTGGCGATATTCAGAATACACACCAAGGACACGCCACTCTCAGACGATGTTGACTTTGAGGAGCTTGCTGACCTGACCGAGGGTTATGTTGGGGCAGATATAGAAGCGATATGCAGAGAGGCCGTGATGCTGGCGATCAGAGAGAACATAAACGCAGAAAAAGTAGAGATGAGGCATTTCCTCGAAGCCCTTAAGAAGGTTAAGCCGAGCGTCAACGAGGCAATGCTTAATTTCTACGAGAGATTCGAGGAGAGAATGAAGACAGAAAGGATGCAGGTCGCAACAAGGCCCTTCGTTGGCTACGGCTGAGGGGTTTAGGCTATCCTGAACTTTTTCAATTTTTCATCGTCTGGCTTTGGAACGTCTTAAGCGAAGACTCTTACTTCGCCACGAATCGGCATCAGTTTCCGTTATAAGAAAAACAATCTCGCTTGGAATCATATAAATAACGCATATGGTGTAAGCAATTCATATTTTTCTCACCTTCCTATTGTAAACTCCGACGGAGCTGTATGTCCGCTGTTATCGAAAGTACTTTCTGTTAAAAACATGCTTGTACTTCCTGTTCCTTGCTATTAAATCTTTAATTTCTTTAAAATTAAAATCTAATTCTGAAAGTAAGCAAATTACTATGAGAACTTTTAACTGTTGAGTTACATAGTAGAGTTGTTCCCCGTCAACAGCCTTATCCTTCAGATCTTCGTCATAATGCGTTAAGTAATTTCTTGTATCTACAACTTTGTTAATAAAATCATTTTTATCTTCAATAAAGCCATTTAAGACTTCATTATACTGTTCAAATAGATCTTTTAGTCTTTTTCGCAAAGAATATTCGTTACCATACTTCAATTTACTTTTCAGTGCTTCCTTAAAAGAGGGGTCGACATCTAGCCCATTAATGAATTTTTTAAATTTTTCATAAGTCGGTTTATAATCTTCATCTGATTGATATTTCCCTTCGAATTTGCGTCTATGGTAAGCTTCTACGGCTTGGATTAAACTTAAAAATTGATGTTGCAAATACATCCAAGGATTGTATAATGTTCCAAAATATAAATCATAAACTGGCTCTAATGTACTGGCCTTTTCAAACCAATTCTTCAGGAGCATCTCGAACCTGTCAGAAATATCTTTAAAGGTAAAAAGCATATCGTGGGGGTATATTGTCTTGAATGCTTCAGAAATCTCTGGCAAATGGTAATATATTTTAACACTTATTATCTCTTTATTCGCTTCAGTTTCTCCTATAATCTCTAAAGGACAAACAGGTTCCGCGATCCCAAGGCTCAGAAAATTTTGAATTTGGCGTATGATGCTCCAGTATTCATCCAAAGACTTTTCTACCGGATGTTTTACTCTTAGATATGTCCTCTGTTCGATACTCATTTCCTTTTGCACAATAGAATGTACAGAATGCATCGCAGCTAGAATATCTATGAATATTATACAATCTTCACCAATACTTGCCTGAATAGGTTCAGATTGCTTGTGTTTTATAACTACTTCTTTTTTGTCGAAATATTGTATGTCAAACCCAGAAATACCAATCCACTCATCTAAATACGAGTAACGAATGGACAGTCCTCTAAATTTAATATCTTCGCTTTTCTGGAAATGGGCACCTACGAAAACTTCATTAGCGTAGAATGAGGAAGTTAGCGATCCTGGGATGCTTAAATTTGATTCGGTTTCAAAACATTTGTGCAAAGTAATGTTTTTTCCGTTTGATGAGGCACCCAGTATAATTTCGGGATTTAACCTTTTGTTCATCTCTTTGATATCCTTAAAAGAACCTATCAAGTCTAAAATTGCTCCTTCATTAGGTGTAAACCTAAGTATACCACAAACCTTTTTTTCTGGCTTATCTGGAAGCCACCATACCCCTTTATATTCTAATTCGTCCACGATATCTTACCTCATAGCATTTCTGTTAACCCGATTTTATCGTCTTTAAATATTAGCTTTTTGGAAAATTGTTGTGTATGAGTGCTACACCCATTTTAGCTAAATCAACCCAAGCCTTACGAGGTCAGAATAGCACTTTCTCAAAATTTTCCTTATCTCACCTCTCTTCCTGCTCCCTCCAAGCCTTCTTGCAGCTCTTCTAATGCTCCCATATTTCAAAAATGTTTTGAGTACCTCTTTATCCCTCTCATCAAGATCGAGATGTTTCAAGCTCTTCTCGGCTATCTCCACCAAATCAGCATTGCCGTAGTACATGCTGTGTGGGTTTACAGATTTAACAGGTTCAAAATCGAAGTGGATAACATAAACTTCATCTCCATAACCCATTTTCTCAAGTTCTTCCAGCATTTCTTCTTTATTTTTAAAACCGTCGAGCTTCGCCTCTTCATCAGATATTTCAGAAATCTTCTTCCGTTCTACAGCCTTTATCCTTGCCTTTCCAATTATCTTCCCGCCACAGTGAACATAAACTTCATCTCCTTCTTTCAAATTGGTCCAATTCCTTATTGTAACCCTTTTTTCTCCACTCAAAAGTAAATCGGCATACTTTTTTTTGAACTCAAGGTGCTTCATTCTCAAACCACTCCGCAATCTTCCTGTCGTATTCTGCTGTAAATCCGAAAACTCTTGCTGCATTATCTTCCTTCCAGTCAATACAACCTTTCAGCACCTCAACAAGTTCTATAAAGCTTTCAAAATCGTAGGCTGCCGGCACTCCCGCTTTTGCTGCGGCTCTTAGCAGCGAGATTCCCCCTATGTCAATGTTCTCCTTAGAGGGGTTCTTCTCGAACTGGTAGGGGATCACAACAACAGCCTTTATTTTCCCCGAAAATATCATCCTGTATATCTCCGGGTGTAAGGTTTTGAGTTCTCTACTCTCCTCAATCCCCGTGATTTGAGAGAGAGGTGTAACTTTAACTCCCTTCTCTGCCAGATATTTCGCCGTTCCCTCGGTAGCAAGAATCTCGAAGCCCAGCTCCACAAGCTCCCTCACCAGCTCCTCAACTCCCTCCTTCACGCTTGATGAAACCAATACCTTCACTTCTCCACCCCCACTACTATGCCGTCCTTAGTCCTCACGACCTCAAACTCTACAATATCCCTCACCTTCTTCTCCGTCATTACCGCCACGCTTCTCCCTCTAACCACGCAAAGCTTTTCTCCATGAAGTCTCCCCTCAGCAACAATTCTCGCCCTCACAACCTCTCCTTTTTTGAAAGGACATCTCAATTTTGGCCTCTTCTCCATCCCGAAGTCCTCAGGTTTTAAAATTAGCTTAACCCCATACTCTTTCTCATAATCAGCAAGCCTCTTGTAGAATTCCCTGAAAGGAATGCTTTTTCCTGCTTTCCTTCCAAACCTGTATGGGATATACTTCTGAATGCCAAGTGGCGGATACTTCTTGCCAGCACCGATTTTCAGTGCAAACTCAATTATCTTCGGTATCTCTTTGTCATTGTAACCCGGAACCCAGACTGGAGCTATTAGCAAATCCATCTTGCTGTTTGCAATCATCTCAGCCACCTCCTTAACTCTCTCAACGTTGTATGGCCCGTGAAGAGTTTTCGCAGTCTTGCTATCAAGAGAGCTCATTGAGAGATTTATCCTTGTGACGTAATCCTCAATTGCCGTTATCTTCTCTTCATTTAGCAATGTGCCGTTACTCTGAACAGATATTACATCCACACCCTTAATTCTGCTCGCCCTCTCCACAAAGTATTCAAAATACGGATAAAGCAGCGGTTCACCCTGTCCATCAAGGTGTATCTCAACTCCCTCCCCTTTGAACCTCACAACATTCTCAAGTTCCTGAAGCATGTAATCTGGCTCAACGATGTAGTCAGTCTTCCTTGTTTTGCTCTTCTTACCTTCATCCACACTGCAGAAGATGCAGTTCAGATTACAGCCAGTAATTGTTCTTACCTGCAGCAAATTGGTCCCCCTGTCGATGATTCCAAAGGCAGAGTGTCCGAGTAACGGAATACCACTTTCTCTTGTTACAAAAACGAGTTCTCTACCAGTAACTCTGTTCAAAACGCTCTTTGCGTCACAATAAGAGATGATATATTCTTTTGAATACTTCTTCTCCAGCTTGGAATACACTTTTTTTGGAATTCTTACCTCAACAATGTTCCGAAGAATGAAAATTTTTTCATCCTTAGTTTCTGATTCTCTCAGCATCTCACACTTTCAAAGTCTTCATAGCTTTTTTGCCTTCGTCTGTTGCAAAGTAAAGCCCCTCCTTCTCACCAATAAAACCCTCTTTGAGGAGTTCCCCGACTAAGCCCTTAACGAGGTTTGGTGGCAATCTTGTTGACTTGGCTATCCCATCAACATTGAGTTCCTTTTTAATGAGCAAATTCATTATCCTCAGCTTGTTGGGATTCGAGGCTATTGAGCCTGCTTTCATAAATACAGTTTGCTGTAAAGGTATAAGGACTTTGCCCACTAACATAAATGTAATTTCCTTGATACAATTTTTAATTACAAAGATAAATTTAAGAGTTAACTGAACACATATCCTTTCGGTGACGAAAATGATAGAAACCAAGGACGGATTTGGAGAGGAACTCGGTTTCAATCTAAAAGATGTGCTCAAAGTTATCGCGAGGAAAGGAGTGAGTGATATACTCTACAGTTTGGAGAGGAGTCCAAAAAGATTCTCCGAACTGATGTTCGACACTCAGCTTAACCCAAGCATTCTTGACAGACACCTCAAGGTACTGATGCAACTCGATATTATAACAAAAGAAGATGGCCAATATAGGCTTACAGAGATAGGAGATAGAGTTGTCGCAATGATTGAGGACCTGCTAAGCTTGTTTAAAGAAAAGATTGGTTGAGGTGCAGTATCTAAAAATTATTAGAGATAAATTGACAGAACAAAAATCGTGTTTTATCTGTCCCCCTCCTTCCACCTGAGGTAATTACAGTAAGGGCAGCCGAGATTCCAGTATCCTTTTTTCGTTCTGATCCTGACTTCTTTGATTCCATGTTCCTTGCAAAGTTTCGAAGTGACATACAAAGCACCGTTCTGCGGTAGCGGGAGGGTAAAGGTGCAATCGGGAAAGTTGCTACAGCCGATAAACCTCTTTTTCATCTTAGACTTTCTTAAAACAAGTTCTCCTCCACATTCTGGACACTTGCCAAGAACCTTGTCCTTCTTAACCCCTTCCTTCAATTCCTTGCCCAGTTTACCGTAATCTATCGTTTTCAGAATTTTCATGAGCATCTTTTTTGAACTCTCAACAACCTCTATCTCTTCTTTTTTACCTTCAGCAATCATGTCCATTTCTTCTTCGAGTTTTGCTGTCATTTCAGGCAGTGTTATCGTCTCGGCCTCCTTTTTAAGGACGTTTATTACGGAAAAAGCGGTTTCACTCGGTCTGAAGGGGTTGCCATGAATATACCTTCTGCTCATGAGTTTCTGGATTATCTCATGCCTCGTTGACTTTGTGCCAAGATTTAGCTTCTCCATCATCTTTATGAGAGAAGAAGGGGAGTAGCGGGCTGGTGGTTTGGTTTCCTTCTCTTCAAGTCTCTTTTTTATTATCCTTAGACTGTCGCCCTTCTTCAGAATTGGAATTTCGCTCTCTTCAGCCTTTGAGTAAACATATATCGCCCTCCATCCCGGCTCGATGAGGGTTCTGCCATTTGCAACAAGTTTCACACCATTACTCTCAAGTTCAGCTTTCCTGACATCCCACAGAGCCTTTGGAGCAAGAGTGGCAAGAAAACGTCTGACAACTAGCTCATAAATCCTCCATTCATCCTTCGAAAGCTCCTTTCTGCTTGCAACTCCTGTCGGGTAGATAGGCGGGTGATCTTTCGTCTCTCTCCTCCCACGTGACGGCGTGATTCTTTTTTGTGACAATACAATTTCCACTTCCTTTGGAAACAATTTCGCCAGCGATTTCGTTATCCCAACGAGATTGAGAGTTTTGGGGTAAACCGTGTTATCGGTTCTGGGATAGCTGATGTAACCATTCATGTAGAGGGTTTCGGCGATTGCCATAGCTCTGTGTGGCGACATGAACTTTGATGCTTCTCTCAGAAATTCAGTTGTGTTGAAGGGAACGGGCTTTGCCTCAGCAACCTCATTTCTGCTGAAAGTCACAACCTTGGCAGTCTCTCCTATTTTCGAAAAAACTTTCTCTGCTTCCCCCTTACTGCCATATTTCTTTGGATGCTTTGCCGTAAATTTTTCAAATTCGGCAAAGATTTCATAGTACTTTTCAGGCCTGAACTTCTGAATTTCTGCCTCCCTATCTACTATCAACCTGAGCGTTGGGGTCTGAACTCTCCCCACACTTAGAAACTCCTTTCCCATTTTGCCCGAATGCACCGAAATGAGTCTTGTGAGAGTTGCACCCCAGATCAGGTCAATTTTCTGCCTCGCTAAAGCAGCGTTTGCCAGATTAAAGTCCACCTTTGTGGGCTTAGAAAACGCTGTCTTTATCTCCTGCTCCGTAACAGCACTGTATTTCACCCTGTCCACCTTAACCTTCGGATTTGTGCCCTTCACAATCTCAAGGGCTTCAACACCGATTAACTCTCCTTCTCTGTCATAATCCGTGGCCACAGTAACCCTCTCAGCATCTTTGGCAAGAGTCTTCAAAAGCGACGTTATTCCTCTCTCCTTAACCTTCCTAACGAGTTCGACCTCTAAAAGTTTCTCAAGAGGTGTTTTCGCCCAGTTGTTAAACTCTTTCGGAAAATCAAGCTCTACAATATGTCCCTTAAGCCCGACGACGTAAGCATTATTCGATGGGGAGTGGTAGTAGTTGATTCTTCCCTTCTTCAGAATTTTAACATCTTTAAAGAGAATTGAGGCAATTCTTCTTGCCGTATTGTCTTTTTCAGTTATTATCAGCCAACTCATAACCACTCAAGACTTCTGGACTTCAGCTCTCGCTTTTTCCTTTCTATGAACTTTATCACGGTCGAGTGCTGGGCACCATCAACAAGCATCATGACTGCTTCTCTTGCAGCAGCAACGTTCTCAACCTCGCCAATAATCGCAACATGCTTACCATGAATTGAGATGTTTACGTTCAGCGTTTCCTCAATCTGTCTCTTCATCCTGCCCTCCTTCCCGATTATCCTGCCCTTGATTCTCCTCATTGCGCTCTCGGAAATGAGAGCTGAGAGGTCAATAACCTCAAGAACGAGCATTTCATCATCTAGCAACCTTAGGGCGATTTCTGGGGAGAATCCATGCGCTATTGCAGTTACAACATCCTTCGCCTTCATAAAACCAATAGCGTCTTCACATTCGATCCTAACAAAACCGAATTTGCTGCTAACCTTAAGCTTGCAGCCAGTTTTCTCCTCTATCAGCTTCTTAATCTCTCCGTCTTTACCAATAAGAGCGCCAATCCTGTCTTCGGGAATTTCAATCTCCAAAACGTTCATACTTAACACCTTTTATTTCTTTCAGAATTTCATTTGGATCTGCCTTAACACCAAATTTTCCGAAAAACCTGACAATATTTCTCACATCCCTCTCCAGATAGCTTTCAGCCATCGGATGCCTCTTTATCACAGCCTGTCCCATGTCTATGAAGTAGACTTTGTCGAAGTACATAATATTATACTCGCTCAGATCTGCATGTACAAGTTCGGCTTCAGCGTAAAGTTTCTTCAGGTTTTCCAGTACATCCTCGAAAATTGCATTAACATCAAGCTCTTTCAGCTCCTTGCCGAGTTCGAAGAGCGTCGGAGCTGGAATTTCATCTTCTCCTATAAACTCCATGAGAAGGACGTTTTTCATATAGACAAATGGTTCTGGAACGCTTACTCCAGCATCCTTTGCTCTCTCAAGGTTTCTGAACTCCTTTTCTGTCCAGATAAACACTTTTTCCTTAGGAGATATTCTCCTCATATCAAACCTCTCATCCCCGAACAGGTATTCATCCATTTTATCGAATTCGCTTGTCTCAATCCTGTATATCTTAACCGCCATCCCAACCTCTCTGCCATTAAAGTACCCATCCGCATAGAAAACATTTGCCTCTTTGCCAGTATTAACAACACCTCCGAGCGCAGTTATGTAACCCTTTGTTGACAGCTTGTATAGAATTTTGAGTGTTCTCCCATCCAGCACCTCTGCATAAATTTTCCTCTCCTCTCCATCTTTATCCTTTATCCTGAGCTTGTCGAGATAAGCATCAAGCCTCCTGACATCCTTCATTAGACAGAGTTGTCGGAGTATTTTATAAATCTAATGACGTCCTTTCTCTATGTTTCAGATTCCCTTTGAAAAGTTGAAAAATGCGAGAAGGGTTGGCATTCAGCTACCTGACGGGCTTAAAAGATATGCTTTTGAGATCGCAAACGAGATCGAGAGGAGGGGTTTTGAAGTTCTGATTTCAGGAGAAACAAGTTACGGTGCATGCGATATTGATACAACCATTCTCGAAGAAGTTGACTGTCTCCTCCATTTTGCGCATACACCCATACTCAGTGTTGAAAGAGTTGTTTACGTTCCCTATTTTATTGACTACAACCCAAGAATTGAAATAGACGTTCCAGAAAGGAAGATTGCGCTGATTTCTACAGCCCAATATGTTCACAGGCTGAAGGATGTTGCGGAGTGGCTGAGAGGTAGGGGATACGAGGTTGAGATTGGAAGAGGGAGTGGTAGAATACAGTATCCGGGTCAGGTTTTGGGCTGCAACTATTCAGTTCTCAGAGACAGCAAAGCTGATGCTGTTGTTTTTATCGGTGATGGGTTGTTTCATGCGATTGGGGCTGCCATACGCACAAAAAAAAGGGTTTACGCTTTCAATCCCCTAAGCAGGACGATGCAGGAGGTTGATGTAAAAAACTTTGTCAAAAAGAGGTATTTTATCGTTTCAAAATGCGTAGGAAAAAACAAAGTTGGAATAATTGTCTCCTCAAAGCCCGGGCAAAGGAGGATGGAATTAGCGAGGAGACTGAAAGAAGCGGGTGAGGAGAGGGGTGTAAAAGCCCATATAATCTACCTCAACAACGTGAGGGCTGAGGAACTTTTCAACCTTTCCTACGATTTCTACGTCAACACAGCCTGTCCAAGAATAAGCTACGACGATTCAGAAAGATTTGAAAAGCCCGTTATTACACCCCAAGAATTTGAGTTTCTGATTGGAAAGAGGGACGATATAGGGTTTGATGAGATGAGCGAATAATGTTAAAATACTCACATAAGTAAAAATTTTGTGGATATTGGAGACGTTGAAAAGCTCGTAGCAATGAACAAAGCTTTCAAGCTGCTGAGAGAGAGGCAGAAGGAGAATTTAAAAAGGTATCCCGAGATTAAATCTATTGCCAAAAAAATTAGGGGTGTTAGGGAGAGGAGCACTGGGAATAAGGAGCTTTTAAGTGAATCTATTGAAAATTTTGAGAGAAGGGGTTTTGACGTGTATCTGGCAAAAAACAAGGAAGATGCGCTAAAGGCAATAACTGAGCTTCTGGAGGGTGAGAGGGTAGTTGCTAAGTCAAAATCAAATGTGGCAAAAGAGATAAGTTTGAGAGAGGAGCTTGAGAGCAGAGGTGTTGAGGTAGTAGAGACCGACATTGGTGACAGAATAATTCAGATTCTGAATGAAGACCCTTCACATCCTACAGGACCTGCTGCCCATTTATCAGTTAGAATGATTGCTGAAAAACTATCAAACCATTTCAAGACAGAAATTGTTCCTTCAGCAGAAAATATCGTTGAACTTTTGAGAGAGGATATTAAGAAAAGGGTTGAGAACGCTGCAGTTGGGATTACGGGAGCAAATGCCATAACACGGGAGGGAGCAGTGGTTGTTGTCCACAACGAAGGCAACATTTACGAGGTGATGCACAGACCAAAGAGGTGGATAATCCTCACAGGGATAGATAAAGTCTATCCGTCTCTTGAGGATGCTGTTGCTGCTGCAAAGGTTCAGAGTTTCTTCGCTACAGGTGAGATGCTGCCCTCATTTACTGAGATAATATCGGGAAATGCCAAAACAGCAGACATTGAGAAGAAGTTAATTAAATCTGGCAGTCCTGAGGAGATTTCCCTCATCCTGCTCGATAATGGAAGAAGCGAAATTTCTGCTTCTGAGTTCAAAGAGATTCTTTACTGTCTTGGATGCGGGAACTGTGTTGTAAATTGCCCTGCTCATTCTGTTTATGGTAATAGATTTCCCGGTGGGAGGTTTGCTTTGATTGATGCAATTAAAGGAGATGAAAATATTTTGAGGTTCTGCCTATCATGCAAAAAGTGTAAGAAGAACTGCCCGCTAGAAATTGACATTCCAAGAATGATTAGCAACCTTAGGGAAGGGAGTGAACTGTACAACTTCTTGATCTCACATATTATGTGGTTGAATGAGAGGCTGAAAGTTGAGCTGTTGAAGGTTGCTTTTAGGTTTCAGTAAACTAAGGGAGTTTGCCATGCAGCCCAAGTTGTTTGACACACCCCGAACTTATTCCAAATTTCAAAAGCGGACAAATGTTATTAGCCATTCTAACTACTTGACTGTATGTACGATGTGGTGATAATCGGTGGAGGTCCAGCAGGTTTGACTGCTGCTTTATATGCCGCGAGATATGGCCTTAAAACTGTATTTTTTGAAACTGTAGACCCTGTCTCCCAGCTTTCCCTTGCTGCAAATATTGAAAACTATCCGGGTTTTGAGGGCAGCGGAATGGAGCTTCTTGAGAAGATGAAAGAACAGGCTGTAAAAGCTGGAGCTGAGTGGAAGATGGAGAAAGTGGAGAAAGTTGAGAAGAGCGGTGAGACATTCACAATTGTGTCTGAGAATGGGGAGTATGAAACAAAAACCGTTATAGTCGCAACCGGTGGAAAACACAGAGAGGCTGGAATGGAGGGAGAGAGTGTTTTTATTGGAAGAGGTGTGAGTTACTGTGCCACTTGTGACGGAAACTTTTTCAGAGGTAAAAAAGTGATTGTTTACGGTAGTGGTAAGGAAGCTCTTGAAGATGCGATATATCTACACGATATTGGTTGCAAGGTCATGATCGTATCAAGAACGCCCTCTTTCATAGCTGAGAAGGCGTTAATTGAGGAAGTAGAAAAGAGGGGGATTGATATTCTAAGGAACACAACATTGAGAAAGATTGTTGGATCGGGGATGGTTGAGAAAGTTATTGCATATGATAGAGAGAGGAAGGAAGAGATTGAGATTGATGCTGATGGAATATTCATTGCGATAGGTATGAGGCCTGCAACAGATATTGTGGCTGAACTTGGAGTTGAGAGAGACCACATGGGATACATAAAGGTTGATAAGGAGCAGAAAACAAACATTGAAGGTGTTTTTGCTGCCGGAGATTGCTGTGACAATCCATTAAAGCAAGTCGTCACGGCATGCGGAGATGGAGCAGTTGCTGCATTCTCCGCTTACAGGTACATTACGGGCGAGCACTGAATTACCTCTACCCCCTTCATTTCCTGTGGAAAATCTGAAACGGTATGAGAGCCGGTTACTGTGGTTAAGAAAACAGTATACAGGGTTGAGGAGAAGTGGGAATGGATACAGTTTCTGTAAGAGGGATGAGGAATTGAGGGTTTTGAAGTGTGGATTTATAATTCCCCGCCCCCTTTGTTTCTTGTGGAGAAATAAAATTTGGTAGTACCCATCAGCTTAATGAGATGTTGCCAAAGAGGTGGTAGATTCCTGAAATAGGAGTGAAAAGATCGTTGTTTTCGGAGTTTACCACCCTAAACAATGTAAAAACTAGCCAAAAAATTTAACGTTAAATCAAAATCTTTTTATCGTGTAAACGTATTGAAAAGTATGAAATGTGTTGTTTTAGGGTGCGGTACGGTTGGCACAACTGCTGCGTTAATTATTGCAAAATCTGGAATTTTCTCCGAACTGCAACTTGGAGATGCAAACGTTGAGGCAGCAGAAAGAGCTGCTGAAATATGCCAGATAGATAAGGACAGAGTGTTTAAATGCGATGCATCAAATATAGACGAGGTAGCAAGGCTGATAGAGGGTGTAGATGTTGTTTTGAACTGTGTTGGTCCTTTCTACGAGTACGGGCCAAAATTGCTGAGAGCTGCGATCAAGGCGGGAGTTAACTACGTAGACATTTGCGACGACTACGATGCAACAGTTGAGCAGCTGAAGATGGATGAGGATGCTAAGAAGGTTGGAATTAAAGCTGTTATCGGGATGGGCAGTTCTCCCGGGTTGGCAAATCTGCTGGCTAAGTATGCTGCTCAACATATTTTCGATGAGACTGAAGCCATAGACATCTACCACGCCCATGGAGGGGAGCCCACGGAGGGTGCTGCCGTTGTTAAGCACCGCATACATTCGATGGAAATGGATATACCTGTCTTTTTGGATGGAGAGTTTAAAACTGTTAAGCTGTTTGAGGAGAGTGGTAAAGCACTTGAAGAGGAGTTTGAGTTTCCCCTAATCGGGAAATACGGAGTTTACGCCTACCCACATCCAGAAACAATCACTCTACCCAAATACATTCAAGGCGTTAGAAGAGTGACAAACCTCGGCCTTGTCTTACCTCCCGAATATGCAGAGTTGATCAAGACTCTTGTAAGAATAAGTATGACCTCCTCACCACCGCTGAAGGTTGGAGAGCAGACGGTTGATCCTCTTGAGTTTGCGGTTGCCTTTATTCTGTCGAAGAGAGAAGAATTACTTAAAAAGGCTGGGATAACTGAGCCCATGGGATGCGTTACAGTCGCAGTTAGGGGGAAGAAAGATGGAAAAACTCAAAGATACTACTTCTCTCTCGCCTCGAAGGGAATGGGGATGGGCGAAGGAACCGGGATTCCGGCAGCAATAGGTGCAATGCTGATGGGTATGGGAAAGGTTGATGGGATAGGAGTAATGCCGCCCGAAGCATGCATCGACCCGGTGGATGCTCTAAAGCTTGCCCAACGGATACTTCAATCAATCGGGATTGAAAGGATACCGCTAATTCTCGAGGTTGAGGATGATATGGGTAGGAGAGAAATAGACTACAAGGAAGTGTTTCCGCAGTTGGGGTGATTGAATGCAGCTCGGCGTTAGGTTGAGATTTCAGAAGTTTGAACATCCTGAAGCAAATCCCGAAGCTTTGCCGGAAGGAGTTGATCCGGGAGACTACATAATCGGAACATACTACATGTCCTTTCCGAAAGGTATGAACCCATTCGAGATCGCGCAGGTTTTGGCTCTGGAGCAGAGCACCGGAACCTGGCTACCTGTTCCGGGAGAGACACCGGAAGTCAGAAAGAAACATGTTGCGAAGGTTATAGGCGTTTACGAGATCCCAGACTATGAAGTTATGATCCTACAGGAGGTAGATTGGAGAAACTTTATAGTTCAGATTGCTTTCCCGTGGAAGAATATCGGAGACAGGCTTTCGATGCTTTTCTCAACCGTTGTCGGAAACATATCAATGGCTCCCAAACTAAAATTGCTTGATCTGAGATTTCCTGAAGAGTTCGTTAAGGGATTCGGAGGTCCAAAGTTCGGAATAGGGGGTGTTAGGGATGTTCTTGGAGTTAAAGAGAGGCCTTTGCTCAACAACATGATAAAGCCCGATGTTTACTCTCCCCCAGATTTAGGGGTTAAGCTGGCATATGAGGTTGCAAGGGGAGGAGTTGACATAATCAAGGATGATGAGTTACTCGCTAATCCTGAGTTTAACACCATTGAGGAGAGGGTTACGAAATTCATGGAGGCGATTGACAGGGCAAACGAAGAGAAGGGCGAGAAAACTCTGTATGCTGTCAACGTCACAGCAGATCTGCCAGAGGTGCTTGAGAATGCGGAGAGGGCTATAGAGTTGGGAGCTAATTGTTTACTCGTGAACTACCTCGCCACTGGCTTCCCAGTTCTCAGGGCTCTGGCAGAGGATGAAAGCATAAAGGTGCCCATAATGGCCCATATGGATGTGGCAGGAGCATACTACGTCTCTCCTACTTCGGGTGTAAGAAGTACGCTAATTCTCGGAAAATTGCCGAGATTAGCTGGTGCAGACATAGTCGTTTACCCAGCACCCTACGGCAAAGCTCCAATGCTGGAGGAGAAGTACATTGAGGTGGCTAAGCATCACAGATATCCCTTCTACCATATAAAACCATGCTTCCCAATGCCTTCTGGTGGTATAGCGCCAATCATGGTTCCAAAGCTCGTGAATACACTCGGACGGGATGTTGTCGTGGCTGCGGGTGGAGGAATACATGCTCATCCAGATGGTCCTGCTGCGGGAGCGAGAGCGTTCAGACAGGCTATAGATGCGGCAATGCAGGGTTATACTGACCTAAGAAAGTACGCAGAGGAAAACAACCTTTCAGAACTTTTGAAGGCTTTGCAACTTTGATTTTTTACACCTTCTTTTCCTTGAGACCAAACTTGAAGTTACTTTGTTAATGGTCATCTCAACATCACCAGTCCGATACGCACGTAACTTCTAATGGTTTCAGCCCTTTGTACACCAAATGCCCTTGTAAGTAGATTTAACTTTCATCTCCCGAAACCTATACGTGAAAAATACTATATCCTCAAAGATGCTTCTCTAAACATGAATCTTGAAGCGGACAAATTTAGGGAATTTCTCGGTATTGAGGTTCTTGAGGTTAGAGAGGGATATGCAAGGGTAAAAGGTGTGGTGGGAGAGAACAATCTCAATTTTCACAGAACTGCCCACGGGTCTTACATAATGGCTCTGGCTGATGCGGCCTTTGCTCTTGCAGCAAATTCTGATGGTAGGGAAAGGGTTGCCCTTAGCATAAAGGTTGACTTCTACAAGCCTGCCTTCGAAGGTGAAGAGCTTATAGGAGAGGCAGAAGCTACAAAAAAGGGTAGAATAATGTTTTGCGACCTCAGGATAACCCGTAATGGAGAATTGATCGCTAAGGGAGATGCTATAGCTGTTGCTGTTGAAAAATAAAATGTTTCAATTCATTTAGTGTATATTTTTGGTCTATCGCATGTAACACCCCTATACTACACAATTGCAGATGAAAGTTTGCTGAAGGTGACAATCAAGGAAAAAGCTTATTAATGACTTTAACCATTTCTTTTATAAAATGTCGGAAAGGGATCTGCTCATCGAAAGGCTTGAAAAGAAGCTTGTTGAAAAGGAGAGAGAGTTGGCGGAACTGAAAAAGATGACATATAATCAAGAAGAGATTGAAAGGCTAAAACAAGACATTATAGCCCAGATAAAGGCAGAAATACCAGATTCGATCCAGAAAATCTCTGAAATTGAATCTAAAATCGTTGAACTAAGGAGAGCCATAGAGAGTGTGATTAACGAAGTCGCATATATTAAAAGTGAAATAAAAAGTTTGATTGAGAAGGAGGATAGTGAGAGGAAAGTTAAAACTGAAGTGTTTTCCACTCTACAAAGTGATGAACAAGTGGTCGAAAAGGAAAGCGATGATGTAATTGATTCAGAAAGAAGAGACAAACAAAAAGATGAGAAGAACGATGAGGATGGAATAATAGTCTGCGATTAAGATGCACATCGAAAAGATTCGCCTACGGAATTTCAAATCTTTCGGTAAAAAAGCCGAAATTCCGTTTTACAAGGGATTTACGGTTATCACCGGGCCTAACGGCAGTGGAAAATCAAATATAGTAGATTCTATTCTATTCTGCCTCGGATTATCCACTTCAACCAAACAGCTCAGGGCTGAGAAGTTACCAGACTTAATTCACAATGGTAAGAAGGATGCTGAAGTTGCAATTCTATTTGCTGAGAATGGCAAAAAATACGAGATTATGAGAAGAGTTAAGATGACGGACAGAGGATATTACAGCTACTACTACCTCAACGGAAAAAGCGTGAGCCTCTCAGACATCCACAATTTTCTTTCCCAGTTTGGAATCTACAGTGATGCATACAATGTCGTAATGCAGGGAGATGTGACGAGAATAATAGAGATGTCTCCCTTCCAGAGAAGGAAGATAATAGATGATGTTGCCGGAATTTCAGAATTTGATGAGAAGAAGGAGAGGGCTTTGGAAGAGCTTGAAAGGGTGAGAGAAAGTATAGAGAAGCTTGAGGCTGTTATTGCCGAAGTAAATGATAGGTTAAACTCTCTTGAAAGGGATAGAAGCGAGGCTTTGAGGTACAAGGAAGTTCTAGATCGAAAGGAGGAGTATGAGAAATATTTGAAGGCTCATGAGTATAGGAGTGTTCTTTCAAACAAGGAGAGAATTGAGAGAGAACTTGAGAGAATAGAGAAACAGAAGGACGACCTAACGGCAAAAATTCCGAAAATTTCTGAGGAAATTTCGAGAGTTAACGAGAAGATAAACAGTATTGCTGAAAAGATATCTGAAATCGGGGATGAGAGGGCTTCTGAGATTCAATCGAGAATACTTGAGCTAACATCCGAGCTTGAGTCAATAAAGCGTGCAGAGAGCTTTTATCTCGAGGAAGGTAAGAGAATCGAAGAGGATATTGTCAGAAACCTCGGAGAGATGTCAAAAATAAGAGAGGAGATTGAAGCAATTGAGGCTGAAATCGAGGAGAATGCGATTAAGAGAATCCACATCGGTGAGATCGTTGATGACCTTACAAGAAGAATGGATGAGCTTAAACAGAGACTTGAAGTGGTTGACAAGGAATACAAGGGGATGCGTGACGAGCTTGTTCAGAAGAGAGAAGCACTCGACAGCTTGAAGGAGGAAAGGGGAGAGTTGCTAAGGGAGAGAGATAGACTGATTGAGCTACTGAGAAGAATAGAGATTGAGGCTGAAGACATTAAAAGAGAAATAAACGGGTTGGAAGCAAATATTGAGGAATTTGAGAGAGAAAGACAGAGTAAGAAGGACGAGATTGAGAGAAACGCTATGGAACTCGAGAATGTGAGAAACAGACTTAGCTCAGCAGACAAAGACCTTTTCAACCTCCGTTCCCAGATATCCGATATTGAAGAGGAGCTCAAAAGATCTGAACTCGAACTTGCAAAAGTAAGGGCGAAATTATCGGCTCTCAGGACATACTCGAAGCCCGTTGAGATATTGCTTGATGCAAGAAACAGAAAAGAACTACCGGGAATTTTCGGCACCGTCGCACAGCTTGGAGAGGTTGATGAAGAATACATGAGTGCGGTAGAGGCTGCTGCAGGAAATGCTTTGCAGTTCATAGTCGTAGAGACTGAGGATGATGCGGTTACCGCAATAAAATACCTTAAATCCGTGAGGGGTGGAAGGGCAACCTTCATACCGCTTAGAAAGATAAAGAACTTCAACCTCAGACTTGATAAATCCATTCTTAAAGAGGATGGTGTAATTGACTACGCGGTCAATCTTGTGAAGTGCGAAAAGAAGTTTCAACCTGTTTTCAGATTTATTTTGAGAGACACTGTCGTTGTTGACACAATAGAGACTGCGCGAAGGTTAATGGATAGAGGTTACAGGCTCGTAACTCTTGATGGTGATATAGTAGAGAGAACTGGACTAATGTCTGGAGGAAGTAGTGAAAGAAGAGGTATTCTTGTGTCAAAGGAGCTGGTGGAGAAAGAAAGAGAACTGGCTGATAAGATTTTCAATTTGCAAAAGAAGAAAGATACTTTGTTCTCAGAACTCAACAGAGCCGAAAGTCTAAGAAGGCAATACAAAGAAGAGGTTAACAGGCTTACTGGAATTGTAAATGAGATGGAAGTTGCCGTGAATATTCTAAGCGAGAAGATTGAAGATGGTAGAAAGAGGGTTGAAGAGTTGAGTAGAAAAATTGAGGAGAGACTCAAAGAAAGAGAGGAGAGTATAAAGAAACTCAAGGAATACAATGATAAGCTGAAAGATGTAGAGGGAGAGATTAAAGATCTTGAAGAGAGAATTCAGGAGATTGAGGGGAAGCTGAGAGGAAGTGAAATACCAAAAATCGTTGAGGAGCTTGAAAGTGTTAAGGAGGAGTATCAGAGAAACAGAGAAATTCTTATGTCCATCGAAAAGAAGATTGAGGGACTGGAATTCAAAAGGAGGCAACTTGAAAGTTCTCTGGAAGAAAAAGAGAGTTACGTTAAAGAGCTTAAGAGCAGGCAGGCCGAACTTCAGGATACGATTGAGAAGGGTAGGCAGAGATTGGGTGAGATAAACAAAGAGCTTGAAGAGTTGAGAAAGGAAGAGAAGGAGTTGAGCAAGGAGCTTAAAGAGTTGAGAAGAGAGAGAGACGAAGAGCTTAAGAAGCTTAGAGAGCTTGAGGATGAGAAAAACAAGATCGAGTTTGAACTTCAAAGGCTTGAGGATAGAATGCGAACCCAAATTGAAAGGCTTGAGAGTGTTGAGAATGAGATGATGGAGTTTGGAGATGTTGAAATTCCAGAGAACCTTCCACCTGTAGAAGAGGTTAGAGAGGTTCTGTATAAGCTTACAGAGGAACTGGCAAGCTTTGGTGATGTTAATCTGAAGGCTATTCAGGAATATGATGAGGTAAAGGTGAGAAGGGATGAGCTTGTAGAGAAAAAGATGGTTCTGGAGAGGGAGAGGGAGGATATTCTGAACAGGATTGACAAGTATGAGAAGATGAAGCGAGAGATATTCTTTGAAGTTTTTACTGCGATAAACAAAAACTTTGCGGAGATTATAAGGGAACTGGCAAACGGGGAGGGGGAGCTATACCTTGACAGCGACAATCCATTTAACAGTGGGCTTTACATTAAGGTAAAGCCAAACAACAAGCCCGTTCAAAAGCTCGAATCTATGAGCGGGGGAGAGAAGAGCTTGGTTGCTCTAGCATTAGTCTTCGCTATTCAGATGTACAAGCCAGCACCATTCTACGCCTTTGATGAAGTTGATATGTTCTTAGATGGTGTCAATGTGAGCAGAGTGGCGAAGATGATAAAGAAAAGATCTAAAGATGCGCAGTTTATTGTTGTCTCATTGAGGAGGCCTATGCTTGAGAATGCTGATGCTATTGTAGGAATAACTTTGGGGAGGGATAACGTATCACTGGTAACCGGAATAAAGCTCAAGACAACGAACTGAATTACGAGTTCGAGGATCCGATTGAGATCCTTATTGAGATGGCCAAAAGGGGGGAGATTGATCCCTGGAATGTCAATGTAGTTGATGTTACGGATAGGTTTCTGAGAAGGATTGAGGCTGCAAAAAGGCTGGATTTGAGAGTCTCTGGAAGAGTTTTGCTTTATGCTGCAATCCTAATCAGGATGAAGGCAGAAGCAATAACGCTTGAGGCAATTGGAGAAGTCGAAGATGAGGTTGAGGATTACTTCCCTTACTTTATAGATGAGCCCATAGAGTTTCCGGAGTATGAAGAAGGGGAGATGGAAGATACGCTGCTTGAAATTCTCGCATCTCAAAGAAGAAGGGTTAGGAAAATAACCACGCTGAAGGATTTGATTGATGAGTTGAAAAGAGCTGAAGAAGTGGAGAAAAGGAGGAGAAGGAGGAGGGCTCGGAGACAGGATGTTACGATAGAGGCTGCTTTAAAAGTTCCACACGAGGAGAGCTTAGAGGAGACAATCGCAAGGGTGGAGAAGGAGATCTTCGATGTGCTAGGAAGATCTGGATCAACGACCCTTTTCTCTCTAGTAAGAAGATGGGACGTTTCAACACTTGTTGATTATTATATTTCCATACTGCATCTCACCTTCAGGAGGAAAATTCTGATCAAGCAGGAGGAGTTTTACGGCGATATTGAGATTCAGAGGTGCGACGTTTGAATGTTCAACCAGATGTGACCTTAAATAACTGACGATGTGAACGAAAAGCATTTATTATATAATCATATCAAAACATACTTATGCACTACAAATTAGAATTGGATGAACGTCAGATACCTGTACTTGGTTTACTACACAACCTTATGACAGAATCCCTGAACGAGTTAGGTTTCAGCATTGCGGAAGATTTAACAGCATATTCTCTGATAAGAACTTTTACTATAATCAAGACAATTAAAAGCATATCAGAAGACATAATCGGGAAAGATAGAACGACAATAATCAAAAGTATCCAAAGATTGACGGAAATCGAAGATCTCCTTTTTAACCAGCTTGAGTTATTTCCCGGAATTATTGACGGAAGAATCAGTCTTACGGGAATAATAGATTCGACATTCTTAAAGCGTTACAGCGAAAAAGTTTACTCAGCAAAGCTCAGATGGAACTACGTCAAGGAATGCTACGAAATCCTTCAGGAACAGATAAACTGTTGCCTTTTCACAGACAAAGGAATATATACTGCCTACACAACCATAAAACCTCCAGAAAAGAAGAGCACTGAAATCTACGCCGAGATAATAGATTATCTTTCAAAAAAACGTGGGGAAGTTCGTTGCGAGGTTTTGTGACGACAAAGGAAGTTCTGAGGAGAGCAAAGGAAAACAAGGTTTTATACATTGGTAGAGTAAAGAAGAGCTGGATTGTTGAAGTGTTTGGAAAGAAATTCAGAATAGAGGAGTTATTCGAGAAAGAGAAGCTCTGCAAGAGAACTGTTGAAGGAAAGGAGTTTTATCTAGCATTCAAAGTCGTTAACATTCCTGAGGTTGGTAGGGTTAAGATAGTTAAATGTATCATGGAAGATAAAAAAACCCTACTACTTAGTTTCAACAAACTGGAAGAAAAAAGCAGAGAACATAATAAAAGAGTATCTCAAGAGATTCTGGATTGAGGAGAAGCACAGAAGGGATAAATCCATTTTAAAGCTTGAGGGGAATTATTTGAGAAGTGAGAAGAGCAACAACGGTTTTATTCTGCTTATGGCCGCTTTGGCAAACTGTATAGAGTTCCTAAGCCATAAGCTTGGCGTAACTTTCTACGATGTCGTTAGTCTTTGCTCCGTTGAGATAATACGGCATTTGCTTACGTGATTCACATGGTCAGTTATAAAGTTGTAGTTAAGTGCTGAATTTTATAGTTAAGTGCATAACATCTTAAACTTATCACCCAAGAACTTCTCAATCCAGCTTTTTGCAAAGGATATTGACTCTGTCAGCTTTTTGAAAGCTTTAGCAATCGCTTCCTTCAGCTCTTCCGTATTAAGCGGAGATTTCTCTGAAACTGCTCTTTTTACACTTTTCCAGACGTTTTCAATAGGATTCAGATCGGGAGAGTAAGGAGGGAGGTAAACCAGCGAAATGTTCAGCTTCTCGGCCTCCTCCTTCACCTTCTTAGCATGATGCGTCCTGAAATTATCCAGAACTACTACGATCCTTTTCTCGGGATTTGCTTCCCTTATCTTTCTTAGAAACGCTGTAAAGTCTTCAGCTTTATTTTTCTCAGGAAACTCTATTACGCTCTCTCCGTTCACACAATAGAATCCAACAACCTTGGCTTTGACGTAGGTAGCGACTCTCTTAACAGGCTTTCCAAAACTCCAGAGTCTCGCTGTGTTTGCATTCGCTTCAACTGCCATCTCATCGACGAATCCTATTACATCCGATTGACCAACCTCATCTAAGTTTTTTTAAAGTCTCTTCAGCATCATCTGGCTTTCTGTAATCTTTCTGGTAGGGTTTGGCGTATCTCATTCCAAAAGATCTGAGAATTCTCCTGACCTGCCACGAAGAATAGCTAATCCCGAACTTAGCTTCAATGAGTTCCTGAACTTCTTTCGTTGTCCAGGAATTTCCTTCCTTGAGCATTTCTCTGAGTTCTTCCTTCTGATCCTTTGTAAGTTTAGAAGGTCTTCCTCCACCAAACTCCGGAATTAAGCCTTCATAACCTTTGGAATTCCATCTCTTAAGCCATGCGTAGCCTGTTGCTTTAGTAACTCCTACCAAGCTGGCTGCCTCTTCAACGCTCATCCCTCTGTAGAGATATCTTATGAAGTAAAGCCGTTTGAGAACTCTTGTATCTTTTTCGAGCTTTTTGATCCTTTTATCGAGCTCTTCTGCTGGTAAATGCTTTACAACTTCGTAGATTCGCTTTCTGCCCATGCAGCTGGTCTGTTATTTTTGGTATAAATAGTTTTGCTCAAGACCATAATTTTTATTTCTTTTTAGAGAGGATTGCAAATAAATGCGCACCGGAGGCAGCATCGGCAACTCGGAGATTATTTCTATAATATTTAAACAAAACTTTTCTCAATGGAGCAAAATTTAAAATAAATATAGAATTTACAAGAAGACGACTTATCAAGCGTGTTTTTACTCCAACATTGTGTAAATAGTACACTTCACGTATAATAAAATAATCTTGTATTTGTTTTTGTAAGATACGAATATCATAGTGTCTATAATGTTTGGGACGTTTTTTTATGTTGGTGGTGGGAACTGTAAGAATTAGTATTCCATCATCGTTTAGATTGTTACATATAGTTTTAAGAAAATTTTTAACCTCTGTGTCGGGAATGTGTTCTAAAGTTTCAATACATAGAACAATATCATACTTCTTCTGGGCATTTTTGAAATCGTAACCAAAAAATTTTATATTGTTCAGCCCATAGGAGAATGCTTCCGCAAATTTTATTGCCCTTTTTGAAATGTCAAATCCCTCAAACAAAATCTTAGGGTATCTTTTGGCCAATTCATAAAGAATTTTACCATCCCCACAACCAACTTCAGCTACAATTCTTATATCATTCTGTTCAATAATTTTACTAAAATATTCTACAATAAAACTTACATAGGAATAATATTCCAGTCCCCACCATAAAACATCAAAAAACGAATAATTTTCTAACTCAAGCAAATGATGATACGGTTTATAGTACTCTTTTTCCTGCAGTTCTAATTTATCATTGGTGCTATTAACCATTTGTATCCCTCCTTTTTTTAAATACGTAAAAATAACCTGTTGTGGAGAGGTCAAGTTTAACAAATTTGTCCAGTATCAAAACAATAGGCATGAGGCTTAGAGCCAATAACATTATTAAAATAGCAGATATAATATTTTTATTGTATACATATCTATTCACTATTCTCAGTAATAACACATACCATGACTTTATATACGTATTTCTTTCTTTTAATACTACACACTCAAAGTTTTCAAATAAGTTTAATATGCCAAATTTAGTATACCTAAAGAAATCATGAGGTTCTTCGTGAATTGGAAACACAAATGGTGTTGAACCGATTAGAATCCCACCCGGTTTTAAAATCCTTTCTATTTCTTTAACGGCCTTAAAAGGATTTTTTACATGTTCTAAAACTTCCAGACAGAAAACAACATCTACGGAATTTGTTGGTATTAAATACATGTCTTGAATATCTAACACTATATCGGGCTTTCTTTTTGGGTCAATATCGATTTCAAGTACATTGAGCCCCTTTTTCTTTAGAAAATTGCTTATTTCTCCGCCTGCGCCAATGTTGATAATTTTTATGTTGTCTTTATTGGTTACATAGTTATTTATAGCATCCTCCAGCAAGACATACAAACTTTCTCTTGAAAAATATTTTGAAAACTTAATAAACATACTTCCAAAATACTTAAGCCATTTATTTACATTTAAGACGTGATCCATAACATCACCCTAGAGAGTAGATGTCAGAATCTTCAACAAGGCCTATTAATTCTCCTTCTCATACACATCTTCTTCGAACATTGATTTATAAACTTTAGCTTCCTTCTCAGCGACTTTTTCAAGGCTAAACTTTTTCTCAATAGTCTTTCGAGCGTTTCTACCTAATTTCTTTCTCAATAATTCGTTTTCCATCAATATTTTAACTCCTTTTCTAATTTCGTGTGCATCGGTTCCCACAAGCCAACCATTCTTTCCGTGTATAACTTCTTTAATACCTTCTACATTAGTTCCTAAGCATGCCAATCCGCAAGCCATAGCCTCTAACAAAGCTTTAGGTGTGCCCTCATAGAACGAAGGCAAAACAAATACTTTGTATTGATTTAATATTTTTGGTAGTTCTGAATTGGGTACGACTCCTTTTAACTTTACATTTTTTAATTTTAGATTTTTAATTAATTTTTCTATTTTTTCTCTCAGTTCACCATCTCCATAGATGTCCAGCGTATAATTCAAATCTTCAAATGCTTTTATCAAATTGAATACATTTTTTTGGTGTGATAACCTACCAACGAAAACAACATCTCCCTCTTTTTTAATGGTAAGTGGCTTGAATAGGCTTATGTCAATGTAGTTTGGGTTTATACCTATTTCCTTGGGATTGTATCTTTTTACTACGTATCTATAATCTTTCCTAGACGCTACAATCGCTGAATCGGCGAATTTATACGCTATTTTTTCAATGATTCTATTTATAAAATATTTCAACTTTTTATTTTCCTTCAGTGAGAACAAACTGATCGTGTATCCTGTTCTTACAACTAGAGGCTTCTTATACAGTATCTTACTTATAACTGCTGTCCAACTGCCCCACATTTGATTGGTCTTTAGTATGTGGCATTCTTTTAAATATCTGCGCTGTAAGAGTGGCATTAAAATTGAATATATTATTCTTCCTATATTAAAATTAAAGATTTTAGGCATAGGTATTATCTTGACACCATTAGGTAGATATTTCTTATAATCTTTATCATTAATTCCGTAAGTGAACCAGTAGATCTTATCAAATATCTTCTGTTCCAGCAATTTTTCGTAGATCAACTTCTCTCTAAAGAATAACCCTTTTCTATACCACAATTCCACAGATATTCCGGCTGTGAAAAATACTCCCAAAGTTCTCGTCACCATATTTCAAAAACAAAAAACCAACATAAAGCCTTTATCCTAACTGACCTATTTTATTTCATTATACTCATTAGTCAACACTAAAATTCGGCTGAGCAGACTTGGAGTTATAAGAGTATATATATTCACTAACCAAGAAATACTTTGGCTGGTCCGCTACAGTAAGTATTAAAAACTAATTCTCTTTAAAAAGCAAAAGAAATTTGGCGCGGGTGAGTAAAAGTGTCTGAGAATCCAAAAGTAAGTGTAATAATGTCTGTCTATAATGGAGATAAATATTTGAGAGAAGCAATAGAGAGTATACTCAACCAAACTTTTACCGATTTTGAGTTTATTATTGTCAACGACGGTTCAACGGATAACTCGCTTGAAATAATTGAGAGTTACGACGATGAAAGAATTAAAACAATAAACAATAAAAAAAATATTGGATTAACAAAATCTCTAAATAAAGCACTAAAGTTTGCAAAAGGAAAATATATCGCAAGGCAGGATGCCGATGACGTTTCGTTGCCAAACAGGTTTGAGAAGCAAGTAGAATATTTGGATTCACATCCTGAAGTGGCATTAGTTGGAACTAGCGTCTATTTAATAGACGAGAACGGAAAAATAATCGGAAAACGTATAGCATTTGCAAAACCACGTATAAAAGATCTTTTCAAAAGTCTTATGAAGTGAAAACGGTTGCGAAATTAATACTATTAATTGTCTAAAGCCGGTATTGTATAGAATATTATATAGTACTGCCCCCGAGGTAAGTCCATCTAAGTCTCCATG